>DATEPF010000365.1:0-11263 GCA_035273325.1 Pyrinomonadaceae bacterium | reverse complement strand
TGGGCCGTCTGGTCCATCTGGACAAGAACCGCTTTGTTGGCCAGGCAGCGCTGGTAGCCGAGAAGCAGCGAGGTCACGCCCGAGAGATTGTAGGACTGGAAATCGACTGGCCGGAAGTAGAAACGCACTACGAACGCGTGGGTTTGCCGCCGGCAGTCTCTCCGATTGCGTCACGTGTCGCAGTTCCCGTTTTCAAACAAGGGACGCAAGTCGGCAAGGCCACTTCCAGCACATGGTCGCCAACATTGAAACGAATGATTGCACTCGCGACGGTGCGTCGAGACTGCGTTAAGCCGGGCACAAAACTTCAATTTGAAATCACTGTTGAGGCACAGCGCCTTCTCGTTGGCGCACGGGTAGTGAAAACACCTTTCTTCAATCCAAAACGAAAGACAGCCACGCCTGTCGGTTGACGCTGCGGCTTTGCCGCTTCCTGTGCGGAAAGGCTGTGCCTTTCCGAAAGCGCTGATTTCCAAATCGAGGCTATGCCTCCGCCGACACAGAGGCAGAGCCTCCTTCATTTCTAGAGTGCGTGACGGTAAGGCACAGCCTTACCGCACCGGACGCGGCCGAGCCGCCACGAATTCGTTCCGCCACACTAATGAATCCATCCCTTGTTGAAATAATCGACAGTTACGATCCCACCCTGCCTCTCGAGCGAGCTCTGACCATTCCTTCATCCTGGTACACCAATCAGGACTTATATGAACACGAACTAAAAACTGTGTTTTCGCGTTCGTGGCAGATGGTTGCGCGGTTGGACCAACTCGAACAACCCGGGCAATACGTTACGGCCGACGTTGCCGGTGAACCGATACTGCTCGCGCGCGGTAACGACAACCAAATACGCGGGTTCTTCAACGTGTGCCGCCATCATGCGGCTGCTGTCATGACCAGGTCGGCAGGTAGCGCCGAGCATTTTCGTTGTCCGTATCACGGCTGGACCTACGCTCTTGATGGTCAACTTAAAGGAACGCCCGACTTCACCGGCGTATGCGATTTTGATCGCGCTGAGAATGGCCTGGTAAAACTGCAAACGGCTGTTTGGGAGAATTGGGTTTTCGTAAGTCTCGATGATTCCGGCGAGAGTTTGGATCAGTTTCTGGGAAGCGATTTGATCCATCAAATCCGGCCGTTGGAGTTACAAAACTTTCATTGGCTGGAGCGCCGCCACTACGCCTTTGACTGCAACTGGAAAGTGTTCGTCGACAACTATCTTGATGGCGGTTACCACGTTCCGCATCTGCATAAAGGTCTCGACAGCGTGCTCGACTACAGCATGTACACGATTGAAAACGGCGAAAACTTTTGTTTGCAATCGAGTCCCATGGTAGTTGAAGGCGCCGAAGCAGAGACCGGCGCCGTGCGCAAAGGGGAACGCGCGCTCTATTACTGGATTTATCCGAACTTCATGATCAATTGGTACGACGGTGCGATGGATACAAATTTGGTTATTCCACGCGGGGTTGATCAAACTGAAGTAATTTTTGATTTTTACTTTCCCGATGTTTCCGATGACGCCCGCGCCAGCAATTTTGCAAGCATCGAGGTGGGCCAAAGAATTCAGGATGAGGATGTGGCCATCTGCAAGTCAGTTCAGCGTGGCCTGGCCTCAAAGGCATATGAAGCCGGGCGCTTGTCCGTTCGCCGCGAAGCCGGTGAACATCTGTTTCACCGGTTACTCCACGCTGATCTAAAGCGTTTCGTGTAATTCGTGGATCGCCTTTAGCTCAGAATCAGAAAGCGATCCACGAACAAACACGAAACAGCCCTGCCTAAACAAACCATTTGAAAACCCCTTCCCCATCAAAACCAAAAGAACGCTCCGGCCGGCTGTTACGCGTGCTGGGTGTCGGATTCGGGCTTGCGGTCATCATCGGCAACACCATCGGCGCCGGGATATTTCGAACGCCCGGTGACATCGCTGCACATTTGCAAAGCCCCTGGCTATTTCTCGCCGTATGGATCATCGGCGGACTCTATGCGTTGTTGGGCGCAGTTGCGCTGGCGGAACTGGGCACGATGTTGCCGCGAGCCGGTGGACAGTATGTCTATTCGCGTTATGCGCTGGGTGAATATGCCGGCTTCGTTGTCGGTTGGAGCGACTGGATCTCAACGTGTGGAGCGGCGGCCGCAGTGTCCCTGGTGATTGGCGAGTTTGCCGGCCACCTGTTTCGACGTTTAAGCGGACGAGACGTTGTCATCGCTGTGTTCGTCGCCGTTGTTTTCGCATTGCTTCAATGGCGCGGCGTGAGTTGGGGCAGCCGAACGCAAAACACGACCAGCCTGTTAAAAGCAATCGCCTTTGTGATCTTGATTGTCGCAGCGTTTTTTGCCGGCAGCGGCGGGGCCTTCACTACTGCGTCAACGACCGCCAACACCGCGGGAGTCAGTCTAATGGTCGGGCTGGTGCTGTCGCTGCAAGCCGTGATCTACACATACGACGGTTGGAGTGGAGTCATTTACTTTTCGGAGGAAGTAAAAGATCCCGGTCGCAGCATTCCGCGGGCGCTATTTGGTGGGGTGATTACGGTGATCGTGATTTACCTGCTGGTGAACGTGGCGCTGCTGTATGTTTTGCCACTCTCTGAAATGGCCGGCCAGGACTTTGCCGCCGGAGCGGCCGCACAAGTAATTTTCGGCGCGCACGGCGACACCGTGTTTCGCGTTCTCACCATCCTCTCAATGATCAGCGCCATCAACGCCTATCATTTGATGGCGACGCGCGTACTGTTCGCGATCAGTCGCGACGGCTTGTTTATGAAGGCTGGTGCCAACGTGAATAAAGGTGGAACTCCGACCGTCGCACTATTTTTAAGCGTGATAGTTGCTGTGCTCTTCATTTTGTTTGGCCAAACCTTTGGCACAGTCTTAACGGTTCTGGCTTTTTTCTTTGTAGCCAACTACACGCTCTCATTCATTTCGTTGTTTGTGCTGCGCCGTCGAGAGCCAAATAAGGAACGACCTTATCGCGCGTGGGGCCATCCATGGACCACCGGGTTGGCGTTGGCCGCTTCTCTGTTGTTCCTAGTGGGAACGGTTGTGAGTGATACGAAGAACAGCGTCTATGCACTCATTCTGCTGGCAGTGAGTTATCCAGTGTTTCGGCTAATGAAACTGGGCAATAAGCCCCGGAAGGCTGGCAGTCAATAGCCACGGCCGTCAGGCCTTGGATAAAGTGCAAAAAAGTTCCGCCCGACGGGCCGACACTGTTCAATTTCTACCATTGATCTTGATGCTTGGGGCGGGAGCACGAATCGTAACAGGAACGACTTGTTTCAGATCGCCTCTAGAATCCACGGACTTTTTGAATTCCAAATACTCATTATAAAAAGGACTGGGATTCTTCATTACGTAGACCTGCAATGGATTTCCCGAGTCATTAATTCTGGAGAAATCTTTAATGAAATCCGTTTGGCTCCAACTCGGGTAATTGGGATCGCGTGCTACCAAAAAGTTGCTGAACTTTAGTAACTCCTCGTCGGAAAGCTGAACCTTGTACTGAATCCAGAATGTATCCCTGACAGTGCGGTCAGCAAACCCAATCCCGTTGGCGTCCTCTAAGGTTTTAGTGGCCAACTTCAAGCGACCCTCTGTGGCCCAATGATCGTTAACAGCACTAGTGGAGTTGTTCATTCGGTTTATTGCGTTTTGTAACCTATCTATTGCTGTTCGGCCTTCATCCGTCGCTCGTACGCGTATCACATAGCTGTCGAGATCCCCCAGTAACATCCACATAGCGTCAAATCGTTCTCCGTTTTTATTGCTCGTGGTCACGGTGGTCGGATCATATTGATCAATGATGAGGACCATTGGGGGCAACGCTTTTCGCCCATCTTGTCGTATATATTTTAGGATTAGCCGGCTTTGCTCGTCTAAAAAATCATATTTATGGTGAGCTTGTTCGTTCGCATATTCTTCAACTCGCTGGGCGGACGTCATGCCTGCGAGCTGCGATTCTGTTTTATGCTTGTACTGTCCACAGGCGCAAACAAACGGCGCGAAAACGAGCAGTCCCAACAAGACTGATTGTTTTATTAATTTGTTTTTCATCTGTACAACAGCTTTCTGCGAGCCGCTCACTTAAGTTCATCCACCTGCTTCAATCTGCCCAACACGTCAATAGTCAGCTTCCGTCTCCGCTCACGCTCATGCTACTGGACTGCTGGTCCTCTCGAAACTTTTTTAGTGTGGGATGAGAGCCACGGCGTGACACGCTATTAATTTGTTGCCCCTGCGGGCCTCAACCGACGAATTTAGGCCGTACAACTTACGGCCGTACAACTTCAACCGAGCAATGCGCTCGCGACGCGACTGCCGCCGAAACGCTACCTAACAACAGCCGTTCAATTCCCCTCACACCTTTCGCGCCCGCAAAAATGCAATGCGCGTCCCAGGTGGCGGCTTCGTCCAACAGTTGCTGCGTGGGATGTCCCTTCCTGATCATTACCTCCGCATCCAACCCCGTAGCGCGCAGTTGTGCCGCCTCGGGTTCGAAAAGTGCACGAATCTGGTCCCAGTTTTCTTCGTCGCCAACTTCGAGCCACTTTGCTTCTTGCTCTTCCTGATTGCCCAACAGCATCACCGTATCGACGACCGTGAGCAGGCGAACTTGCGTGCCCGTCGGCCAACGTCTTTTCGCAATCGCCTCGACTGCAGCCTTCGAATACGACGAACCGTCAACTCCAACAAGTAGTCGCAACGATGAGATTTGATTCTCGGTTACGCTACGACCGATTCGCACAGAACACGCGGCCTCGTACAACACTCTCTGCGACACGCTGCCCAAAATTAGCCGGCCCGCTAAACCAGATTTGCCGTGTGAGCCAACGACGATCAGGTCTGCGTTCCACTCGCCGGCCTTAAAGATGATGGCCCACGCAGGTGACTCGGCGGCGGCCTGGTGAGATACCTTCCAGTTTGGAAAATCTTTCTGCAGGTGCTCACCTGCTTCTCGCGCACGCGCTTCAGCTTCGTTCAATTTTTGTTTCGCCCGTTCATGGGCGCGCTTCACAGCCGGCAATTCCGCCGGTTGTTGATCCCCTGGATCGGTTTCGGGCGGAACAATGACATCGGCGACTGTGTAGACAAGAGCTTCAGCGTCATCAGGCAAACCGCCATGGCGCAAATCTTTGATGGCTGCGTCGGCAAACTCAGAACCGTCGTAAGCAATAAGAATTTTCATGTGCCATCTATGATTACATGTTCCCGGCGTTTTCGCATACAGACTGACCTGTGGAGTGATACCCAACAACTGTTGAGCTGAGTTTGGTTTTAACGCTGAAAGCGTTCGCTAATTTCAGCCCGGGGTTGCGCTTGGCAACGCCGGGGTCAACGACGCTCGAAAGTAAAAGCCACCCTGAAAGGGTTGCACGGGCCGGGCTAGCCCATTCGCAACTCCTGCAGACATTCCTTACCCAGCGTTTCAAAGCAAACCCTGGGCTGAAATTAGCCAACGCCTTCGGCGTAAATATTCCACCACTATTCAAACTAGACCAGGATTATTTCGTGTTGTTTCGTGGAATTCGTGGATCGTCTCTCTGTTCCCGAAAGAACCATTCCTACGAACTACACGAAAACGCACGAAAGGTGCTGACCGATTTTTCTCCCGTTTTTCGCGTTTACATTAGGAAGACAAAATCAAGATGTATTTGAGGAGCGAGTGATGGCAACATCGGTAACCGAACAATACCAACCGGAAATCAAACCACTATCCAACAACTCTATGAACGTCATTCTGCGACGAGGCAGGCCCGAGGACGCGGAGAGATGTGGCGTTATCTGTTTCGAGGCTTTCAAAAGCATTTCGGAACATCATAACTTTCCACGTGATTTCCCGTCGCCGGAGCCGGCGATAGGACTGCTGAGTTTTCTGCTTTCGCGGCCTGATGTTTACTCGGTTGTGGCGGAGGCCGACGGACGCGCGGTTGGCAGCAACTTCCTTTGGGAGACGGCGTCAATTGCTGGTGTCGGCCCAATCACGGTCGATCCTTCGGTGCAAAACGGTGCGATTGGACGACGTCTAATGGAAGACGTGCTGCGGCGAACGGCGGAGCAGGGATTCGCGGGCGTGCGACTGGTCCAGGCTGCCTATCACAACCGATCACTGTCCCTCTACACCAAACTGGGTTTTGACACCCGCGAACCTCTTTCGGCGATGCAAGGTCCAGCTGTCGCTTTGGAAATTCCCGGACATCATGTACGGCTGGCTACTAAGGAGGACATCGACGAATGCAACAAACTGTGCGGGCGAATTCACGGATTCGAGCGCGAGGTCGAATTGATCGACGCTATTAGTCAGGACAGCGCTAACGTGGTTGAGCGTTCCGGACGCATTACGGGCTACGCCAACGGCATCGGTTTCCTTGGTTACGCCGTGGGGGAAACCAACGATGATCTGAAAGCACTAATAGGCGCAGCGAAAGAATTCGCCGGTCCCGGCTTCTTACTACCAACTCGCAACAGCGATCTTATGCGCTGGTGCCTGGAACACGGGCTGCGCGTGGTGATGCCAATGACACTAATGAGCATCGGCTTGTACAACGAACCAAGAGGCGCGTTTCTGCCGTCAGTAATTTATTGAGAATGCGTTTCGTGTTATTTGGTGTGTTTGGTGTATTTCGTGGATCGTCCTCATGCAACCTATAAGGCGGATCCACCAATTACACGAATAACACGAACGTCTTTCCCCATTGGTATTCGACCTTCCGAGTTAGACAAGTGGTAGAATCTCGGACTAAGAACGCATATACCAGTCTCACCAAAATAAAGGGCCCTGTCGAACCCGGCTGAACATCATTGGTTTTGAGGAAGCAGGAGCATGAGCGGTCCAATTCGAATTCTATCGGTAGATGATCATCCGATGTTGCGCGAGGGGATCGCCGCTGTTCTTGCTGGTGAAGACGACATGGTCCTTGTCGCCGAAGCCAGCAACGGCCGTGACGCAGTCGAGCAGTTTCGGGCTCATCGGCCGGATGTGACTTTGATGGACGTCCAGATGCCGGAGTTGAATGGTATCGACGCGATTCTGAAAATTCGCGAAGAATTTTCAGGCGCTCGCATCATTGTGTTGACGACCTATAGTGGAGATGCGCAGGCAGCACGCGCTTTTAAAGCCGGGGCGTCAGGGTATTTGTTAAAGAGCATGGTACGAAAGGAATTGATCGAGACAATCCGCACCGTGCATGCCGGAAAAAAAAGGATCCCTGCCGAAATCGCCATTGAAATGGCCGAGCATCACAGTGATGATGCATTAACGGATCGTGAAATCGAGGTACTGCGAGAAGTTGCGGCTGGTAACGCGAATAAGATGGTGGCCCAACGACTTAAGGTTTCGGAAGAAACAATTAAGGCCCACATGAAGAACATTCTTTCCAAGCTTGGCGCAAACGACCGGACTCATGCGGTAACTATCGCTCTGAAACGCGGTATCATCGAAATCTAGTTGCCCGGTTTTTTCCCCGCGTCAGAAAAACGACCGAACCAAAAACTCTTCGATTTGTCGGTGGAATCCTGGTATGCAGTCGCTGCCGGCACCGTCAATTCGACTTCGGTCCCAGTATCCTGTCGACTCCAGAATTTCAATTGGCCGCCAATCTTTTGAGCGCGCTCGTTCATTCCCTGGAGCCCCCAATGACCCGAACGCCCGCCTGCTTCCAGTACCCTGGGGTCGATTCCTCGGCCGTCATCACGGACGCGCACGCAAAAGTGTCGGGAGTCGTAGATGATCTGGGCCTCCACCTGGTTACTATCAGAATGGGTCAGGGCGTTAATGATGGCTTCGCGACCGATCGAGTAACACTCTTCAACAACGACCGGATGTAAATTACGAACTCGACCTTCAACCACTATCGTAAAAACTGCTTTGCGACCTTGCGACGTTTCTTCGGCGACCGACCGGAATGATGCGGGCAGATCATTTAGCGACGTAGACTTGACGCGAAGATTTCGAATACGGTCCCTTCCCTCTGCTAAAACCTCATCGGCATGGTCCAGTGTTTTCTCAAGAGCGTTGTAGGCCGGTGTGTCCCTGGGCATCTGTTTTGAAACCGCATGAAACTTCAGAATCAGACCCTGCACAGACTGCAATAGAGTGTCGTGCAAGTCGCGAGCGATCCGCTCTCGTTCTTCAAGACGTTCTTCCATCCGGCCGTGTACTTGACGAGCGGTCTGTCGCAACCGCATTTGATACAGAGCACCGAGGATGAACAGAACTAAGATCACGGCTCCGATTCGGAACCAGGCGGTTTGGTAATAGGCGGGAGCGATTGTGAAATCCAGATATGTGCCCGCTTCGTTCCAGATACCGTTGTTATTGCTGGCCATCACGCGAAAGCGATAATTGCCGGGAGGGAGGTCGTTATAAAAAACCTGACGACGATTGGTAACCTCCTGCCAATCGCGATCGCGACCCTCAAGTTTGTAGCGGAATAGAATTTTCTCCGGAGCGACGAGGCTAAGGGCCGTATAGTCGATTTGCAGATCGCGGATTAGAGATGGCAGGCGCAATGGTTCCGTCTGAACAGTTGTCGCATCGTAGGTTGTCCGGTCACCGACTAATCGTTCGATATGCACTGGAGGCGCGACTTTATTGAAGTTCAGGTGACTCGGATCAATTAAGTAGAGGCCATCGCCTGCTGAAAACCAAAGTCGGCCATCTGTTGACTTCGCGACTTGCGGAAAGAAGTGCGCTCCTGAAGCAAGATTGCTGACGCCGTCAGCACTATCGAAAATTGTTGGATGAAATGTTGCTTTCGCATTTATGTCCTGGTCCGCAGCAGTGGCCCACGCGTCGAACTCGGAGCGTGCGATTTTCATTAAACCGCAGGCCGTATAGAGCCACATCGCACCGGCGTTGTCTTCTCGTAACCAATGAACTGCATCGCACGGCAAGCCATTCTTGCTATTCAATGTAGCAATACGGCCGTTCTTCAGACGGCTAAGCCCACCCTCGGTTGCAACCCAAAGTGAACCGCTTTTATCGAACTGAAGATCACTGACCCGACTATCCGCCAGACCTTTGGCGACATCGTAAGTTTCAGTGACCCGGCCTTCTTTAAGGTGCACAATGCCGCCCAGAAAAAAACCCACCCACACCCCGCCCCCCAGCGGATCTGCCTCGAGGATACTGGCGTGGTCCGTACGTCCCAGGTTGGACCAGGGAATTTGTTGCACGACGGCCCCGCGAAAGACCTGAAAAAGGCCGACCTGTTCGTTGGCCACCCATAAATTCCCGCTGTTGTCTTGTGCCATGCCGGTGACGCTACCCGGCACTTTGCTAATTGAAATGAAGCGGCCATTCTCCAAATGCCCGAAACCAAAGGGAGTCGTTACCCAGATTCGTCCGGTGTCATCCTGAAAAAGTGAATTGGACCGCAGGTTGTTTTTCTGGTCCCAATTTTGAGAGCTGTCAGGTTCATTGCTTCCGGGACCCCAACGGTTTAACCCGTTCGCAGTCGCTATCCACAAGCCTCCATCTCTGTCAGCCAGCACAGATTGGACCCGCGGACTTGTCAAACCCTGACGTACAGAAAATGTAGGAATGGCAAACTGGCGAAATCGATCGATACCACCCGGCGTCGCCAGCCAAATATTGCCTTCGCGATCTTCCAGCAGTGAGTTAATCAATTCCCCTGACAAACCGTCTGAAAGTCCAAAGCTACTTGATGTTCCATTGTTTACGCGTACAACTCCCTCGTTGAACGTTCCAATGAACAGACCACCTTGCCGGTCGCGCAACATTCTTCGGCCTCTGATCGGTCCCACTCGATTGGGGATTTGATAAGTCGTGGTCTTGCCATCAATGAATCTGTGGATTCCGGAGTTCCAGCCCACCAGCAGCGTACCGTCGTTGTCTTCACCCAAACATTGAATGCCATCAGGCTCGCCTGCGAGCGGATAGAATTTTGGCGGCCCGGGTTTCCATCGCCACACGCCGTCTTTCACTCCCGCCCAGAGATTGCCCTTACTGTCCTCGTACAAATTGAATACCGCGCGACCCAGACTCCCATCTTCTCCGAAACATTGAACGCTGCCTGTCCGTATCGCGCAGAGTTTTCCGACGGGCACAGCTCCGCCGCTCACCCATATCACTCCTTCACGATCCTCTAAGACTTTGAATATGTAACGGCCGGCGAGTTCCTGGTACTGCGTGAGCTTGCCATCTTTCCAGCTCGCCAGTCCTTTCTCCGTTCCGATCCAAAGAGTGCCATCGCGGGACACGTGCAAGGCGAAAATCCAGTTGGAAGGAAGCTGTTGATGCACCGGCGGCTGCCATAGAACGTTCCTGACGCCATCAAATCGATACAAACCAAATTCGGTACCAACCCAAAGATAACCGTCCGGCGTTTGAGCGATTGATGAGATCAGGCTGTTGGCAAAACCGTCGCGGAGTTTCCAGGAAGTATGGGCATACTGGCTGACGTCAAGGTCCGGATTCAAAGCCGAGGCAGGAAGACACGATCCGATTAGCAGGCAAACGACCGCGACGCCAAACGGGATGACTCGCCGTCTTCGGCCGCGGGGGGTTGCCATAGTCCGCATATCTTATCTCAGTATGCTAATTACACAGCCCATTCAGCTATCGAAGCGGAGCTGAGCGACCGCGCCGATGTTAAAAACACGCAACGACGGAACGTCCGGCGGGCTGGTTAAAGCTTGTTTGTGCATTCAATGCGACCCGGTCGCCCCGCTTCCAGTCCTGTTCTGAGCCGCTCACCACACGCTCATTTAATTTGTCCGCCGAAGTACGCGCATCACTCAATTGGGGGATTGGACCAAATACTGCCTCTTCACGTTGACAGAACCCGGGTCCAGCAGTAGCCTCACACATCCAGTCTATTGGGGAGTGAACTATGCGCCGTGTTGCTGCATTAGTATTCATCTTCCTCACCGCATTCACATTAGCCAACGCCCAATCAACAAATGCCTCACTGGCCGGACGTGTCAGTGATCCCGTGAATGCACTAATCGCAGGTGCGAAGGTAGCTGCAATCAGCAGCGGAACAAACATCCGTTATGAAGACCTCACGAACGACTCAGGCGAATATCAGCTGACGAGTCTTCCCCCCGCCTCGTATCACCTCGAAATTCAAAGATCCGGCTTCAAGACATTGATCAAACGTGATGTAGTGCTCCATGTGCAGGATGCGATCAGAATCGATCTGCAGATGACGATCGGCGACGTATCGGAAACCGTTACGGTCGAAAGCGGTGCGCCTCTGGTGAACTCGGAGTCAGGCACGGTTAGCACCGTAATTAACCA
>DATEPF010000364.1:0-21076 GCA_035273325.1 Pyrinomonadaceae bacterium | reverse complement strand
AATCAAAAATGTGAAATGATATATGGAAAATGAACCTTTTCGTTAAGCTATGGATTTCACGACCATCTTCATCATAGCGGGAGTCGTAATACTTGCCATTTTTATTCTCATCTCGCGACTTGCGATACGTTGGGCGCTTAGACTGACCATAGTTGGAATTATTTTGCTTGCGATTTTAGGGGCAGGTGCTTTCTGGTGGTGGAGCAGCAGTGTAACTCCGCCGGTTCCGAGGCGGCAGCGAACGGCACCTGCCAATCGCTGAGCGTCCACGTCATGGGCAAATCAATCGAAGATGATGCCGACGAGTTTTACGCAACTGACGTTATCCAACGGAAGGGCATTGTCGGTTTGTGGAAGCGCTACCGGCAGCTGCCGCGAAACGTATTCGCGATTAGTTTTGTTAGTCTCCTTAACGACATCTCCAGCGAGATTGTCTATCCCCTGCTTCCCGCCTTCCTCTTACTTACTCTCAATGCTTCGGCCGGGGTAGTCGGCATAATCGAGGGCACTGCTGAATCGATCTCCAGCCTGCTGAAACTCTTCGCTGGTTACTTCAGTGACAAACGAGGGAAGCGCAAAGGCTTTGTAGTTTTTGGCTATTCGTTATCAAGCCTGGTGCGCCCGCTGCTGGCGTTTGCCGGGAGCTGGTATCAGGTATTCGCACTGCGTTTAATAGATCGGGTCGGGAAAGGAATACGCAGCGCGCCTCGCGATGCGATGATTGCCGACGCCGTTACCGTCAAAGAACGTGGATTAGCATTCGGACTACACCGGGCCATGGACCACACCGGCGCGACCCTCGGTCCGTTGATCGGATTTCTGCTCGTGATGTTCTTCGGGTCGGACCGGGCCTCGTTGTCGTCACAAGACTACTCGAGCATTTTCCTGTTGGCGTCCATACCCGCCCTGGCCGCCGTAATTGTGGTTACGTTCTTCGTTCGCGAGTCATATACAACGGGCCGTCCGGCGAAACACGACGAGGTGGTTAGTCCTCCGCCCCGCTTGTCGTTGCGCGGCTTCGACAACAACTTCAAATACTTCCTGGTAATTATCGCGCTGTTCACGCTGTCTAATTCCTCCGACGCGTTCCTGTTGCTGCGCGCCCAATCCGTTGGCATCCCAGTCGAGCAACTACCGTTGCTGTGGGCAGTGCTCCACGTCAGCAAGGTTGTCAGTTCGTTATTTGGCGGGCATCTGTCGGATATCTTGGGGCGGCGTCGATTGATCGTATCCGGCTGGATCTTGTACGCGGCGGTGTACGCGGGATTTGCCTTCGTCTCCAGCGCAATTTCAGTGTGGATCCTATTCGTGGTTTACGGTCTTTATTTTGGATTAGTGGAAGGCGCCGAGAAGGCCCTGGTGGCTGATCTCGTTAGAGCTGAACAACGTGGAACTGCATACGGGTTGTATAATCTGGCTTTCGGAATCACGGTGCTGCCGGCTTCGTTGTTGATGGGACTCCTGTGGGATTGGCGTGGACCGCAGGTCGCGTTTCTCGTAGCGGCGGCGCTCGGTTTGGTGGCAGCAGTGTTGTTGATGCTGCTGGTTGAAACGCGACCCAGCTCGCGGATCGCTTGAATTGGACGAGAGTGATGAACATCCAACGTTGGAATGAAGCCAATCCACCGGTAACGTCTGAGCTGCGCAAACGGCTGGAGGATGAAGGGTATGTGGTGACGGAAAACTCCGACGCTCCCGGCGCTGTTTACGAGCCGCACACGCATGACAAGGATCAAACACACTGGATCCTAACCGGCGAAGTTGAGTTCAATACTGCGGGTGAAACATATCGATTGCGGGCCGGAGATCGCGACTTTCTTCCCGCCAACACTGAACACGCCGCGTTTGTCGTGGGCAGCGAGACGGTGCGTTATTTGACCGGAGTAAAAGAATAGTTGAATACGAATTACCAGTTAGTAAAAAACGAGGAACAGCTTCGCAAGGCAGTTGAATCGCTCACAGCCCACCAGGCAATAGGACTCGACACCGAAACCACTGAGCTCGATCCATATGTAGGCCGGCTCCGGTTGATCCAGCTGGCAACGCCTTCCGGAGTGTTCATCGTCGATCTGGATGCGTTCGGCGGAAATGGGAGTCTTTCTCAGGCTCCCGCGCTCGAACCGCTGCGCCGGTTGCTGTCGGCGAACCGCCCAATCAAGATCGCCCACAACGCAAAGTTTGACGCGAAGTTTCTCAAGCATTACCTCGGCGTAGATCTGGGCGGCCTGTTTGATACGTTGCTGGCCAGCCAGTTGATCAGCGCCGGCGATATTGAAGAGCGTCACGGGCTGGAAACCGTGGCTTCACGTTATTTGAATGAAGCGATCGACAAGAGCGAACGGTTGAGCAACTGGAACTTCGATCTATCCGAGGCCCAACTTGATTATGCGGCGCGGGATGCGGCGATCCTGGTGCCGCTGCGTGACAAGCTGCGCGAGCGAGTCATCTCCGACTCACTGGAGAAAGCAGCGTTGCTTGAGTTTGAGTGTGTGCCGGTGGTTGCGGACATCGAGCTGGCCGGGTTTTACATGCATAAAGATCGGTGGCTCGAGCAGTTAGCGATCGTCGAGAAACGAAGGGAAGAACTAGCTAATGAACTGCAGGATGTGCTGGCAGAGGAATCTTCCCAGATAACTCTGTTTGGTGGACCACAACGCGATGAGATCAATCTTGATTCCCACCAGCAACTGACGCAGGCCCTCGAGCGTCTTGGGATCCCGGTCCCGGATTCAACCCGCAACTGGAAACTCCAACCCCTCGCTAACGAATACCCTGTTATTAAAACCCTCCTGGAATATCGAACAGTGCAGAAGGCCCTGACTAGTTACGGTCAGAACATGATCGAGTTAATCAACCCGACAACTAGTCGTCTGCATGCTGATTTCAGACAGATAGGCGCGCCGACCGGCCGCTTCTCCTGCACCAACCCGAACATTCAGCAGGTCCCGCACGCCGTCGAATACCGCCGTTGCTTCGCCGGACACCCGCATGGGCGGAAGTTGATCATCGCAGACTATTCACAGATTGAGTTGCGCATTCTGGCCGAGTTTTCCGGCGACCTTGGTTTTATGGAAGCGTTCAATTCGGGCGCCGACTTACACCGCGTGACCGCGGCACAAGTGTTCAATGTTTCGGTCGATCAGGTAACGAGAGACCAGCGAGATTTTGCCAAGCGTCTGAACTTCGGCGTGGTCTATGGGATCGGAGCCCAACGGTTTTCGATCATGACCGGTCTGGGTGTGCCGGAAGCTGAAAACATTTTGAAGAAGTACTTCGCGACCTATCGCGGGTTGGATACTTACCTGCACGAAGCTGCGAACCGCGCTGTGCGCGAACGTCAGGCGCGCACGGGTTCGGGTCGTTTAGTTCGTTTTCGTTATGATGAACAGGACCGGCAGCAAATCTCAATGACCAAGCGCAACGGCAAGAATACGCCGATACAGGGGACCAGCGCGGACATTCTGAAGCGCGCCTTGCGACTGCTGAGAGACGATCTTCGCGGCACGAACGCGCAGATTGTCAACATCATTCACGACGAAATTGTGGTCGAGGCAGATGATAGCGAGGCTTCGGACGTGGCGATGAAAGTCGAACGTGCGATGGTTTCGGCAGGCGAAGAATACTTGAAGACAGTTCCGGTTAAGGTTGAAACCGAAATCGCTGATGAATGGGTTAAATAGAAGGATGAAGGATGAAGGCGGAAGGATGAGGATCTAATATTTCGTGTGTTTCGTGCAATTCGTGGATCGCTTCTTTTCTGCCTAAAAACCATCACGAATCTCACGAAATAACACGAATCGTGTTCATCCTTGCTTTTTCCGCCAAACAAAGTAAACCGGAATTCCTGTGAGAACGATCAGATAGCCAATACCTGACGTCCATGGCGCGAGCCACGCCAGATCTAAGACAATCAAAACTGCAATCGTTATGTAGACGATTGGAACTATCGGATAACCGAGCGTGCGGTAAGGCCTCTCAATGTCTGGTGCCTTGCGCCTCATCACAATCACCGCGCCCACCATCAACGCATAGAAAACCAGGTCGGCCGAAATAATGTATTCGAGTAACTGCGTGTAGACGTTGCCGTAAGTGACTAAGCCTGTTTCCGCATTAGTGGTCACAGTTCTCGGCAGCGTCAAACAGGCAGCCCAGATCCCCTGTATCACCAGCGCCATCGCCGGTACTCTCCGGTTGTTAAGTATTCCTACTTTCTTAAAGAACAGATCGTCGCGCGCCATCGCGTAGTAGACGCGCGCGCCGGCGAGAATCAAACCGTTGTTACATCCGAACGTGGAAATCATGATCGCTATGGCCATGATGATCGTGCCCGGTGGACCAAATATGGCCTGCATCGCGGCGGTGGCTACGCGGTTCTGAGGCGCATTCTGGATCGCCGGCAGCGGTAGCGTTACCACGTAGGCGAGGTTCGCAAGCAAGTAGAGCGCGACTACTAGACTACAACCGATCAACAATGCGCGCGGAAGATTGCGGCCGGGGTCGCGCACCTCACCACCAGTAAAGGTGACATTGTTCCAGGCTGATTGAGCGAACAGTGGTCCAACCATCGCGCGACCCAGGAGCATCACCAACGCCAGCGCGAATATCCCGCCGCTCGATACGTCGAAACCGACTTGCGAACTGGATGGCTGCCAGTTGTTGTTGGCCGGGTTCCACCAATCCGAGGTAAACGCTGCGCTGTTCTCATTCCAGCCGAGTGCCAAACCCACCACGATCAAGCCGATCAGCGCTGCTGTTTTGGTGAAGGTGAATGTGTTTTGAATAAACTTGCCGGTCTTTAACCCTCGCGTGTTTGTGAAAGTAAGAAACAGGATCATTACGATCGCCAGCAGTTGCTGAGTCGACAAACTAATCGCATAGCCGCCGAATGCGCGCGGCGCGATCAGGTAGTTGTCGGCGGCGATGGTGCTCGTTAACACACCGGTAAAGTTGGCAAACGCGACAGCGACCGCTGCGATAGTTCCGGTTTGAATTACCAGCAACAATGACCAGCCAAAAAGAAATCCGGTTGGCGAACCGTAAGCTTCTCGTAGAAACACATACTGCCCGCCAGCTTGAGGCCACATGGCGGCGAGTTCGGCGCAGCACAACGCGCCGGTAATCGTCAGCACTCCTGCAATGGCCCACGCCGCCAGCAACCAACCAGGCGCTCCCACCAGGCGAGCAGATTCTGCTGAGACCAGAAAAATGCCGGATCCGATCATAGACCCGACCACGATCATGCTGGCATCAAACAGCCCGAGACCACGTTCGAGTTTGGGGGATTCCACTTTATCTTTGGTCATTGGTCGGCACGGTATAGATGGAAATCGCCAGTGGTGTCAAGATCAGGTTGGAATGAAAAACCGATTTGTCATCTGTCATTTCAAATTTGCCATTTGTCATTTTGTTCTACACACTTTTTGAAAATCAGGGCTCACCATCTCGCAGGAACGCATTGCGCTGTTTTCAATGACAAATGACAAATGTGAAATGACCAATGACAAATCGCGTATTGCATATAGGAGCCACGCCTTAACCCGAATGACGGGTAGTGGGTCATTTACACGGTTAAACACGCATGGTCTTTGATTTCAATGTCAGTCTGAGAGTATGCTCTGGTAACTCATCTCACAAAGGAGAATTGACCATGGGTAACTGGGCTGATGATGCTTTTAACAGACTCAAAAATAAAGAAGGCCACGAGCACGACAAGCGGCAGGTTGACGCATTGCACCGCCAACAGGTGATGGCCGAAGCTCCGCACCTTTGGAACCAACTCGTTAACACTATCAAAATGGAAGTCGCGGCCTTTTCTGAGAGGCGTCCCGGCTATCTCCAAGTCTTTCAGTTCGACATGATGGAAGGCCCGTCCGTTTCAGTGAAGTCGCCGGAGCGAGAGTTTGAACTCTTATTTGACGAACCCACTCCGCGAATAACCTGCGTCGTAAGAAGCCTAATGAACCCCACATCTAGAGAGGTCACAGGTCAAGGTGCGTTTAGGTTCGCCGTCAGCGGTGGGAAGGTCTGGATTCACGATGAAAGCACGCAACGAGGGCGTGTTGTAGACGAATTGGCTACCAGTCTCCTAAACACGTTAGTCTAAAAGAGCGACAACATCCTCGATAGACCACAGCTTAGCGCTAACGCCAGCGGCCATTGCCGGAGTACATCGCAGCGATTGGTGGATGCGAACAAAGTTGTAATGCATGTAGTGGATCGCGATTGCGTGAATATGGTTTTCGATCTTCTTTGAAAAGCCGTTGGTCAAACGAGTGAAGCGGCGCATGCACATTCTCATCGTGAGATTTTGACGTTCGACAGACGACGTTGAAACTAGTTCGCGAGCTGGATTACCCACGATCCGTTCCTTCATTGTCCCGAGGCATTCAGCAGGAGAGTAACGTGTTTCCGCTTGCTCACCGCCATAGACCTTGATCAACATCGCGTAATCAATCTCACTACCGAATACTTCTTCGACTGCCGCCAAATATGCTTTGTGTCCATCGGTAGTAAGCTGTACGCGATGCGCTAAACGCTCTGACAGGTCTTTGATAAATTCATACGCGCAGTGACCATCACGGCGACCTACATACCATGAGGGAACAAGCTTCGTCTGGGCGTCGATTGCGACCCACGTGTAAACGTCGCCGTAACCAAACTCATCTTGCTTTTCAGCGGGAACGTTCTTCGCCTTGGAATAGCAAAAACTCCAAATCTCATCACATTCAATTCGATTGAGATTGAGATTGCGAAACACTTTGTCCTGATAGATCGCACATGCATTACCCAAATCTTCGATCAACTTAACAACGGTGTTTTTAGATACGCCAGTCATTCTTACTACGGCTCGGATCGACATACCCTCGACTAAGGCCGAAACAACTTGCGCGCGCTTCTCAGTTGAAAGCTTGTTCATGATGAAACTGATTTTATGCTTGCTCGGGCAAGAAGTCAACTAGAAACTTAATTTTTCTGGTAAAACTTTTTCTGTTATACTGCAGCCCGCTCAACTCTCCAGTCCCGCTAAAACGGCTCTGGAATTGAAAATAAGTGCAGAAGACGGGACTCGAACCCGCATGATGCCAGGGCATCGGCCGCTTGGAAGGCGGTTGCGTCTACCAGTTTCGCCACTTCTGCTCATGTCTGGACGGCGGCAAGTATCGGCGTGGAAACTGAATACTTAGCCGCCGTTTGGTTTTTACGACTTTAAAGCATAATTTCTATACAAAGCCTCTCCCGTTTCCTCAGATACCTCGTTTTCCACAGGTGCCATCCATCCGATCTTAATTAGTTCCCGCATCGACATTCTCAGGGCTTCTGGACGGATTCTGCCGCGCAGAGAAGGGTTCAGTTCTTCAATTTTGCTTAGTAATTGAGAGCGTGTGAACGGGCCGGGGAAGTGATCCACAGCCTGTTTAGCGGCTTTGAGAGTGCCGCGAACGCGAGGCTGCTTTCCGGTTCCATTGGTGTCTGGAGAGCTGGCAGACAGGCTATCAGCGACGGGCGGTAAACCTTCCCGTTCTCGGGCACGACTTATAAGAACTTCGACCGCCTGTAACTCCGCTTGACGTTTGGCTATCTCGGATTCAAGTACGCGCTTCTCAGCTAGTAAATCCTTAATTTTCAAGGCAGGCCAGTCTAACTCGCCGGATTTAAAACCGTCAAGCTCTAATTACGCGTAATTAAGCCGGAATTAGGGTTTCTTATTCCAGCGCGCTTTGGCTGCCTTTTTGGCTATCTGGCTGCGCTTCTTTGCGGAGAGGTTTTCGGCGCGTGCTCTGCCACCTTTGGCCGCGCCCAGTTCGCTCAGAGCTTGTGCATGAGGATTCTTTTCTGGCGGTACAATCTTCTCAGTCTCGCCCGTAGTCACTTCCAAAATATATCTGGCAAGTTGATTAGTATCCCTTGGCGGTCGTTTGACTGGCATGAGTCGATCATACTACAGAGCATGATCGGTACACTCAACTATATTGACTGTTTAACTTTGTAAATGACCCACTACCGAATGACGGACGTGCTTGACACCCTGCGCAACGCTCCCATAGTCTTGCCTGCTGGAATTTTCTTACTGTTTTGCGTTTTATCTGTTAGTAGCACACCTTGCGTACTCACTATCATTACAATCGCATAGGGTTTAGGCATTGGCTGTGTTGCGCGAAATCCAGGTTGAAGGTCGAAATATGGCAACAGGAACAATGGCCCAGACGGTCAAGGAACAATTAATCGATGCTATAGACACGAAGCAGGCCCACGTCGGCGTGGTCGGCCTCGGCTATGTGGGCCTCCCGCTGCTGGCGGAGTTTGCTCGCCGCGGTTTTCAGGGCACTGGTTTCGAGGTTGATGAATCAAAGGCTGAGCGCATCAACTCGGGCGAGTCCTACATCGGCGACGTTGACTCTGCGGTGGTCAAAGAATTGGTCGACAGCAAACGGCTGCGCGCGACCACCAACTTCGACCATCTGGGAGAATGTGACGCAGTCATCATTTGCGTCCCCACACCGCTGCGAAAAACAAAGGAGCCGGATGTTTCCTACATCCTCGCCGCAGCTGAAGAAATTACGAAGCGCCTGCATCCGGGCCAGTTGATCATTCTCGAATCAACCACCTATCCCGGAACTACCGACGAAGTGCTATTGCCCATGTTCGAAGCGACGGGTTTGCAGTTAGACAAAGATTTTCTCCTGGCGTTTTCACCTGAACGAGTCGATCCCGGCAACCCACAGTTTCAGACTCATAACATTCCGAAGGTTGTTGGCGGTGTGACAGACGATTCAACTGACGCCGCCGCTCATCTCTATTCACAGATCGTTAATCATGTGCACGCCGTTAGTTCGGCGCGGGTGGCGGAGACGGCAAAGCTGCTCGAGAACACGTTCCGCGCGGTCAACATCGGTATGGCAAACGAGATGGCACGTTTGTGCTATGCGCTGAACATAGATACCTGGGAAGTGATTCGAGCCGCAGCTACCAAGCCTTTCGGATTCATGGCGTTCTATCCGGGGCCAGGAATCGGCGGACACTGTATCCCGCTCGACCCGCATTATCTTTCCTGGAAAGCGCGCCAACACGGTTTCGATTCGCGCTTCATCGGTTTGGCTGAAGAGGTCAACTCGCGGATGCCGGAACACGTTTGCCAACTGGTGGCCGATGGGTTGAACGATGACAGCAAGTCAATGAAAGGCTCCCGGATACTGTTGCTCGGCGTCGCCTATAAGAAAGACATTGATGATGTGCGTGAAAGTCCGGCGCTCTCAATCATCGACCGGCTCCGTTCAAAAGGCGCCGAAGTGCGATATCACGATCCGTTCGTGACCGAGATTCGTTTTGATGATGCGCATACAGAAGGCGGCGGCGAACCCCTGACTTCGGCCACGTTAACTGACGATGAGGTCAGCAAAGCCGATTGTGTAATTATCGTGACGGACCACAGCGGCATCGACTATTCGCGTATCACTAAGCTCGCGCCGTTAGTCGTTGACACTCGAAATGCGTTGAACGGAGACATTCGTCGCGACAGCACAGCACGAATCATCAGATTGTAAGAGGCCAAACTTCGGCTTGAATGCTCAAAGTAATTAACGTTGTCGGCGCGCGGCCCAATTTCATGAAGGTCGCACCTATAGTCGAAGAAATGAAGCGGCGTGAACGAGAGTTTGCGCCGCTTGTTGTTCATACGGGCCAACATTACGACGCCGGCATGTCCGACGCGTTCATTCGTGACCTGGAATTACCCGAGCCAGACGTTTACTTACACGTCGGTTCGGGTTCGCATGCCGCCCAAACTGCGGCAGTGATGGAGCGTTTTGAGCAAGTTGTATTGCAGGAGCAACCCGATTGGGTGTTGGTTGTCGGCGATGTGAATTCTACGATCGCATGCGCTCTCGTTTGCTCAAAGCTGGGTGTTAAGGTGGGCCATGTGGAAGCGGGGTTGCGCAGCCGCGATCGAACGATGCCTGAAGAGATCAACCGGGTCCTGACCGACCAGATCGCGGATTTGCTGTTCACGCCTTCAGCGGACGCAGATCAAAATTTACTAAACGAAGGAATACCGCAGGAACGGATCAGACTCGTCGGCAACGTCATGATCGATTCGTTGTACCGCCGGTTAGAGCGCGCCAAACAGTCAAAGATCAAAGAGACGCTTGGGGTAAGCGGCGTCGATTACGCGGTAGTCACTTTGCATCGCCCTTCCAATGTCGATGATCACGATAATCTCGCCGGTATCGTCGATGCTTTGGCAGAAGTTGCCGGCCGAATGCCGGTGGTATTTCCAGTGCATCCTCGCACGCGGAAAAAGCTAAGTGAGTTTGAGTTGAACGAACGGCTCGAACGAATAGGGAATGTAAGGCTAATCGATCCGCTCGGATACGTCGATTTTCTTCAGCTCTACAGCGGCGCGCGAATCGTGCTGACAGACTCGGGCGGTATTCAGGAAGAGACCACAGCGCTGGGAATTCCGTGTTTGACGTTACGTGAAAACACCGAACGGCCGATCACAATTGAGATGGGAACCAACCAACTCGTGGGCCGCGACCCTCAGCGAATTCTTTCTGCTTTCCATGCTGCTCTGGACAAAGCCTCGCCCGACAACCGTCGCATTCCCCCTCTCTGGGATGGTCATACGGCGGCACGCATCGTAAGCTCACTACTCGAATATTCGAGATGAGCATTGTTCGAAAAATAAGACGCACAATGCGCGGTGGCGTGGCTCCGACTGCTGCCGCACGAGAACTCCTGCGACGCAGTCGCGCGCAAATAGACCGCCGACGCGAACGCGCACGTCTGGGCAAAATGCGGGAACGCGCTGCCAGGTTGCATCCAACGTTCGCGTCAATGTCCGGCGCTGAACAACTCAACTATTTCCGCAACAGGACCGAACCTGGTTTCCTGCCAGGGTTTTCGATCGACGCCGGATCAGTTCAACTGGATTTGTTCCCTGAACAGACGCGACAACTATTGGGCCAGGCGCAACGTATTGTTGAAACTCATTCCTGGCCGTTACTGGGGATAGGACAAATAGACTTCGGTGAAGAGATCGACTGGCATCGCGACCCGCTATCACAATTCCACTGGCCGCTCGACTATCACGCGGATCTCAATTTGTTCAGGGATGATGGCTCGGATGCGCGCGTGTTGTGGGAGCTGAACCGGTTACCTCACTTCATCACGCTGGCGCGCGCCTTTGCTGTTACCAAAGACGAACGCTTCGCTGAAGAGTTTTTTCAACAGGTCGAGAGTTGGTATTCGCAAAACCCATACGGCATGGGGGTGAACTGGAATTGCGCGATGGAGGTATCACTACGCGCGACGAATCTGTTGGCAGCTTTCGAGATCTTCCGTCACTCACAGTTGTTGGACGAACAGAAACTCGCGCGCCTGCTGGCAATGTTCGATCAGCACGGCAATTTCATTCGTCAAAACCTCGAGTTTTCATACATCGCCACCAGCAACCACTACCTCTCTGATGTTGTAGGACTTGTTTGGCTCGGGACGATGTTGCCGGAATTGCAGGCGGCGAAAGATTGGCGAGAGTTTGGGTTGCGTGAAATGTTACGCGAGATGGACAAGCAAGTGTTACCTGACGGCGCCGACTTCGAATCGTCAACCGGTTACCATCGCTTTGTTCTTGAGTTGTTCCTTTATACGTTCCTTCTCTGCCGTGCGAACCGGATCGAAATTGAAAACAGATACTGGAGCAAGCTGCATCAAATGCTCGGTTACGTTCGGGCATATCTGCGACCTGACGGGCGCGCGCCTGTGATTGGCGATTCTGACAGCGGACAGTTCTTGCCTATTACTAAACGCGCGGCCGATGATCATGTGTATGTTCTGGCGACCGGCGCTGCCGCTTTTGGTGATGCAAAACTCTGTGGTCCAAATCAGCAATTGCCTGAAGAACTGCTGTGGACGGTGGGCCGCGCCGGGGTCCGTGAATTCCAGGCTCTTCAAAAAGACGCGGAGCTTGTGTCTTCACAGTCCTTCCCCAACGCCCGAATCTATATCCTGCGCGAACGCGATTTGTATCTTCTATTCAATGCAACTGATGCGGGTATTCATGGCCGGGGCTCGCATGGCCACAACGACGCGTTAAGCATCGAAGTATCGGCCTGCGGCCGGGCGTTTATTGTTGACGCGGGAACTTTTATGTATACGGGAGACTTAAACGAGCGGCATAACTTTCGGTCAACCGTTTACCATTCGACGGTAATGATCGACCAGCTTGAACAAAATACTACTGACCTGCGATCACCCTTCGTCATTGGAAACGAAGCACAAGCAAAAGCCCTGGTTTGGGAGACTGACCGGGACCGTGACGTCGTTTCGGCAAAACATGTTGGCTACGCTCGCCTACCTCAATCAGTCACACATTGCCGCACGGTCACATTTCACAAGAATGCTCGTTACTGGTTAGTTGATGACGAATTTAATGGTAGCGGCAACCACCGCATCGACGTGCGTTTCCACTTCGATGCCGGTCTCGATGTGGGTCTGCTCGACGAAAAAACTGTTAGTGCATACGATAAGGCTACGGGAGCGAAGCTGTTTGTGAAGTCGTCGGATTCGCAGCCACAGCCGGCGTTCGAAGATCAGTTTGTATCGCGCGATTACGGCTCGAAGCAGCCGTCGGTAACCGCATGCTGGTCAATCACTCGTGAAGTGCCTTTCAAAGTGCGATGGGCGCTGCTTCCCGTCTGTTCGGGTGAAGATGAAGCGGAAAGACTTCAGCTGATCCAGAAACGGAGTACTGGTTCAGTTTGAAATTAGATTTTGAAGAGTACGCTGAAGGCGTTGGCAAATTTCAGCCCAGGGTTTGCGCTTTGGCAACCCTGGGATTAGAGGCACCTGGCATGCGGCGCAACGCTGAAGGCGTTGCGTCGAAGCCGGGGTGAATCGCAGAACCCCGGCAACTCGTTCAGAGTTGAGAAGTTCTATAGACGACATCTCTCCCCAGGGTTTCAAAGCAAACCCTGGGCTTAAATTAGCGAACGCCTTCAGCGTACATAGATTATGTGTGGAATTTGCGGAGTCTGGGAATACGGTGCGGCTCGCGGCAATGTTGAGCGCGAGTTGGTCGCGCGCATGCGTGACGAGATGCAGCACCGTGGACCAGATGACGCCGGCGAGTTGATCTTTGACGAAGGTCGCGGTGGACTGGGGTTTCGGCGGCTATCGATCATCGATCTTTCGGCGGCCGGTCATCAACCCATGTGCGGTTGCCGCGAAGATCTCTGGCTGGTCTTCAATGGCGAGATCTATAACCACACCACCCTGCGCGAGGGACTCGAAGCCCGCGGTCATAAATATCACTCACAGACCGACTCCGAAACAATTATTCATGCTTACGAGGAACGCGGCCTGGATTTTGTCCAGGATATTGAGGGCGATTACGCGATTGCACTGTGGGACGCGAAGTTGGACCAGCTCGTCTTAGTGCGAGACCGCGTCGGCGTGAAGCCGCTGTACTTCTATCAAAAAGACGGCCGCTTCATGTTTGCCTCTGAGATCAAGGCGATACTCCAACATCCAGCCGTGACTGCCGAAGTCGATGAAGACGCCATGTATCACTACCTCACGTTCATGACCACTCCGGCGCCCGGCACACTCTTTCGCGACATCAAAAAGGTTCCTGCCGGGCACATGTTGACGGTGCAACGAAACGGCGAAATTAGAATGAAGCAATACTGGGACGCTTTACCGTCCCCAGTTACTGAAGCGCGGACAGAAGCCGAACATCGCGCCGAGATATTACGTTTGTTACGCGACTCGATTCGCAAGCGGATGATGTCTGACGTTCCGTTTGGCGTGTTTCTGTCCGGCGGAGTTGACTCATCGGCGAATGTGGCCCTGATGTCGGAACAGATGTCGCGTCCGGTCAATACGTTTACCGTTGGTTTCAGTGATGCGGAATACTTGAACGAGTTGGAGCCGGCACGACGAATCGCCGATCGCTACAACACCAATCATCATGAAGTGATCATCTCAGAAAAAGAGATGCAGGAGTTTCTTCCTTCCCTGGTCTTTCACCAGGATGAGCCCATTGCCGATCCGGTTTGTGTCCCTCTTTACTACGTTTCAAAACTCGCGCGAGACTCGGGCACCATAGTGGTCCAGGTGGGCGAAGGCGCCGACGAAATCTTCAGCGGTTATGAAAACTACGTCAGACACCTGCGCATCTACGAAAACTTTTGGCGTTACGCAGAACGCACGCCTCAAATCCTGCGACGTGCGGCCAGCTCATTGATGCGCCCGGCGGTGGAATTTACCGGAAAGAAACGACAGGCCGGCGAGTTACTGCGCCGGCTCAGTGAAGACGAACCGCTGTTCTGGGGCGGCGTCGTAATCTACGACGAGCCGTTAAAGCGTCAGGTGCTTTCAAACGAAATCTCCCGCAGGTTCAACGGACGGTCGTCTCTGCAACCCGTGCAGGAATATCTTGAACACATTGAACGCGAACGACCGGATTCTGATTTCCTGACGCGCATGACTTATCTCGAGTTGAAACTGCGCCTTCCGGAGTTGCTCCTGATGCGCGTTGACAAGATCACGATGGCCACCAGCGTCGAAGCACGCGTGCCGTTCCTGGATCATCATCTGGTGGAATATGCGATGGATCTGCCGCGGTCCTTCAAAGTTGAGGGCAGCAGCGGCAAGCATATTCTGAAACAATCGCTGGAAGAGATTCTGCCGCATGATTTGCTTTACAGCCGCAAGCGCGGATTCGGCGCCCCGGTGCGCGAGTGGTTTCGCAACGCTCTCGGTGGTTGGTTTGATTCACACTTGATGAACTCGACGATGCGGAGACGGAATTTCTTGAACTACGATTTTGTAGCGCACCTGCTGGAGCAACATCGGAAGGGAAGTCAGGATTGGGGCTTCCACCTCTGGACGCTGCTTAACTTGAGCCTCTGGTATGAACGATGGATTGACCGCGGCTGAGGGCCGCACACCCGTAGCGCGGCGGCCCTTCGCTGTGCAAATCGGGTGGACGCTGGCAGTTCGTCTGTTGATGACTGCGAACAGCGTCGTCGCCGGAATCATTGTTGCCCGGTGGTTGGGCGCCGACGGCCTGGGCCAACTGGGCGTAATCAATGTCACAGTTGCGATGGTGGTCCAACTCGGCAGCGCCGGCCTTCCTTCAGCCAACACTTACTTCATCGCCAAAGACCACAGTCAGCTCCGCTCGGTTGCGCTCAACTCGCTTCTATTTGCCACAATCGTCGGGTCCCTGCTGGCCGTTGCGCTCAGCGTTCTGGCACAAACGCGGCCCGGCTGGTTTGGATTCATCTCGCCTGAGCTGATCAAGATCGCGGCCATCTCAATTCCATTTCAACTCGTTACACTGATTGGGCTGAACATATTCCTGGCCCTTGGTAACGTCCGCCGCTTCAATCTGCTGGATCTATTAGGTCAATCGTTTGTAATGATTAATGCGCTGGTCGCGTTGATCGTGTTGCATTCGGGGTTAACGACGCTGGTAACTCTGAACACTGCAGCGGCCGTTGCGGTTGGTTTGATCGTTATCGTCCTGGTGGCGATGTATCCGACAAGTTTCAGATCCTGGCGGTTTGATTTAAACCTGCTCGGGCGGATGATTAACTACGGCCTGAAGTTTCATCTTTCCATCGTTGCTGCTGCCCTAATGTTCCGGGCTGACCTGTTGGTGGTAAATCATTTTCACGGCGCTGGTGTAGCCGGCGTATACAGTGTCGCGTCGCAGGTTGCGACGATGCTGATGATGTTGCCGGGAGTGATTGCGACGCTGTTATTCCCACGTATCACGGCCGAGCAAGACGTCGGCGGCGAAACGACGTCGAGGATCACTCGTCACACGGTTTTTGTAATGCTGCTGATTTGTCTGTTTGCGGTGCCCTTGAGTTTCCTGCTTCCGGTCCTTTACGGACGACCATTTTCTGACGCTACGGTTCAGCTTCTGATTCTGCTGCCCGGCGTTTACCTGATCGGTGTTCAGTCAGTTTTTGCGCAGCACTTCAACGCCATAGGATTGCCGCGAGCTGTACCGGCGTTTTGGGTCCTGACCTTGCTCGCACACGTGGCGCTGTTGTTAGTTCTGGTCCCGCCTTTGGGTGCGCGGGGCGCCGCACTGGCGTCGTTGCTCAGCTATGTGATGATCTTTGCGCTGATGTTTTTCTATTTCAGATCCAGCACCGGAAGGTCTTCCGGCGACACGCTCATGTTGTCTGCCGGAGAGTTGTGCCAACTTTTTCAAATGAAACGGTAGGACCGAGTGGAAGAACAGGAAAATCTTTGGGGCTATCAGAAGAGATTGCGATTTGTCCGCAGTGTCATCGAGGACAACTTTCCCGGGCGACACCCTTCGAAGATAACTGTTCTCGATATCGGATGCGGGAACGGTTCACAGTTAGCGTTACCGCTGGCTCGCTCTGGCTACCAGGTGACCGGCATCGATCCTGATGAAAAATCAATTGCTCACGCTGCGCTATTGTCTAAAGGTATTCAGGGTCTGCGTTTCCTTCGCACTTCCGTTAGCGAGGTTGCCGAGAAATTTGATGTAGTGATTCTGTCGGAAGTGTTGGAGCACGTCGACGACCCCGGTGGTTTGTTGAAGGCGGGCGTAAGAGTGCTCAATCCGAAGGGCCTGGTGATAGTTACAACTCCGAACGGCTACGGAGAGTTTGAGATGGACTCGTGGGTCTTTGGCCTGCTGCGCATGCAGCGTCTGGTGGACAAGCTCGCTTCGAACAGATCAAAAGTGTTGGGCTCAACTGAAAATAGCGACAGCGGGCACATACAGTTTTTTACACGCAAACGCTTGTACAGAATCTTTCGCGAATGTGGATTGACTGTTTGGCGCGAAGGCGCAGCCAGCCTTTTTGCAGGCCCATTTGCGGGCCATCTGCTGGCACGTTCGGATCGTTTTATCCAATGGAATGCCGTTGTGACTGACCGGTTACCCACGGCGGTAGCAAGTGGTTGGTACTTCGCTTTGCGACGCGAAGACTCTTCGGGGGTCGCCGAATGAAGGTAGTGTTAATCGGTCTGAGTGGCGATACCGATCGGGGACGCCGCAAATTGGCCGAACGTTTCCCCACGGCAGACGTCGAGATCGCCTCACGTGACGAGCTGCTCACGAAAGGAGCACTCTCCAGACTTTCTGCGTTGCGGGCACGAAGACCGGACGTCCTGGCCCTGGTCACCGAACGTCTTGCGTGGCAAAGAGGACAAGATGCTCTGTTGTTGTTCGGCGCCATGGCCGGAGCGCAACGAACAATTATTCTCGATTCGTTTGGCGGATGGCGTGAAGAGACAAGAGCAGGCAGCCTGGCTCGCGCACCGGCGCGCCTGTTGTATGAAGTCAATGTGAGCCGCCGCGCAATAAATCTGGCGGAACGGGAGTTGGTTCGGTTGGAAGCTGCGGTTGGCCGGGCAAAGCCGCCGCCACGACAGTTGGACCATGCGCGCCCGGCGCGGATCGTCTACCTGCGTACGACTCCCGGGCCGGGGACGCAACTGGGCGGCGCAGCCAGTCACATCAATGGGTTCCTCAACGCAGCCGAGCAATTGGGTGCAAGAGTTTCGCTGGTTAGCAACGACGAAATTGCGGGACTCGACGGCGCAAAACCTATAACCATCATTCGCCCGGAACCAGCGGGAACGTCGCGTGCTGCTTTTGACATCCGCAACAACCTCTTGTTTACGGCGGCCGCCCGCGATGAGATTGAAAGGCAACAGCCGGATTTTATTTATGAGCGCTACAGCAGATTTTCGTGGGCAGGAGTAGATGCGAGTTTGAAAACGGGATTGCCCTTGTTTCTCGAGTACAACGGGTCCGAAGTGTGGGTAGGACGACATTGGGACAGGGTGAACATGTTGGACGTGTTGGAACGTTACGAGCGTTTAAACCTATCGGCCGCAGCACGCATTTTCGTAGTGTCAGAAGTGGAACGTGGAAATCTTAAACAGGCTGGCGTTGAGACTAACAAGATCATTGTGAACCCTAACGGAGTTGACACTGACATATTTAAGCCGGGTATAGGCGGTGAACAAGCGCGTAAAAAGTTTGGTATCGCTGATACAGAAAAGTTAGTCGGGTTTATCGGCTCCTTTGGTCCATGGCATGGAGTACATGCGCTGGCAGAAGCCATTCAACAGATACCTTTGTCGTTTCGCATCCGTTTCGTATTGGTAGGAAGTGGCAGTTTGTTGGCCCAGATTAAGGAACTGCTGGCGCCGGAGGAACAAAGCGGCCGCGTCATCTTTACCGGTTCAGTGAATCATCCAGAGGTGCCGGTACTATTGGACGCTTGCGATATCCTTGTGTCGCCACATGTGCCGTTGGAAGACGGCAGCGACTTCTTCGGATCACCGACAAAAATTTTTGAGTACATGGCGATGGGCAAGGGAATTGTAGCCAGCAGGCTGGGCCAAATCGGTGAAGTGTTACGCCATGAAGAAACTGCCCTGCTCGTTGAACCGGGCAACGTCGGTGAATTAAGTGAAGCGATCGTCCGCCTGACTGAAAATAAGTCGCTACGTGAACGTTTGGGCCTGGCCGCGCGCCGGGAAGCGGTGGAACATCACACCTGGAAGCGCAACGCGCAGACGGTATTGAATGCCTATGGCGATTGGTTGCGCGAGTCGAAGTGAGTGATGGCTAAAGCGGCTGACAACGAGTTGGGCGAAGAGAAGCAGCGCGCGCGCCGGCAATGGGGTAACGATCCGGCCGGCGCGGTTTACGGTCGTGAGCATGAATTTGGCTCGCGGGAGTTTTTTGAAGAAGTAGAACGTCATCGTTATCACGTCTATGCGCCATGGATGCCTGAGGTGATGGGTTTTGACAAGCACGCGGGCGAGAAACTGCTTGAAGTTGGTTGCGGTATGGGAACCGACCTGCTTCAGTTCGCGCGTGGTGGAGCAATCTGCACCGGAGTTGATCTGACACCTCGTTCGATCGAGATTTCGCGCCATCGATTCAGACTGTATGACGTGCCGGCAACCTTCCTGATTGCGGATGGAGAGAAGTTACCGTTTCCGGACAATACATTCGAAATTGTGTATTCCAATGGCGTGCTGCATCACACGCCGGATACCGTGGCAGCCGTACAGGAAGTTCATCGAGTGTTGCGTCCGGGGGGAATCGCCAAGGTGATGCTTTACTATCGCCACTCGCTTAACTACTGGGGCGAAATCGTGCTTCATCGCGGGCTGCTGCGCGGGCAACTCTTGCGTGGTGATACTCCGGAACAGATCATGGGCCGCTTTGTGGAGTACGGCGATGACACTGAACCGCTGGTGAAGGTGTACAGCCGAGCCCAGGCGCGACGGTTGTTTCACTCGTTCCGCGACATCGATTTTGAAATTAACCAGATGACTCGTTCAGAATTTTATGCGCTCGGGCCACTGATTCCGGAAACGTTGTTCCGGGCCTTGCGCCAACGATTTGGGTGGAGCTTGATCGCCACCGCAACAAAATGAGCGCGTCGCCCACACTCGCGTCTGAACCGCGTGCCTCCTCCACGCCGTCATCAACCACACGGACGCGTCTGCTGTTTGTCGTACTGATACTTCTGCTCGCATTTGGCGTGCGGGGGTTGACTCGGCAATTCATGCAGGCACATCTGGACGATCCGGGTTGGTTTCAATCCGGCACGTATGCGCTATTTGATCGTAGCGCGCAGAATATTCTTGACGGTAAAGCGTCGATCTTTTGGATTGATGATCCTGCGGAAACCGACGGTGCGATTTATCCTCCGGGTTATCCAGCCTGGCTGGCTTTGGTCTACACAGTCACCGGCGAACGTTCCGCAGCCGCAACTCAACGTCTGCAGTGGATCCTCGACGCGTTGGCGGTGCTTTTGGTAATTGGCATCGGAGTTACGGCATTTCAATGGAGTGTTGGTTTGATGGCTGGATTGTTTGCAGCATTTTCGCCACTGCTATCATTGGCGGGAACGACTCCATTAGCAGATGCGCCCACAAGTTGGCTGGTCGTCGGCGGCAGCTGGATGCTGCTGCTTGCATATCAGCGTCGCAGCCTGGGATGGGCCATCGTCGCCGGCCTGATGCTGGGTGCATCGTGCTGGTTACGCATCAATGGACTGTTGCTCGGTTTCTTTTGGGCAGGCGCGATTGTTTTGTTGTTTGGCATTCCGAAACGCACGCGGCTGAAGTTAGCCGGCGGAGTGTTGGTGGGAGTGATTGTGCTAGTTACGCCGTTGATAGTTAGAAACGCAGTCGCGTTTCGTGCCTTTGTGCCGGCGGGATTAGGAATGGGAACTAACTTATGGGAAGGCATCGGGGAAACGGATCGCGCGCGCGAGTTTGGCGCCGTTTTCGGGGACCAGGCTCTAATCGAAGAAGAACGCCGGGAGATGGGTGTAGCGCCTGACGCAAAGTTTAATTTGTATTATCCGGACGGCGTGCGGCGGGACCGGGAGCGAGCGCGTAGGGCCATGTCAGTGATTGTTAGGAACCCGATTTGGTACGCCGGTGTGATGCTGCACCGGATGTGGGGCATGTTAAAAGTTGCAGGCGAGCCGTTACCTTACTATGGCAGCGCCGGCATAAACGTCACCAGCACTAAGACACTGCCGGAGGGTAAGCGCGGAGGAGTGCTGTCGCTGGTCGTAAATGTTTTGGGGATGGTCCAAAGCATTTCCCGTTACGTTTTGTTGCCGCTGGCTGTTTTTGGGATCGCCGTTGGTTTTCGCAGCGACTGGCGGATCACGTTATTAATGTTGGCAACAGTCGTTTACTATCTGGGTCCCGGAACTTTTGCCCACACCGAACTACGATACGTTTTGCCGATGCATTGTGTATTGGGTGTGTTTGCCGGAGTGGGTGTCACCTTTGTTTGGAAACGGTTTTCCCGTCGCAGCCCGGGAGAAAAAACCGGGGAATTGAAGGGCGTGTCTGTTTGAAAGAAAGTGCTTTGCAATACCTTGCCTGTCCGGATTGCGGCGGCGACTACCAGCTAAGAGGCGTCGAGGAAACAGACGGCATTGAAATAATCACGGCGACTCTTCACTGCCATTCGTGTGCGAAAGGTGTTCCGGTAGTCCGCGGTGTTCCACGATTTGTCGACCTGACGCAGATC
>DATEPF010000363.1:0-3478 GCA_035273325.1 Pyrinomonadaceae bacterium | reverse complement strand
CAAAGTCGATGCTGTAAAACCGCAGATTGATCTGGAGTAAGAATTAGGAACGTTGAGCGTAGCATCCGGTCGCTACCGCTCGCGGTTCTGCAAGAGACATGTATGGAAGATAACTCACTAGATCCAGACAACCCCTTTTCGGAGCCGGTCAGGATTCCGATTACGGACGTGTTTGATTTGCACACGTTCCAACCGCGTGACGTGAAGTTGGTTGTTGAGGAGTATCTAAAAGAAGTGCACGAGGCAGGATTTACGAGCGTGCGAATTATTCATGGAAAAGGAAAAGGCGTGCAGCGGGAAATGGTGCGAAAAATACTGGAAAGAACTTCGTTTGTTTCTGATTGGACTGACGCGCCACCCGACGCCGGTGGTTTGGGAGCGACGATCGTGTGGTTTAAAAAGTTTCTAGTTTCTAGTTCCTAGTTCCTAGTTTCTAGTTCCTGGTTTCTAGTTTTGAGTACCTAGTTTCAAGTGGCTGGTTAGCGGCAAAACTAAAACTAGGAACTAAGAAACTAGGAACTAGAAACTCTTTTTAAACCAGCAGGCCTTTTATCAACTCGCTCAACCAGTTCATATCGATGGGCTTCGTTACGTACGCCGCGAAACCTGCAGCCTTCGCGCCCTCTCGAAAGTCCGTTTCCTGATGGGCCGTCACCGCAATCACAGGAACGCCGTTAAAGCCTTCGGTCGATCTGATCTTCTGCGTGGCGGCGATGCCGTCCATCACCGGCAGCGACAGATCCATGAGAATGATGTCCGGCTGCTCGCGCTCAGCGATCTCGACGGCCTTGCCGCCATCCTCGGCTTCCACAACCAGGTAACCTAAACGCTCCAACTCGAGCCGCATCATGTAACGCGAATCTTCGTCATCTTCGACGATTAAAACAGTAGGGTCCCTTTTATCTTTTTCTAGCATTGGGATTGGACGCGCGACGTGCGCAATTTGGGGGTACGACGGTTATGCGAGTCTATTTTTTGGATGATGCTGACTGTATGTCGCGGCTTAGTTTCTGTCAAGAAACGGCATAACGGTTCAATGCTGCGATCAAAAAGTGAATTATGTACGCCGAAGGCGTTCGCTAATTTCAGCCCAGGGTTGCGCTTTGCCAACCCTGGGATCATAGGCGCCTGATGGTTAGACGCAACCCTGAAAGGCGTTGCGTGTGCGGGCTGGACGAATGAACAAACCCGCCGCAACTCCGGACAGAAGTCGGAGTTGCGACGACTCGATTTGAAGACATTCCTTACCCAGGTTTCAAGCCAAACCCTGGGCTGAATTAGCGAACGCCTTCAGCGTAGGGGCGCGCTCTAGTCAAAAAAAAGTGAACCGCGGTGACGTTTCCGGCGTTAAACCCAATCGAACAGTCGAATTCTGCAGAAAACTGGAGCCACCCTCATGAAACGAATCATTGTCGTAGTTTTGCTCGTTGGAATTGCCGGTATCGCTGGTGTTGTCCGTTCGTACACCAACTCCGGGCACAGTCTAAGGTCGTGGCCGCATAGCATTAAGGCACAATCGACGGGCGGCGACGTGCGCGACGAAATTCGTAAGACGGTCGAACTTTCGCCGGGAGCAAACGTCAACGTCTCCGGCATCAATGGCTCTGTCACTATTGAGACATCAAACACTCGAACCGCAGAGATCTACATCGAGCGCACCGCCGACAGTCAGGAAGCCCTCAACCGCCGCAAGATCGTTATCGAGCACACTGCCGACAGCTTGACGATCAAAACTGAAAAAGACAGTGGCATCCTCGGCAAGATCTTTGGATCAAATCCGAAAGACAAAGTCACGCTTCGTCTGCCAAGACAGATCGCACTGAAAACGGGTGGTGTCAACGGGTCGGTGAAGGTCGGCGAGATTGACGGCCCGGTCGACATCAGCGGTGTCAACGGCCGTGTCGACGTGGCTGAAGCGACTGGTTCCGCGAATTTCAGCGGCATTAACGGTCAGGTATCGTTCGCTCTAAGAGGATTGAGCAAGGCCATCGACATCAGCGGTATCAACGGCAACATCGAAATGCGTTTGAGTGAGGGCGTCAATGCGGACCTGCAAGCGAGTGGAATGAACGGCGTTGTTACCTCCGAACTTCCGCATGTTGTAGTGGACAAGACCAGCCGCGGCAACTACACCGCCCGTATCGGCAGCGGCGGCACGCCGATTTCAGCCAGCGGTATCAATGGCAACATTCGTCTAAAGGGGTTAGGTAAGGAATTGAAACTCGCCTCAGCGCAATAACAGTCAACGAGGAACAGTGAAGAGTTCAGAGTTCAACCTTTAGGTTGCGTGACTGGGCCAGAACGCAAGCTAAAGCTTGGACTCTGAACACTTCGCTTTGCACACTTCACGTCCGAGAACTTCACATTCAAGATCGGATACTCTTTCCAGTCTTTATAGTCGTAGTGCCACCATTCCGGTTCGTAGACGTTAAAGCCTTCCGACGTCATTGCCACCCGCAACATCTCGCGAAAAAATTCTGCCTTGTCATTTGAACATTCGTAGTTGATGTGGGACCGCTCAGTCATCTCGTCGTACTCGCTTGGCATCTTCACCGTCTCGCCGGTTTTCAAATCAAACAACGAGAGGTCAACTGCGCAACCGCGATTGTGCCGCGAACCACGGGCCGGATCGGCGACAAAGATTTTCTTATCAGGTGGAGTCGCGTCCCAAAAAGCTTTGGTGACGGACCATGGACGATAGCCATCGAAAACAATCAAACCGTATCCCTTGGCGCGTAGTTTTTGATTGACGCGCACGAGTGCTTCCGCGGCCGGACGCTGCAGAAATGCTCGTTTCTCTTTGTAAACCTTTTTCCCAAGGAAATTGTTTTTGGTGGCGTAGCGAATGTCGAGTCGAATTGTCGGATCGAGTTTGACGAGTTCAACCAGGTCCGGCTGGCGGAATGGACCACTCTCAACCGGCGGCCCCTGGGCGAAAGCAGTCGCCAGTAATGCAATTAGCACTACAGTGGCTCTGAAAGCGCTTCTTCTCATTTGACTGATATCACCTTGTGTTTGGACGCGCGGATCGCGCGACATGAGGTCAGTACCACCTGCGGTAGCGGGTGGGTTCTTTATGTCTATCGTCTCAGACTGTTATGGGGTTGACCCACCCGCTACCGCAGGTGGTACTGACCTCACTGCCATCAATACGATCCACGAATACGCGAATTAAAAGTCGACTGACAACCTGGTGGTCAACGTGGGGGCATTCCACCCGCGCAGTCGTTCGTTCCACTGTGGCACGGTGTCCTTGATGAAGCGGTTTACCTCGGCCATGCGTTCTCGGTATTCCGGTTGTATCTCCTCGAAATATTGCCGCTGATATTGCGTCGGCGCCGCGTTTGTGGCGTCAACGCCAAAAAAGATGTCGCCAATCTTGTTTACGATCTGCGATTTGCCGGGAAAGCCCAGGCCTTCAGAACGACGAGCCAAACGGTCTTCCAGCGCCCCCACCTGTTTGATGTAGTCCTCGAGC
>DATEPF010000362.1:0-17446 GCA_035273325.1 Pyrinomonadaceae bacterium | reverse complement strand
TTTTGAGTTACTTCTTGAAGAGTTTTGCGAACGCGTCACGTGCACCCGTCGGAGGCCCTGATGAGGTTTGGCGCTCGACGATAATTCGAGTCGCGAACAGTTCGCAGGTGTTGCGGGCGTGTTTGTCCACGATCCGTGTGGGGATCGTTTTACTACATTCCAGTCGCGCGCCTGGATCGAAATATGTGCACTGACGGCAGCTATGAAGATCAGCCTTGCACTTCTGACAAGAGCTGACCAGGTCGATGTTAGGTGGGGTTTTTTCTCCGCAAGCTGTGCACTTCGATGACTCGCCAAATGCCATCATGCGCGGCGAGCGCGGTCCCTCTCGGTCCTGAGGCTTTGATTGCGGCTTTGATTCCTGCTTGGATCGCGGCGACTCGCGGTCACTTTGCATATAGCCGCGCTGATTGTATTTGCGGTCGCTCATGATATTTAACTCACCGTTACGAACAACACGTTTCGTCTTACTTCGTGTATTCAGTGCAGTTCGTGGATCGTTCTTGTGCTGGCTTAAAAAGATCCACGAAATATCACGAAGCGCTTATAGCATTCGCCGCCGGGTACAGCCGCTCAAATTCCTCGTTGCCATGAAGTATTGCAAGGTCGGGGTCCTGGCGCGTCCAGACTGCATCGCGATACCCGGATTCCCACGCTTTCCTGATCGCGTTCAACGCATCGGGAATATTTTCCATCTGGCAAAACAGGCAGGCAGTGTTGTAGAGGATCATCGAATCATCCGGACGCAGCGCCATGGCCATGTCCGCTTCCCTCTTGGCCTCTTCAAACCGTCCCTGGATCGCGTAATCAAGCCCCAGCAGCACGCGCACTCGCGCGTCCTCCGGCACCTTCTTCAGGTGTTCCTCGTAGATGGCGATTTCGCGAAACTCATAATTCCTCAGCGCTTCTGTTTTTCCCAGTGCGCCCAATGAATTGTGAATCGGAATAGTCGTGTTGTAGTTCTCACCTGCATGCGCCAAAGCGTCTTCCATTATGTCCACGACTTCCTGATATCTTCCGGCGGAGAAGAGCGCGCGGCCCAGCAGGTAATAACCACCATCAACATCAGGATTCCGGCTGAGCGCGGTGCGGACCTTTTCTGCGCAATCGTCGTAACGACCCTCCGCGAAACTCACCCACGCTTCGGCACATAAGATCTCCGGTGCGTCCTGGCCTTTAGCGCTGGCCTTCTGAGTTGCTGAAATGGCGCGATCAAGCCATTCCTGCTGCCGCTGGAAGTGGTAATAATACTGCGCACACACATTCGCCAGACCTGCATGAGCGAGCGCGAAATCCGGATCGAGCGCGACTGCGTTCTCGTACATCTGCAGCGCATACGTCAAATCCTGCCGGCCCACTCGACGCGCATAGTTTCTTCCTCTGAGATAGAGATCATAAGCCTGCAGGTTCTCGGTTGGTTTCGCCTGGAGAGCCTGTTGCTCCTGGGGCGAAAGCGTGATTCGCAAGGCGGCGGCGATCTTGTGCGCAATCTCATCCTGAACTTCGAAGACGTCCTTCATCTCACGATCGTATCGCTCTGACCAGAGCGGAAAATCTGTCGCTGCATCGACCAGTTGAGCGTTGATACGTAGGCGCGCACCGGCACGACGCAGACTACCGGCGAGCACGTAAGACGCGCCGAGTTCCTTTCCGACCTGTCCCGCAGTCACCGACTTGTCCCGGTAGTTCAACACCATCGCGCGCGAAAAAGTTTTGAGTCCCTTGATCTTCGACAACTCCGTGGTGATGTCTTCGGTGATGCCGTCGCGGAGGTATTCGTCCTCTTTCATTCCGCTGAGATTCTCGAAGTAGAGGACGGCGATGGAGTGGTCCTGAAGAGTTGTAACGGCTCGACGGGTCCCGCTTGCAGTGGTGGTGTGTTGACCCGAGTTGAGATCGCGCTTCAATCGTTTGAGCGCAGTCTTTAGATCAGTGGCGCTCTGGTAGCGAAGGTCGCGGTCCTTCTCGAGCGCCTGGCCAATAATCCGGTTGAGCTCGGGCGGCAGCGACGAATTGAACTGAGTTATCGGCGCCGGCTCTCGATTGAGGATCGCGTCAAACACGACAGCTGATGTTTCTCCCTGGAACGGAAGGATGCCCGTCGCCATCTGATAAAGGACCGTCCCGATAGAGAAGAGATCAGTGCGCGCGTCGGTGACCTCGCCGCGTGCTTGTTCGGGCGACATGTAAGCGATGGTGCCGATAGTTGCACCCGCCGAGGTCAACTGGTCGGCAACCAGCGTCGGCAGGCTCGAGTTCGCCTCAGCTCCTACCTTCCGGCCGTCGATCTTGGCGACGCCGAAGTCGAGAATCTTTGCCTGCCCACGCGAAGTCACGAATATGTTCGCCGGCTTCAGATCGCGATGCACGATACCTTTGGAGTGGGCCGACTCGAGCGCATCGGCGAGCTGCGCGCCGAGCGTCAATACTGATTCGATGTCCACTGGCCCACGGCGAATGCGATCGGCCAGCGACTCGCCGTCCAGCAACTCCATGATAATGAAGTGTTCTGATTCGTGTTGCTCGATCCCGTGAATCGTGCAGATGTTTGGATGATTGAGTGCTGAAGCGGCGCGAGCCTCGCGTTGAAAGCGCTGCAACAGGCTGGCGTCTCCGGCGAGTGCCGGCGTCAGAAATTTCAGGGCAACGTGGCGGCCCAGGTTAGTGTCTTCAGCTTCATAGACAACTCCCATCCCGCCTTCACCGAGTTGCGACGTGATGTGATAGTGCGAGATGGTCCTGCCTAGCATTGGGGGCTGCCTCCGGTCTTGTGCTGACTTCTGGTCGCTGCTGACTGCTGCTGATTTCTGACTTCTGATCTCTGATCTCTGCCTTCTGCCTACTGCCTACTGCCTACTGCCTTCTGCCTTTTGGGGGGCGCCATCTTATAACACGCGGCTTTACGCACAAAACGAACTCTGGATCAGAACCGGGTGGGTATATCAGCACCAAAGGTGCGAAATGCAACAGCCTGGGGCAACGCCCCAGGTAACCTGCCAACAAATCCCGAAGCGCTGAAGGCGCGCCCTAAAACGCCAGTACTGATTCCGCGCCTTCAGCGCTTCGACAGCAATTCCACCTTTCAACCTGGGCCGTTGGTCCCAGGCTTTTACATCACGCGCCTTTGGCGCTGAATGCATCGAACAATTTGGTTGATGGGTCGATGTCAGTCATTTAACTTCATGAGGTGCTTGGACCATTCACGCTGAGCCAACTCGCAGGTTGGGAAGGGTGGCTTGCCCCGCTCTTTCTTTTCATTCGTACTGTTTCGTGTTATCTCGTCGAGTTGTACGCAGCGGACGCAAATGTGCGACATGCTTTAGGAAGCTCTGATGAAGTTCACATGGTTAGTTGCTTTAGCCCGCGGAGCGGGGCGACAGCATAAAGCCTGGGGTGGAGCGAGGGTTTTCCCGAGCGGAACCCCAGGATCACTGCAATACCGGGTTGCAGCCCGCGAAGTGGGTGACAGCTTATTCATCATCAGTGACTTGCGCAGTTTGCACTATCGCACGCTTCGCGCGCTCTATTCTTCATACTGCTCGGCAACCTGGGGTTCCGTCCCGATTTCATCGGGACTCCACCCCAGGCTTTATGCTATCGCCCCGCTTCGCGGGCTGAAGAAAAAGATCAAATGGGTGATGCACTTGAATCAGACATTCCTGTAATTTGTCGCGGCGCTACGAAAAGCTATTTAGCTTGTCGGTGAGACTATCCGAAAGCACGTTTAGCGCTTCACCATTGACCGTTATCTATCGACGCTGTTATCAGGAGACTAACTTTGAAACTAATAACGCTGTTCATAATTGCTCTTTTATTGGCGACAACCACCGGCCCTCTGGCCCTGGGTCAAGCAACAAAGCGGAGAGTTGCTACGCGAAGGGCCCTCCGCACCCCAGCCATGACCAAAACACGGTCGGGCCTCATTTACGTAATCACACGACGTAGTTCCGGACGTATGCCGCGTGCCGGCGAAACAGTTGTCGTTAACTACACCGGCCTGTTAGGCAGCGGCGTGAAATTCGACAGCTCTCTCGATGCTGGACAACCGTTTAAATTCAAACTTGGCGCCGGCCGTGTAATTAAAGGATGGGATGAAGGAATCGCCAAGCTGCGTGTCGGTGAGCAGGCGACGCTGGTAATACCGCCGCACCTGGGCTACGGAGCGAAAGGCGCCGGCGGCGTGATCCCCGCCAACGCCACGTTAATCTTCATCGTTGAACTGATTGGAATAGAAGAAGCACCCATTTCGAATTAAGTGTCCGGCGTTTGTATTACTTCCTGTTATTTCGTGGATCGGTTCTCAATCTCAGTAACACCGTGCCGCGCTGTTAATGAGAAAGTGAAGCGCGATGACCGTTAAACGTTTTTGAGACCAATCCTTGGCCCATTATCGTGCAAAGCGGTCAAGCGAATCTGGCGGACGTTTAATTTCGAAGAGTTCAGCCGTGATGATTACTTTTGGCTTTAATAACCGTGAAAGATAAGCGAGGTGAGTGACTATCTTCGGACCAAAGCCTCAATTGCTTGGGGAGAGGTAGCTCAAAAGGCCTATCGATGGAGTAGTCAAGATTTTTGACGATATACTCTAGAACTCTAGGAAGAACTTCACCTCTCAACTTTATTCCACCATAGTGCCTTCGTTGAACGTCCTCGAAATCGATTTCCGATATCGTTACACCGTGCTTAACAATATACTTTACAAGTCTCACTCCGACTTTCCATTGGAGATCGCTCGCAATGACTAGAGCTCTTGCAACGGACAATTCCGGGAAGGGGTTGATTTCGTTATTAAGCTCTATCGTACGCGATAGGATACCTTTAAAAAACTGTTCATCCCCTGAGTAAATAGTCCGAGGTTTTCCCATCTGCGGCCACACATCTATGGCGACTGCCTCCAAGTTTAAAAACGTTGTTTTCGGCAAGTCAGGGAATTGAGCTTGGGTCTTTCCCTGAAATGCAAACGTGCTTTCGAGAGGCCAAAGATCAAACTGCGAATTCTTCCTGCAAAGTTGTACGCCGCCGAACCGCGTTTCGCGTGAGATGTATCTTTCAAACTGAACCTTGATATCTTGGAGTTTGATTCCGCTGAGAACAATGTCAACATCACGGGGCCGTCCAAACGAATTTGTTGCTAAGCGCGACACTAATAAAGATCTCAGCATTCCGCCAAAAAAAACACCGCTCCAGTTATTCGCTCGGATCTCCTTCACTGTTTTCGAGATCTCCGATTTCCACTTGCGGCTGTCATGTTGGCATAACATCGCAACCTCATGCCGCAGCAGCGATTTCAGTTCGTTTATGTGAAGGTCTTTATCCATTGAAAAGCTCAGAATGCAAATCTCTGGCAAAAGAATCCGTCATACCGCATACATAATCGGTGACAAGCTGAAGTCTGTGATAGGCCTCGGGCAGATCCTTTCGAGTTGAGATCGAGTTGCAGAAGACTCGTCTATAGTTTTCTGATATTAATGCCACAACCTTTCCGTCGAAGGTCCTCGGATCGTAAGAACCATCATCGCCTACATGCCGGGCGCCTTCCCAAAAAATATCCATTAGATCGGATATTATTTTGCGTCCCATCAACTCCAGCTTTAACGTAGAAGGTGTGCGGTAAACTTTTGATGTTCCAATCGACTGCAAGCAATCGATTAGATGCTTTCCGCTCCCATCACTAACGAGTTCCCCGAAATAGCTCCCGTTCATTATGTCCTGATACTTGGTTGTAAACGTTTCGACAGCGTCTGAAGCTAGTTTCGCGATTGCGGCAGATCGAAACGCGGTACCATAAATATCGTCGTGAAGATTATCGGGAATCGTACCTGTTGCCGCCTTTAGGATTCTGTGCGTACCGTTAACGACACCTTCTCCATCGTTCGCATGTAGTTGCTCTTCAAGATAACTCCATGTGATGACACCTTTTTTGATCCCGTCTTCAAGATCCGCTACCGAATAAACGATATCGTCCGCTGCTTCAACGAGAAAAGTGATCGGGTTCCGTGCCGCACCAGTTCCCGTTTCTTCCCTAATCCGCTGCACGAGGTCATTCTCAGATGCGAAATAACCGGGTTTTGACTTCGCGTGGCCGGCCGCTTTGTTAATGCCATTTGATGGAACTATGTACTTGCTGGCGGCCGAAAGTGTCCCGAACGTCAAATTCAGTCCATAAAAATCCGCCAATATCTGAAGCTTGGAGACTAATCGAAGCGTTTGGGCGTTACCTTCAAAATTTCGGAAATCCTGAATGAGCTGGTCATTTTCTTCGAGGATAGATCCAAGAGGGTCTTCCGTTTTGCCATTTTCGCCCTTCGTACGTTCGAATTTCTTTTCAAACCAGCCACGGATCGCTCTTTCGCCCGCATGGCCGAAAGGCGGGTTACCTAAATCATGGATTAAGCCGCAGGTTGCAGCAATTGCTTCGATTTGACGCTCTACTCCTGGTTCTATTTCAGCCTCTGCTCTAAGCCACTTGCATGCCGAAGTAGTAAGGCCACGGGCTAACGAGCAAACTTCTAAAGAATGTGTTAGCCGCGTTCTAACAGCATCATGCGTTTCCAGCGGGAACACCTGAGTCTTGTCCTGCAAACGTTTTACCGGTGTGGAAAAAACTGATCGATCATAGTCCCGCTCAAACTCTTCACGAGGATCGCCGGATACGGTCGATTTGCGAAGTCTGTCTTTATTGAGGAGGTGTTTCCATTCAAGCATTCAAGTGATCCTACCGTTCCGTCATTTTCTCACATACACCGTATGAAAGGGCAACTAGCACTTTATCTCTAAATAATTACAGGGCGTGAATGGAAGGCTTTAGCGATGTTGGCGAGGAACACGATTAGAAAGAAAGCAGTGATCCGATCTGCGATAAAGAACGTGATCGATTCCCGAAGGTGAGTAATTGCCCGCCGCACGATACAAGAATTCTTGCATCTTCTCATTCCTGGTGATATAAACCGTTTTTCCTCGCAACTCCTAATGAACACCTTCTTGGAGGCTCACTCGACAAGAAAGAAACACTTGAACTCAGCTCACCCGAATTGATGAGACGTCTCGTCTTACTGTGCATCGTTCAACTCATGCCCTCAATCGATACAAAACGACCGGTCGCGCTTAGACCACTGACGATTTCAGAATTAGTTAAGCGGCTACAATTGACTGTTGAACCAAAATTTCGTTCCGTTTGGGTCGAAGGTGAACTCTCAAACTATAGACCCTATCCCTCGGGACACTGGTATTTCACATTAAAAGACTCCGAGGCCGAAATCTCTACTGTTTGTTTTAGAAGCGCGAATCAGCGGATTCGCTGGAATCCGGCCAACGGCATGTTACTTCGTGCTCGCGGACGAATTTCAATTTATCGGGGCAGACTGCAGTTGTACGTTGAAGAACTAGAGACAGTTGGTGAAGGAACTCTACATGTGCTTTTTGAAAGACTTAAAAAACGCCTGGATGAGGAGGGGTTGTTCGCACAGAACCTAAAGCGCTCTCTGCCTCGCTTTCCACGAAGAGTAGGGGTAATAACCTCACCAACAGGGGCCGTCATCAAAGACATTCTCAACGTACTCACCAGAAGAACACGGACTGTACACATACTGCTGTCTCCAACACGTGTTCAAGGTCAAGGGGCCGCTCAGGAGATCGTAAATGCTATTCGTCTACTTGAGGACTACCATCGAATTGCGATTGAGAGTGGAAGGGCCAACGAAGGCATAGATGTCTTGATACTTGCTAGGGGCGGTGGATCCTTGGAGGATTTGTGGCCCTTTAATGAGGAGGTAGTTGCGAGGGCAATTCGTGCCTCAATAATCCCAATCATTTTCCGCTATAGGTCACGATACAGATATCACAATTGCGGACTTCGCGGCTGATCGCCGAGCACCTACTCCTTCTGCCGCGGCGGAACTCGTAGCTGAGCAAGAACATCAGCTCAAACGTGAGATAAAACAACTGTGCGAAGGGTTGGACAGAGCGGCTACCTATCGCCTGATGAAAGCTCGTAATGGCATTACGGAAACCGGGATCGCTGATGCTTTGGAAACGGCTAGATCAATTATCACCGAAGCAACGCTTGAGGGGGATCGACTTCATCGTGAACTCGATTCCGCCTGGCTTCAGATTCTGCACCGTACCCAACGACTACTTAATGGAGTCAGTCACGCACTTTCACTCGCAAGCCCACACTTGCAGCTCGCGCAACGCAGACTACATCTTAGTCACGCCGTCCGCGACCTAGATGACGCGGTAGATTTCAGGCTATTGTCTGCCAAATCAAAACTGCAAGAGTTCGACGTAAAACTTAGCGAAGTAGACCCGCACACTGCACTGGCACGAGCAAAACTGCAAGTAACAGAAATTGGTTCGGAGCTAGCGACTGCTCCCACCACAGCCCTTAGCAAGGCGAACTCGGCATTTAGAAACTCCCGGACTCGCCTTCTAGAACTAAGTCCTAAGACAAAAGTCATGCGTTTAAGGTTTAGCTTGGACAGTTGGTCGCAGAGCCTTAATGAAGCATTGTCGGAGACGGTACGTACTTTTCGACACGATTTGGCCATGGCAAGTCAATCGTTAAAAGACTTGTCACCTTTCGGCGTTCTAGAGCGCGGCTATGCGTTGGTTGAGGATTCGGAAGGTAGAGTAGTGAGTGACTATCAATCGGTGACATCAGGCGATGAGGTTACAGTTCAACTTGCCAAAGGCCGCCTAGATTGCTTAGTGCGACACGCTGAAAATAAGCCCATCCCAGAATAGTGAGATCTATCATGGCAAAGAATACATCGGAAGAGAAAACCTTTGAGCAGTCGCTTGGGGAGTTACAAAATATCGTTGAGGAACTACAAAGCGGTGACATTCCGCTAGAAAGAACTGTAACGCTCTATCGCAAGGGCGTTACGCTTCGGCGAGAATGCCAAGAGCGACTCACAGAAGTCGAGCGATTGATTGAAACATTGGGTCGCGATGAAGCCGGCCAACCAGTCGCGCGGGACTACTCTCAACCGGAAGCGAACCAAGACGATCAGAGCACCGTAGGGGATGACGATATACCGTTTTAGCGGGGCGGACATAACAAAACTCACTTCCTTCGGGTGCCGTTCCCTCTTAATCTCTTTCTCAACTTCGACGCAGAATAACCCGGCCAAGATTGAGTTTTGGCTCAGTAATCAATTCGGACAAATCGGTTATGACGAGAAAAGGACGTCTGATATTTCTAGGACTGTCTCTAATAGTACTGCTGGTCATTGGGTACCTAGCAACGGGCTCGTTTGGCTTTGCGCTGCAGCAGTTCTGGTTTACAGCAGGACTGTTTTTGCTCATCCTGCTCTCCCTAGTTGACCAACCTCATTTCTCTAAAGACGCAAACATCTTCGCTAATGGAGTCACAGCATGGGTTTCACTCCTGCTGGTAGCGGAGGGCTCTCGTAATACAATCTGGTGGACATTCCTAGCCTGGTCCAGTTATCTGATTATTTCAAGCTATTTTCTTATGTGGGTCAGGTCGCGCGAGCTGAAGCGCGAAGGTCCCGCAATACAGTTCATTTCGAGATTGAATCGGCAGATAGGCCGTCCAGAAGCATTGTTCTCCTCACTATTTCTCTGGGGTTCCTTTTTGCAATTCAAGTCTCCATCTCCAGGACTAAACGCGCTTCTATTGTTTTGGGCAGTGTTCATGATTATTAATCTTCCTGCTGTGTCGCAAGCGCTGGAAGAATTACTTACGAGGAAACGTAGAACGAGCGTGTCAGCGATTGGCGTGATTTTGCGGTTGATAAGTCCGCGCATTGCTGAGGCGAGGTTGAGTTCCGATTTGCCACTGAATATCGTAGGGAAAAGTTTGCAGATCTCGAAGGACCGAATCATCGTCGGGGAGGCCGTGGTTATAGATGATAGGTTCGTCGCAGGACAGCGCATCGGCAGGCTCGCCATTGTGACTATGGAGGATCGATGGAGCGTTGTTTCAAATGAGTCGCCAAGCTCGATTGATCTCACTTTATTGAACACTAGCGCTGATGAGCCTGCCGAAATACCCATTAGCGTGACGGACGTAGGTTCAGAGATTGGTAAGCTCGTGTTTCACGTCCATCCGGATCTCAATCTGCAATCTGGCGAGGTGGTATGGACTGAACTAAACAATACAACCAAGGCCTTTTATCAAATCGTTAGTGGTCAAGTTTTTCAAGTGAACGTTCCTGAAGGCAATTGTGTTCAGTCGATTAGAGTCCTCGCTGGTCAGTTGGGAATTTGGGATGCAAAGCAATGTCGGTTCGAGACTGTAACCTGGGTTCCGCCAGCAGGTGAATTGGTCCACAGGGCCGACGTAGGTTCGGCAGGCGATCATGAAATTCCCGTTGGTCATGTTGTAGTAGGCAGGGTCCCAAATTCGGATTTTCCAATTCACATTAATATTCAAGAAATTGTCACACATAATTCGGCTCTCATTGGAGTCACTGGTAGTGGAAAATCCTACCTCGCATTTCACCTAATCGAAGCGATGGCAGCGAACAACATAAAGGTTATGATTCTTGACATGAGTCGACAGCACTACTTATTCCTAACTCCGCTTAACCCGACTCCGTTAAAGACCCCAGGCGATGTCGCCGGTTGGTTAGGCGGAGAATCCTTGATTGGTATTCATCAATACGCTACTGCATCAGCCAGTTATCCGTTCGTCACTTCCCAATTTGTTGAAGAAGCGTTTAAGGAGTTGTCAAAAACAACGCTAAAGCCCGGTGAGAATGAACCCGCAAGACTATGCGTAGTTTTTGAAGAAGCACATTCGATCATTCCAGAATGGAATCAAGTTGCGATGGAGGGAGATAAGGGTCACGTCAACAAGACTGCTCGAATCATTTTACAAGGACGGAAGTTCGGAATGGGGTCTCTGATCGTTACTCAGCGGACGGCAAATGTAACGAAGACGATCCTAAACCAGTGCAATACCATTTTTGCCTTGCAATCTTTTGATCAGACTGGCTTAGACTTTTTGAAAAATTATATGGGCGATGAATATTCGCACGCCATCTCAACACTTCCGACTCGAAGAGCTATCTTAGTCGGTAAAGCTTCTTCGTCCGCGCGACCAATCATTATGGAGATTGATGACTTCTCGAAACGCTGGCGCCCGGCGAAGAGCGAAGCGAAAGCCGAACCCGCCGAAGCTAGTACGACACAGACCACTAGCGAAGTGCGACGATCTGAAGGCGATGTGAACCACACAACAGGGGCCACGATGGACGATAAAGATGAGGAAGGAGCTCAACTCAACGCGCAAGTAGCTCTGGATAGTGAGTTGGAAGGAAGAACAAGTGAGATGGAATCTTACCCAGATCAGGAGTGAAGGAGCGAGGTGCCACAAAAGATTGTTTAAACGCAGCTGCAGTCTAAGGCCATTACTCGCACATCTTGGCGATTATTGATTGAAACTCAGGACGGGGGGCGGAGGGAGTTGAGATCAGAATACGTAAGGATTAGTTCCTTGTTATCGAAGCCGGAAGCAATAGCTCGCTCAAGCCATTGGCAAGCCTCTGCGATTTGGGACGCACGCGACAAGGATTCGTCACGGGCCAGAGCGCAGGCGACGTTGTAGGCGATGTTCGGATCGGGTTGCTGCTCGAATGCTTTTGAACCGGCTTCAGCCGCGGTGCGAAAGTCATTTCCCTCGAAAGCTTCATTCTGAAGATTCACGTAGAGTTTCCAACTTTCTTCAGTCAGCGCAGCATGGCCACACAGCTCGAGTGCTTTGGCAAAGCTCTTTTCATTAACCAACGCCTGGTAAAGCAACATTCCTACCTGCTCCGATGGAGAACTCTCAAATGCGAGCTGCAAATGCGATGTAGCCGCCGCCCACTCTTCCTTCTGAAAATAGAACAGACCTTTGAGATATTGGTCTTCGCCAAATAAACCATAAAACTTGGTGAGTTCAATTTCCGCTTCGTCGAGCCGCTTCAGATGGATCAGCGCGAAAATCACTAACTGAGCTGCTTCCATTCGCATCGAATCGGTATGCGCTTTGGGTTGCGCACGTCGGGCCAGGTCGAGCGCGTTATCAAACTCCGATTTGGTGATTGCGTCGCGGGCCTGGTCCAGGACGGGACGAATGTTCTGATCACGACGAGTCTTCAGATTCTCAATCAGGACGCTCCCGTTTATGTAGGCGAACCACAGGCCGAGAATTGCGATCCAAATGGAGCGCAGGGATAGTGCAAAAGCTGTGATGCCAAGCGCGACGATGAGCGAGATGACGCGCGCGATGACGGGACCTTTTCCTTTCGAGATCCATCCACCCAGAGTTAGTAAAACGTTGCCGCCGTCGAGTGGAAGCATCGGCAGCAGGTTAAAAATTCCCCACCCGATATTTACCCAAAGCAAATCCGAGTAAGTAACGGCTAATAACGGCGATGGGTCCGGGCCGAGAATTGTTGGCCCAACGACAAAGACAATCCCACCCAACAAGAATCCTGCTGCGGGTCCGGCAAGACTAATGAACAGATGCTGCGACGGCGTCAGGTTGACTCCGGACTTAAACGAGGTCAGCCCGCCCATTGAATACAATTTGATCGACGGCTCCACACCGAATTTGCGAGCTACCAAAGCATGGCCCATCTCGTGAAGCAGGACCGACACAAACACCACGATCAACCATTCAATCAGCAACGCCAGGTTCGAACTTCTACTGGCGGCGAGGAAGAATGAAATGACAAAGAATGAGGGTTCAACTTTGGTGGGAATGCCGAAGATTTTCACGGACAGTAAACTGGCAGACCGTTCAATGATAGTCCAGTTAATTCTCGTGAGCGCGGCAGACGTAACGAGGGGAATGGGTAATGGGGAACTTCGGCTTATTTTGTGTAATTCGTGGATCGCTTTTTAGGGCTGCGAGTACTATCCACGAACTGCACGAAACACACGAAGTAACACGAAATGTGTGTTGAACTCGACTTTTGAGGCAAGCCAAAAATTCAGCTACGCTTCGAACTACGCGGTCGCTGGATATAGCCGATCGAATTCTGGGTCGCCTTCGAGCAGGGTCAAATCGGGATCACGGCGGGCCCAGTCGGAATCGCGGAAGCCGGCCTCCCTCGCCTTCTTCAACGCGTCGAGAGCTTCCTGTTTCTTGTGCAATAGACAGAACGAACAGGCGGCGTTGTACAACACTGATGCATCATCGGGCCGGAGACTCACCGCCAGATTAACTTCGCGAAGCGCGTCCTCCACACGACCAAGGCTGGCGAAATCAGTCGATAACGCTAAACGCGCGCGCACATCCTCCGGCACTTTTTGCAAATGCGACTCGAGCACCTGAACGCGACGTAGTCTCCAATGCCGTAACGTTTCTGTTTTGCCCAGTGCTCCCAGGGCATTCACAATCGGCGTATAGATGTTGTAGTCCTCTACCGCCATCCGCACCGCAGTCTCAGCCATGTCGACAATTTCATAGAAGCGCCCCATGGAAAAAAGTGCGCGTCCCAGCAGGTAATGTCCGCCCTCGCAATCCGGTTTACGCTCCAACGCACCGCGCGCCAGCTCGACCGCCTGATCGTAGTGCCCATCTGCGTAACACACCCACCCACGCGCGATGTCAGCCTCAGGCAATTGTGGTTGTAAAGCCGAGGCTTTTTCCGCGGCCGCTTTCGCGCGCGCCATCCACACTTCGCTGTGACCGTAGCGGTAATAATGCAGTGCGCACACATTTGCCGCGAGCGCATATGCCAGCGCGAACTGTGGATCGAGCGACGCAGCGCCTTCAAACATTTCGCGCGCAAGTTCCAGATCCTGCCGCGACTCACGGCGGGCATAACTCTTGGCGCGCAGAAATAAATCGTACGCCTGAAGGTTATCGGTTGGTTTGGCAGCCAGGTCTGCCTGTTCCTGTGGCGACAGGGTCACGCGCAGGGCTTCCGCGATCTTGCGCGCAATCTCATCCTGCAACTCAAAGATGTCCTGCATCTCGCGGTCATAACGTTCTGACCAGAGCGGAAAGTCGGTCTTCGTATCGACAAGCTGCGCGCTGATGCGCAATCGCGATCCCGAACGGCGCAGAGTGCCCGCGAGCACGTAGGCGGCTGACAACTGCTGGCCGATCTGCGCGGGCGTGACGGGCTTGTCACGGAAGGCGAGCACAGCTCAATCCAGCTCTGCCCCAGGAATTGGGACGAGTTTTGGACAAGGCCCTGCCGTCCGAGATTCGTGTCTTCCGCTTCATAGACGACACCCATACCACCTTCACCGAGCTGGGAAATGATTCGATAGTGTGAAATTGTGCGGCCGATCAATGAGTTGCGACTCCCTGGACTGGTGGATTGAACGCGAGTGGGCGGTCATAGTAGTACAGGCGAGAAGAGGCAGCAAACGGGAGTGGGCGGTAGGCAGTGATCAGTGGGCAGTCGGCGGTAATTTTGGCAATAAGCGCGCGCAACTCGTGACGGCGTAGAGCCTGGGGTGGAGAGAAGCGGAACCCAGGAACCACGTTAGCGAAAATTCATAAGGCCCGCAGAACGGGTCGTCTTAACTGCATAGGAACGATTCACGAATAACACGAACCGCACGAAATAACACGAAGCGAAGTAAGCGATCGGAAATATGGAGACTGGAGCATTCTTAACGCGGGGCACGATCTGGGTGTCGATCGTGGGCTATGCTATCGGGAGTGTTATCTTTGCGCTTTCCTACTCAGCGCGAAGAAGAGCGGACTCATCGCGAAGAAGTGAGAGGTTGGATTCAGCCACTCGGGTCATATGGACCGTAGCCTGTGCCGGCCTGTTTGCACATTTCGTCAGTGCCTTTCATTTTTATCACGGTTGGAGTCATGCGGCGGCATATGAAGACACGGCCCGGCAAACCCGAGAGCTCTTTGGTCTGAATTGGGGTGGCGGAGTATTCATCAACTATCTCCTGCTGGTCGCCTGGATGATAGATGTCGGGTGGTGGTGGGCCAGCGGTCTTGATTCATACCGCAAACGCCCGTTGTGGTTGTTGGTCGCGTGGCACGGTTTCCTAATCTTCATCATATTCAATGCAACGGTTGTCTTTGGGGACGGGATCGTGCTGCCGGTTGGCGTCGCGATCTGTTTGGTGTTAACGACTGCCTGGGCGGGCGTTATCAGAGCACGGGGTTTGGCTCGTTAACGCTGAAAGCGTTCGCTAATTCCAACCCAGGGTTGCGTCTTAGCAACCCTGGGAGCCGTATTTCGCAATCATCCAACCAACTCTGAAAGAGTTGCGGACAACACGTGTGGTTATCCGGTAAAAGCGCGCAACCCTTTCAGGGTTGCGAACAACTTCAAACGGCATTTCAAACCCAGGGTTGCCAAAGCATAACCCTGGGCTGGAATTAGCGAACGCTTTCAGCGTAATTTCTCGAGTCACCTTAACTCTGAACGGTCAACTTAATCATGAACACTGAGATGCGCCGACCGATGGTTGGTCCAATGAGTCTTCCGTTTTATTACGGATGGGTCAATGTCTGCGTGGCGGCGCTCGCAATGGTGGGAACCTTGCCGGGTCGCACCCAGGGCCTGGGACTTATCACCGAACCGTTACTTGCAGACCTGCAGATCGATCGCGTTGTGTTCGCGCGCATGAACCTTTGGGCTACCCTGATTGGCGCGCTCTTCTGTCTCGGCGTCGGACGATTGATCGACCGGTTTGGCAGCCGGATCGTGTTGACCATCGTGACTCTCGCACTCGCGACCGTTGTGCTTCTGATGAGTGGGGCGCGAAGCGTTATGGCATTGGCCGTTCTAATAACGCTTACCCGCGGGTTTGGACAGAGCGCGCTATCGGTCGTCAGTATCACCATGGTTGGTAAGTGGTTTGTGCGCCGTATCAACTTCGCGATGGCGGTTTACACAGTAGTGCTGAGCGTTGGGTTTATGTTGGCCTTTCCATTGATTGGGGCAATGGTAATCGAGAGTGGTTGGCGCAGGACCTGGTGGATAATTGGAATCGCATTGCTGTTCGGTCTCGCGCCACTCGCGTGGTTGCTGGTGCGAAACTCGCCTGAGTCATGCTCGCTGCAGCCTGATGTCGACACTTCACAAACCGATGAAACTGCCGAGCCTGATTTCAGTTTCACTCTCAGGCAGGCCTTACTCACGCCGGCGTTTTGGGTGTTTGGAATATCCGGCGCGGTCTACGGGCTGGTTGCTTCAGGCATCGCCTTATTTAACGAGTCGATACTAGCTGAACGAGGTTTTGATGCTTCGACTTATCACCAGAGCCTTGTGGTCGTTGCCCTCAGCTCGCTGGTGGGAAACTTTCTCGGAGGCTGGCTGATTTCGCGCGGGCAAATGAACCGCTTGTTGGCCCTCGCGATGGTCCTGCTGGCCGGGTCGCTGCTCGCACTCCCTCACGTCAGTAATCAAAGTCATGTCGCGGCGTACGCGATGGTGATGGGATTGGCAGGAGGTTTTGTGATCGTGATTTTCTTCGCGGCCTGGAGCCGTGCTTACGGGCGCGCACACTTAGGTAAGATTCAGGGTGCGGCGCAGGCGCTGACGGTTATCGCGTCTGCGGTTGGTCCACTCTTGCTGGCAGAGGGCGTAGTACGTACGGGATCTTACGCAGCTATTTTTTATGTGTTGACGGTGGTGGTGCTGCTGCTCGCCTTGTGTGCATGGTTCGTGCGGCTGCCGCGTCGCAGTGGGGAGTAGGCAGTAGGCAGTAGGCACCGGCAGTCGCCAGTGGGCAGAGCAATCGGCAAAGCGCGCGGAGCGCGTGGCAGCATAAAGACTGGGGTGGAGCGAAGCGGAACCCCAGGATCCACGTTAGCGAAAATCCGTGAAGCCCGCGGAGTGGGCGGCAGAGGAATGGCGAGACTCTTCTAGCGATTACAAACTCTGCCGCCCGCTATCGCGGGCTGCTTTTGTTTATTTGGCTTGATCGTGGGGCTTACGCCCCACGCTTTAGCTGTCGCCTGCTCCGCAGGCTTCGACACGCCCATGCTCCAGGCATGTATTTGACAAGGGTTATTTCTGGTTTACATTTATCCTTGTTATCAATTTTTCCTAAACATCTTTAATTAATTTCAAGCGCGCGAGCAACGGGAGGGGACATGCAATCATTTGGTAAGTCAACGTACTTAGCGGCAATCGCGTTAACGGTCATCAGTTTGTTGTTGACTCAACTCACGGCCGGCGGAAAACAAAGTCAGCCTCGGCAACCAACGCTTCAACTCGTATTAACACAGAATCCCATAACTGTTGACGTCAGCCTGGACCAGGCCGGGTCAGCGACAGAGACCGTAACTACTCGAGGCGGCGAGGTCACGGCCACGGGGACGGATGGTACGCGTTTCATTCTCACCATTCCGAAGGGTGCGTTGGCCCAAACCGCAGAAATCACGATGATGCCGGTGGCTAGGATTAACAACTTGCCACTCAGCGGCGGGCTTGTCGCGGCGGTGCAAATCACGCCGGAGGACCTGGTGTTGTTAAAAACCCCGACCCTGGTAGTGCGG
>DATEPF010000361.1:0-5646 GCA_035273325.1 Pyrinomonadaceae bacterium | reverse complement strand
CTTGTTTTTGGTATTCAATCCGGACCCGGTCGCTCCGCTCCGCTTCGCTCCCGGTTCTGCTTCTCCGTCGCTGCGCTCCGTACGGTTCTGTGTTTGTCGACCAATAACGATTCACACTGAACTTAACTCTTATGCAATGGTATCTCCTATGACTCGTCGCCGGTTTTATGCGCCACCGTCCGCGTTTACTCGCGACGCAGTTCGTCTCGACACTGATGAGGCGCGCTATCTGCGCGAAGTGCTGCGTCTAAAAGTCGGTGACCAGGTCTACGTCTTTAATGGTGAGGGCCGAGAGTTTCGCTGCACTATAGAAGAGGCGCGGCGCGATTCATCGCTTTTGAAAATAGTTGAAGAGATCGGCCCCTCGCGTCCGGAATCACCACTCAATCTCACGCTGGCCGTCGCACTTCTCAAAGCTGACAAATTTGATCTGGTCGTACAGAAAGCAACCGAGTTAGGTGTCACAGCGATCCGGCCCGTCACCACTAAACTTGCTGACATCCGCCTGCGCGATCAATCAGACGCGCGAAAACGGGTCACTCGTTGGCAGCGGATCGCACAGGAGGCTGCGAAACAATCAGGACGCGCAGTGGTTCCGGTGGTGAGTGAACCACAGCCATTCTCAACTTTAGTAGTTGAGTCGCCCGCCTCGGCGGCACGTCTTCTGTTCTCCGAACGCGACGGACATCAGTTGTTGGAGCCGGCAGAAACCCGAGACACGTCGGTCAAGATATTGACTGCCATGGTTGGTTCGGAAGGCGGATGGACGGACGAAGAACTGGATCTGGCGCGAGAACACGGATGGGAAATAGTCACGCTGGGTGGGCGGACCTTGCGTGCAGAGACTGCTGCCATCGCGGTCACCACGCTGCTGCAACATCTGTTTGGCGATCTCAAATAGCGCCAGAAATCGCAGGATCAGTACCAGATTTCCATTACGCAACACCTCGCGTTTGCAGCGACTTGCGCCGAAGCGAGCCATGGCTGATAATCCAGTCAATGATTGTCCTAGACCAACACAATATCCACCTTGATCTTTTAAGGAGCGCATAAAGAGTGAAAGCGGAAATACAGCAATTAGTCGCTTTACAAAACCTGGATACAACAATAAGAAGACTACAAGACGACCTGGAAGCGATTCCACAAAGGCGCGCTGAGATCGAAAAAGAGTTCGATCAGCGCGCCTTTGAAATTCGTGCTCTGGAAAATGCCCGCGACGAAGCCAGAAACTCCCGGACGCGCCTCGAGGCTGAAGTGTCTGACCAACGGATCAGAGTTGAACGTGCCGAACGGAACTTGATGTCCTCGAAAAAACAAGACGAGTACACCGCCGCTATCCGTGAAGCCGACGCCGCGCGGAAACACATCTCCACTTTGGAAACACAGATCCTCGAACAGATGGAAGCCCTCGAAAAAGCAGAAGCTGCATTGCATGAACGAGCCGATGAGATTGCCTCATTAAACTCTGACCGCGAAGCACGGTTGCAAGCCTTCGACGCAGAAACCAAACAGCAGGCCGATAAACTCGCCGCCCACCAGACAGAACGTGAACAGTTATTAGGTGTACTTCCAAAACCAATGGGCGCGCTCTATAACCGCATCAGCAAGCGAATTCGCGACGGTATTGCGGTAGCTGAAGCACGCAATGGCGCATGCATGGCGTGTTTCATGGCGTTGAGGCCGCAAGCGATGGCGGAGGTAAGGCGTGGTCTTGAAGTAATGACCTGCGATAACTGCAATCGGATACTCTACTACGCCGGAGAATCCGCTCCCGCGAATCGCGCCGCAGCAGAACCAAAGATGGCCCACACGTAAAGGTCGGTTGTTACAGATCAGATGTCAGACTGTTTTGCGTGGGTCAACGAATTAAGAACCGGGAGCGATAGCTGCCGGTTTTTTTCCTTCGACAACTTATGAAAATACTGGTAACCGGCGGCGCCGGCTACATCGGCAGCGTCGTCACTGAAGAACTGGTCAAGGACGGTCACGACGTGGTTGTCTACGACAGTCTATATAAAGGACATCGCGAGGCGATTGCTCCGGGCGCTGAATTTGTGCACGCCGATCTGGCAGACGTCGCCACGCTAACCTCAACCCTGCAGAGCCGGGGGGTTGAAGCGATAATTCATATGGCAGCCGATTCCCTGGTAGGGGAATCCTGTCAAAACCCTGCCAAATACTATGCAAATAATTTCGTTAACGGCCTGAACCTGTTGGAAGCGATGCGCAATTCGTTTGTAAAACGAATCGTGTTTTCTTCCACCGCGGCAACGTACGGAGAACCTGAGCAGCAGCCGATCACCGAAGCGGCGACCACCGCTCCAACCAATCCGTACGGCGAAACGAAACTCGCCTTCGAACATGCGCTGCGCTGGTATGACGAAGCCTTTGGGCTGAAGTATGTTTCCCTACGTTACTTCAATGCGGCCGGCGCGAGTGAACGGTTCGGAGAAGACCATGATCCGGAATCGCATTTGATACCGATTGCCTTACAAGCGGCCTCAGGCAAACGCGAGGCAGTTGAGATTTTTGGCAACGACTATCCGACGCCTGACGGAACCTGCGTGCGTGATTACATCCACGTGATCGATCTGGCGCGGGCGCATATCCTGGCGCTCGGTGTCGTGGACCAGGGTAGCCGGATTTACAATTTAGGTTGTGGGGGCGATGGGTATAGCGTCAACCAGGTTTTGGAAACAGCTCGCGCAGTCACCGGGAAACCAATATCCGCCCGCATTGGACCACGACGCGCCGGAGACCCTGCTGTGTTAATAGCAGCATCGGACAGGATAAAGAAAGAACTCGGATGGAATCCTGGGCTGCAGGATTTGCGAGTGATTATCGAAACCGCGTGGCGCTGGTTGCAGAAACACCCGAACGGCTACGCCAGTTAAGACAAGAGTTCAGAGTACAACCTTCAGGTTGCTTGTTTGGTAAGAGCAAGCTAAAGCTTGGACTCTGAACTCTTGTTTTATCGCTTGTCCCCTTAGTAGAAGTTAGCTAATTTGACCTCATGGCCAAGAAGGAACGTGTTCACAAGCAGTCGCCCGTCAAGCGTACCAAGACAAAGTCTGGTCCATCCATCAGCACCGAGGAGTTCCTCGCACTAAAGAACCCGAAAGGCGACCTCACCGTCGCGGTCGATGGCGGGAATGTCACCGTCACCAGTCTCGAACGCGTTTACTGGCCAGACGAAAAGATCACGAAGTTTGAGTTACTGAGCTACTACCTGCGGGTCAGCGACTACATCCTGCCGCACCTGAAGAACCGGCCGGCGATTCTTCAGCGCTGGCCGCGAGGCATCAAGGCCCCGATGTTTTTTCAACAGGACTTTGAAAGCGCCCCCGAGTTCATCAAAACGATTCGGCTGGTCAACCAGCAGGGTCGCGAAATTGATTACGGGGTTTTTACCACGACGGCTTCGTTGCTGTATTTCACTAATCTCGGTTCGATCGAACAACACCCGTGGCACTCGGTCGTAACTAAGCTCGACAAACCCGACTGGATCGCACTCGACCTCGATCCGAAACAAGCCCCGTGGGAAAACGTCCTGCAGGTCGCACTCACAACCAAACAGGTTTGTGATGATGTTGGACTTAACGCGTTTCCCAAGACGTCTGGATCTTCAGGCATTCACATCTATATTCCGCTCAAACCTTCCAACGAATACGATCGAGTTGCGGAGTTTTCGCGACTGCTCGCGACTGAAATTGCCGGACGCGTTCCGAAGCTTGCCACGGTCGAGCGAAGCATCTCCAAACGGGGCAAGACTCAGGTCTATGTTGATTGGATGCAGAATGCGCGGGGCAAGAGTTTGGCGTCCGTTTTTACCGCCCGCGCAAAACCTGGGGCGACGGTATCGATGCCCCTGACGTGGAAACAAATTGAGCAGGGCGCGAAGATTTCCGACTTCACAGTCAGAAACGTTCCCGCCCTGCTCAAGAAAAAAGGTGATGCGTGGGCCGAATTCTTTGACCAGCGGCAGAGTTTAAAGCTGCGCTAGTTCTTTATCTTCACACCCGCCGAAAATCGAATACCGTCTTCACGTCGCTCATCAAAGAAGACCGGAATGTAATCCACTTGGATCGGCCGAATGTCGATACGATCGCTGGCGCGAATATCCAGACCGGCGCCAAAGGCCATCGCAAACGCAGTCTCGTTTGTATCCGGACAGCTGAAATCATCGTTCTTGAAGTCAGCTTTGTATCTGACCGCTCCAAACAGCGCATGCGCAAAAGGAATCACACGCGAATCGTTACGCCAGTTGAAGCGTGGACCAAACAACAGCGTGTAGCGATGCAGGGTCGCATCAAAACGCTGGCCGGTCAGCCCATCGACGAAGTCATGGCTACCCCAGGTGCCGGAGAAGTTTGCGACGAGACCAACGTTTCGATGCACGTTGGCCACAACTTCACCTGTCACGCCGTGATGTCCGACACGCTCTGAAACGAAGTCGACGCGTCGCGTGGTGCCATTTGTATTTATGGCAACGCCGCGGGCGTCCAGACGGTCGGCGCCATTGTTGGCTCGTTCATGTGCATACCCGATGAAGAATTCCCAGCTTGAATAATCCTGGGCCAGACTCGCGGGTGCACAGATGAGGATAGTTGCGATCAGCAACAGAAGCTTACGCATGGGCGGTAGTCCTCCTTGACGATTTCCCATCAGCACTTTGTGGTGATAAGAAAAATAGGAATCCGCACGTAGTTCCGATTTTTCCTGTTGATTACCTGTTTAATTAAGGGGCACCCTTGTAACATGCATCGATTCGTGAGGCAAGACCAAAATCGGCAACTTATGCAAGCTTTCTTATTCAGATTTTTTGGAACTCAACGCAGCAGAAATCTCCATTCCAGAATTAGGTGGCTGGTAAGTATAAGCACGCCATTAAGCCTCGCATTAATGGTATCTGCGGCCACTGCCCAAACTCCACCAACCGCCGGCAAGCCGCGACCGAGGACAGTCGCGACCTCTGCTGCCAAAGCTCCGGCCGGGAATGAAATCGACCAACTTCTGGCCACTGGGCAAGACGCACATCAAGCCGGACGCTATGAAGCTGCAATCGCGGCGTTTAATCGCGTGATTGCTTTGTCGAAAAACCAACCGCGCGCGGCCGCTGTCGCTAACTTCCTGATCGGCAACGTGAACATGACGCAGAAGAAGTTTGGCAACGCTGAGATGGCATACCAGAAAGCGATTGCGTTGAATCCGTCGCACGCAGAGTCGTACAACAATCTCGGTGAAGCACTAGGCGAGTTAAAACAGTTTCCACGAGCGATTAACGCGTTTGCGAGAGCTATTGCGCTTGACTCGACATTACTAAAAGCCCGGTACAACCAGGCAGTGACTTACGATCGGATGAGGAACTTTCGTTATTCGGAATTTGTGTTTCGTAACCTGATCAAGAGTTATCCCAAATATGCACTCGCCTACGACGGGCTGGCTGTGACCTTATCAAAAGCAGGCCGGCCCAAAGAAGCTTTAACGTTTCACGAACGGGCAATCGCGCTGATGCCCACCGAACCTTCCTTCTACTTTAACTACGCGATCAGCAACCTGATGACCGGCAACACCGCGAAGGCGATGGAGCAACAAGAAAAACTAAAAACCATAGATCCCGTGATCGCGGAACGCCTCGCCAGCGTG
>DATEPF010000360.1:0-48340 GCA_035273325.1 Pyrinomonadaceae bacterium | reverse complement strand
CGACGGTGAGTAGTAGAGAGTGTATTGCTGACGTAACTCCTGCGCGACTTCAGCATAGGTTTTTTGCAAGTCAGTAAATCGTGTGGGCTTATAGACTCGGCCACCGGTCGCGGACGTTAGGGCGTCCAGGTTTCTTTCGCTGGCGGCCAGCGCGTCAAGCCCCATCCTTAGATCATCAATCCTTAACTTGTTGAATCTAGCAGCAGACTCAGAGGTGGTGAGGAGCGTTTCCAGTTCTTGCTGCTTTCTGGTCCGTTCAATTTCCGTGTTGCTGATGACGTAAATCGTGGTTTGCGACTGAAGAGCGGCACGGAGCGCTGCGTCAAAAGTCGACCCGCGCCCACTATCGATTCCGTCGGTAAGCACAATGATCGCGTGTCGAGCATCGACGCGCGGTGACTGGTCTCGCGATGCCAGAAGCATCGCATCGTGAAATCGGGTAAACATTCCCGGAGCGATTCGTCTGAGCGCGCGCCGCAATTGGACCATGCTTCTGGTCCAGTCTTGTAACAACGTCACCTTGTCGTCAAACTGGATCAGGCACAATCGGTCTTCCGGCGACAAATAAGAGGCGAAGTCCTCGGCGGCACTTCGAAAGTCATCGAGATTCTCGGCGACGGAAGAAGAAGCATCCACTATCAATGCGACATCCACCGGCGCCTGCCGCAGGCTAAGATCGTTTAGTGGCTGCTCTTGTCCGTCTTCAAAAATACGGAAGTCTTTGCGAGTTAGATTGGGAACCAGCCGCCCGGTATGATCACGCACCGTAACAGGAAGCAATATTTCGGTCGTGTTTACCGAAATAACGTCTTCTGGATCGAGTTCCTGTTCCCGCTGTGGAGGCGTTGGTGATGGCTTGAGCGGCAGCGGTGGCGGAGGAGGAGGCAGATCCTGTGTAGACGCGTGTGAAGGCAGTAACACAAACACTGCAACGAAGGACAGCGATAGGATCGCAACGCTGCGCCGCATGAGATTAATTCCCCTTCGTCCTTAAAGCACCTTTACGCAGGTCCGGTTCCTCACTCATCGCCGCGGTCATGGCAGTGATGATTGTGTCAGGCACGCGCCGACGCCGCAGCTCCGCGATCTTTGCTGCCGATAGATCAAAGTCGGCGGGTGAATCCTCTATTCGCTTGATGATGGTGCCTTCGGAGAACCCTGCTTCAACTAACTTGATAACGGCTTCATTGTCGAGCGTCGGAGTCTTCTCCAGTTTCATTGGTGTGCCTCCGCCGGTTTCTGTCGGTGGCCTGAGAATACGAACCGTTGCACTCCCGCTCGTAGTGTTCTCTTGTTCGTTTGCACCGCTCAGGCCGCGACCGCTGGTCTGACCTCTTGAGCCGCCACTACTGCCAAAAATATCGCCGCCCGGCTGCGACTGTTCTCCGCGATTCCGATTGCGACCGAGAGTTGAATCGAGAGTCCACTCGTCATCACTCAACACAAACGACTCGTCCTGAGCCAACATGGCCAGAATGATGTTCTCGCCGACACCGCTACGTTTCAGTTCTATTAGGTTTTCAGGCTCCAACCTGAAGTTACCCGGCCGGCTATTGATAATTGCGATTACAGTTTTTTCTTTGAAACCTGCCCGTACCAGCTTGACGATCGAAGCGTTTGTAAGTGGTGGCTGCGGTCTTTGCCCCTGCGCAGCTCCGGAGATGAAACAACAAAGCGTTCCTGCCAGGAATAGTTTAAAGAGAGCTTTCATTTCTTTCGCATTCCAAGTTGGAAGTTCAACGTTCGATAGACTCTGGATCCCTCGGTCGCCAAAAGCAGAACCGCAGCGACCGGGTCGCGCGGAATAGAGTCAACAGTTTATTGCTTCATAGGGCCGTGTACTGTTAAAGGTGCCGCGACCCTTCCGAGTTCATTTTACTCACATGACCCGGTCGCTGCGCTAACCAGTTCTGCTTTTGGTGACGTTTCAGGATCCTGCAACCACTGTAATCGGCGCTGCGACCGGCTTTGCCGGCGCCGCTGGACGGGCCTGCTGCCGGTATCGATAGCTGATACGCTTTACGTAGTTTCGTGTCTCTCGATACGGGGGCACCCGGTGTCCGAATTTCATGACGGCGCCTTCACCGGCGTTGTAACCAGCTAACACCAGATCGATGCGTCCGTTGAATCGACCCATGAGTTCCTTCAGGTACCGGGTCCCGCCGGCGATATTCTGTGCCGGGTCGGACGACTTTCTGACACCAAATCTCGCCGCTGTGCCAGGCATCAGCTGCATCAAACCCCTTGCTCCTTTGGGCGAAAGCGCGCGCGAATTGAAGTGCGATTCCTGCTCCATCACGCAAAAGATCAAATACGGATCGACACCGTATTTGGCGCCGTTCTGTTTTATCAACGAGTCGATTCTGACATTCCCGGTAGTCCAACCGCGGGCCTTTCCTGAAGAAGAGTCCAATTCTGCAACGTTTTCCACTTCCCTTTCAATTCGTTCGACGCGACTGCGTTCGATGAAGATGGTGAACGGGCCGCGCTTATACCAAACACCCGCCGGCGCTTCAGTAACACTGTCTGCTTCGACGCGGGCGCCGCCGGCGAGGAATATCCAAACAGGACCCTCTGTTTTTTGACTTTGTTCTTCAACCGTTTCAACCACTTTGGCAACCTGCGTCTCCGCAGGTTTCGCCGACTTATCAATCTTTTTAACTCGAGCTCGTTCGACCAGGTGGCTGATTCCACCGAGCCGGTACCAGACACCCTGTTCGCTCTCCCAGGCCTCGTCGACCCGAATTTCGCTGCCGTCAGTAAACTTTATCCGCGCTGCTTTCGAGTTTTCGGTAGTGCTCGATTGGGCGTGAGCTACGCAGAACACCACTAACATCACCGCCACGGAATTAACGAACCGCAAAATGTTTTTCGACGTCATTGGATTTACCTATAGTTCGAGTGGATCCGCCAGCGTTCTTTCGATCATAGTTTCCTGCGTCGCGACGGGCGCAAAGGTATGAGACGTGCCGAAGTAGTTTCCCCACGCGATATCCAAGACCTGCGGAGTTAACTCGGGAGCGTTCCCTTCGAAGAGACAGATATCAGTGGCGCGGTCCAGCAAGTCTCTCGGCTCGCAACCTTTCATTTGACGCCGCTCAATCCGGTACTTATTAATCACGTGGTCCAGAACAGGCTGATCGCAGCGTATACCGCGATTAAAGGCCTGTCGTTTAAAGATCTCGCTGTACGCCCCGGCCGTCGGTGGTTCGACGCGCGCGCGATAACCCATGCGTCGCAGGAACGCCTGGTCTGCCAAATCCTTTTCTTCCAGGTTGGTCGAAAAAACTACGAGTTGCTCAAACGGCACTTCAATCTTTTTGCCTGTATGCAAAGCGAGATAGTCGACGCGTCGTTCGAGTGGAACGATCCAACGATTAAGCAGATCCGTTGGCGCAACCCGCTGGCGGCCAAAGTCGTCGATTACCAGCGTGCCGCCATTTGATTTCATCTGAAAGGGTGCTTCGTAAAATTTTGCAGCTTCGCTCCACGTCAGATCGGCGTTCTCGAGTGTCAGTTCACCACCAACGATTACGAGCGGGCGATCGATCAACACCCAGCGGCGGTCATATTCGTAAGGCGTTACATCTTCCGATGCGATGCGATGACAATGCGAATCGAAGACCCGGATGATCTGTCCGTCGATCTCGACTGCGTATGGAATCCAAATCGCGCCCGGCAGGGCGTTGTTAATTCGTTCCGCCACTGCGGTTTTACCGGTGCCAGGCAAACCCGTAAGAAACAGTGACCGGCGGGAATTAATTACGCACCCCAACGTTTGCAGCAGCGACTCCGGAAGTATCAAGTCATTGAACGCCGTTCGGACAGTCTCAAGGGACGCCGGATGTGACGGGATCGACTGCAGACGCATCATGTGACTGTAGTCTGAGAGTGAAACCGGTGCCGGGCCGCTATAACCGCAAAGAGAAAGTAAACGAACCAGACGGTCCCATCCGTGGTCCAACATGCCATAGCGCGTCGATCCAAATGCGGTCTGCAGACGCACCTCGATCAGTTTCTCGCGATAAAGCTTCTGGAGTATTTCCTCTGTCAGCGCACGGGGCAGGTGCAACCGCTCCGCTACTGCCGTGGTGGTTGGTTCCGGTAGCATGGCGACGTGCTTCAGCGCCAGGTCACACATGAACCCTTCGCCGACGCCAAGCTCGGTTAATTCTTCCGGGACAGGCGGTCCCATAGTTTCCACTTCGCTGCGAGAAAGCATGGTTGTGTGCGTCATACAGCTCCTGCCTTGAACTTGTCTGCTTATTGTCCGGATGATGCCGACATTAGATTTGCCAATGCATTACTAGCGGCCTGCGATTGCTGCGGATTGCCGGTTCGCTTGTACAGATCAGCTAAACGGCGCAGCGCAACTGAATTGGACGAATCAAGGCGCCGTGCGTCCTCGTAGTAACGAATTGCGTCTTCGTCACGGCCAAACCGCTCGAGCATGCGACCCGTATTTAGATTTCCCATCACCGGGCCGGCTGCTCGAGCAAAGTGTTTGTAGGCATCCTGAAATTTACCCAAGCGGCACAGGGCCAGACCGAGGTTGTTCAGAATTCGTTCGTCTGTAGGAGCGAGTTTTGCAGCGCGCTTCAACTTATCTGCAGCGGCGCGATAGTTTCCGTTTTGATAAAGCGAGAAGCCCAGATTGTTAAGAGTCTGCGCATCATCCGGTTCGACCTTCACAGCGCGCTCATAAGAGTCCTTCGCTCGCTCCGCAAGTCCTTTTCGATCGTAAGCAACGCCGAGCAGGTTATGCGCCTCGCTTAGTTTGGGATCGATTGAGGCGGCTGTGGATAGTTCCGAGATAGCTTCGTTGAACCGCCCATTCAATAGGTACTCCCGCCCCGCTGCCAGGTGGTCCTTCGCTGAGGCTTGAGCGTCCAACTTTTTCCTGGCGGGTGTTCGACTATCTTCGACGCGGGCCACACCTACGGACGCAAATTTTTCCGCATCCTTTTCCGTCATTCTCTGCAGTTTATTGTCGTCGCCTCGCTTGAAGAGCCTACCGAAGGCTTTGAACGGAGCGGCGATGGCCCGCACCACTTTATTGCCACTCTTCTTTTTAACTTGCACTTCGCCGTTGTCATCAACGTTGCCCGCGAGCGAGCCGGAGTCTTCCAGGACGTTGGCATCGGTGTCGCCATCTCGTTCTACCGTTGACGCGCTCCACACGGCAGTGGCGCCGATCGTCACGACGAACGCGATAAAGATGGCCAGTAAGGTGCGCTTATTCATAAATGCTCCTTTACATCTTTCCCAGGGTGTCGGCTAACTGGAGAGCTGCCGGACCGAGGATGGCGATAAATAAAGTCGGGAACAGGAAACACGCGAGCGGGAACAACAACTTCACCGCCGCCTTTTGGGCCGCCTGCTCCGCACGCTGGCGACGTTTGGTACGAAGTGAATCGGAGAACGCACGTACCGCGCGGGCGATGGACGTTCCGAATCGATCGGTTTGAATCAACATCGCGACGAGACTATGAAGATCGTCTACGCCGGTGCGGTCAGCCAGGTTACGCAACGCTTCATCACGTTCACGCCCAACTCGAATTTCGAGGTTTGCCAGCTCGAATTCTTCACAGATGTCCGGATGCACTTCCTTCAGCTCCGTACTGACGCGAAGCATCGCAGCATTAAGCCCAAGTCCGGCCTCAACGGAGATAACCATCAGATCGAGCGCGTCAGCCAATCCCCAGCGGACCAATTGTTGGCGCGAGCGGATCATGCGACGCAGAATGTAACGAGGCAGGAAGAAACCGACGATGAAAGCGAGCAGGATCCAAAACAAAGCACTGCCCAGCGGTCGCGCCATGATCGCGCAGACCAGGGCAACAGCCGCCGGAAAACCAGCCAACGACGACAGCTGAAGAGCGCGGAAGACAATTGGCGCGCTGGCCGATCGGAAGCCGGCGTGCATCAGCTGCTTCTGTAATTTCTTGGCTTCGGCGGCTGAGGGCGGCACTAGGCGACTGAGTGGCGAAGCAAGCCGTTCCGCCAGCTCTGACCCTCGATCGGGTGTTAGTCCGGTGGACGGAGCTTCGATGTTACCTCGCTGGCCGAGCCGTCTCAGGCGCTCCGTGGATGCGCTTTGCGGCCGATAGACCAGCCAGTAGACGCCCATCATGCCGAGCGAGATACAAACAAAAGTTGAGATTGCAATTATTAGAAGCATCGTTGTTTTTGGACAGTAGTCAGTCGTCGATGGTCAGTTGGCTGCGGTTGATGGATACAGGTGGTCGTTGGTGGTAAGCACAAAAGGGGAACGAATTGGGTAGATTCGGTGTGCAACTGACCATGGACCACTGACTACTCCCCTCTCAAATTTTTATTCTCAGTATCTTCCGTACGATTAGCATTCCGGTTATCTGCATAATCATGGCAGCCGCAATCAGGTAATGTCCGCGCGGGTCTTTCCACAGCACGCTCATGTATTCCGGATTCATTGCAGTTATGACTAAAGCCACGCCGATCGGCAGACCACAAAGCAGCCAGGCAGACATCCGTGAGCTTGTCGTCAAGGTCTTGAGATCGCCCAGGATGCGGAACCGTTCGCGAATCGTGTAGGCGACCTTCTCGAGAATCTCAGCCAAATTGCCACCAGTTTCGCGTTGAATCAGCACTGCAGTTACACACATGCGCAGGTCCAGCAGCGGCACCCGGTGCGTCAGGTTATCCAATGCAAGTTTCAGGGAGAGACCGAGGTTTTGCTCCTCGTAGGTCTTGCGAAACTCGCCGGCGATCGGCTCCGGCATCTCCACTGAAATCATGTGCAATGCTTCCGAGAAAGCGTGGCCCGCGCTTAGAGCGCGACTCATTAAGTCGAGTGCATCCGGAAGGTGTTCAAGGAAAGCGTCAAAACGTTTTTTACGTTTCCACCAAACGTGAATAAAGGGTAATGATGAAGCGACTATGCCTGCCACAAGCATGATCAGCAGATTGAACGTCAGGACTGACGCAGCCATAGCGGCCAGAATCCCTGCCATACCCGAAAACATGACCAGACGCGACGGCGTGATGTGAAGATCAGCCTGGTCCAACATGCGTTTGAGCTGCAAGGCTGATTGAACGTTGATGAGCGTCCGATTCATCCACGGAATTTCGCTCATTAACTCACTGCGCGCGAGTATCACGTCGACGTCATCAGTCTGTGCCGAGTGAAGGAGTGCGTCTGCCAGTCGCTTTTGCAAACGCGCACGCTTCGCATCGGATCCGCGAGTCGCGATCAGGTAACCGCCCAGCACCAGGAACAGACCAAACAGGAAAACTAAGAAGGAGATCAACATTGGATTTACATCTCCTCGAAGAAAACGCGTGGTAGCTGAATGCCGCACGCTTTTAGTTTTTCTGCGAAACGAGGACGGATGCCGGTCGGTTTGAAGCGGCCGATTACCACGCCCTGCGCATCCACTCCGGTGCGTTCGTACTGGAAAATCTCCTGCATGGTGATGGTTTCGCCTTCCATGCCTGTGATTTCCGAAATAGAAGTGACGCGACGTGTGCCGTCCGATAGACGCGCAACCTGGACCACGAGATTTATGGCGGCGGCGATTTGTTGGCGCATCGCCCGATCAGACAGTCGCATCCCCGTCATTTGAATCATGGTTTCCAGCCGGGACAGCGCGTCCCGTGGAGTGTTGGCGTGAATCGTCGTCAAGCTGCCGTCATGACCGGTGTTCATGGCTTGCAACATGTCGATAGCTTCGCCGCCACGCACCTCGCCAATCACGATCCGATCGGGCCGCATACGCAATGCATTGCGCACCAGGTCGCGCTGCGTGACTTCACCCTTGCCTTCAATGTTTGGCGGACGCGTTTCGAGTCGCACCACGTGAGGCTGCTGCAACTGCAACTCAGCTGAATCCTCGATGGTTACGATTCGTTCGTCGGTGGGAATGTAGGCGGACAGCGCGTTCAACAAAGTAGTTTTGCCGGCGCCGGTGCCTCCCGAAATTAGCAGATTCAGCCGCGCGGCCACGCACATCTCCAGCATGTCTGCGATGTCTTTGGTCAGCGCTTTATTATCGATGAGCGCGTTCATGCGCAGCGGCTCTGCTCCAAACCGGCGAATTGAAAGCACTGGGCCATCGATGGAAAGAGGTGGAATGATGGCGTTCACGCGCGAACCGTCTCGCAGTCGCGCATCCACCATGGGAGACGATTCATCGATGCGGCGTCCCACTGACGACACGATGCGTTCGATAACGCGCATCAAGTGCTCGTCATCTTTAAAGGCCACGTTAGTAGCTTCGAGTTTTCCGCGTCGCTCAACGTAAATTGTGCTGTGCCGGTTAACCAGGATGTCTGAAATTGTGTGGTCGGCAAGCAACGGCTCAAGTGGTCCCAGCCCGAACAGCTCGTGCTGTACGTCGTTGACCAAACGATCGCGCTCTGACAATGACAACGGCATCGCTTCCTGCGCGAGCACATTTTCAGCTAGCCGCGAAACTTCGGCGTGCACCTGTTCCGGGGTTAGGTCCGCAAGCTTCGTCAGGTCCATGCGGTTGATTAGCGACTTATGCAACCGCGACTTCATTTCCTGGAGCGTGTTCTGATTGACCAGCTCGCCGCCGTTCACAGTTTCTTTAATGAGTCGTTCTCGTAACGCCATATGATTTGGGTCCTGTTCGACCGTTAGGTTTAGAGACTGAAGTCCGTTCCGGTGGCTTGCAGCTCCAACTGACTTTGCGAGCCATCGCGTTTGAATATCGAGTTCCAAAGATTGCGGCGCGGTTTCAGGTTTTCCTGGATCGGCACCGTGCTATTCGTGATCGTCTGCGATATACGCCTGAGCTCCTGCGCGATTTTAGAGGTGGGTTCAGATCGGACCAGCGGCGTGCCTAGATTGATCGAGGTAACCGCAGTCTGATAGTCGCTGGGAACAAAACCAATCACCGGCTCGCCCAGAAACTTCTCAACCTGGCGGAGATCCAGATCGATTTGCTTGCTCCACCGGTTCACCACAATCCTGATCTTCTTACGCGGGTACCCCAGACGATCGAAGATTTCGAGAGCGCGTTGCGTGCTGCGAATGGCCGGAATGTCGAGCGTTAGCACCAAAACAATCTCATCAGACTGGTCGAGGGCTGCCAGCGTGATCGAATCAAACGTGTGTTGGGGATCGAGTACTACGTAGTCAAACGACTCTCTCAGTCGCTGCAATACTTCGAAGACGTGCTCAGGTTCTATCTCGTCTGCGGAATCCGCTTCACGTGGCGCCGCCAGAAGTGACAGGTTGGCGGAGAAAGGAGTGCAAAAGGTGGTGATTAACGCATCGTCGAGCCGCGCGCGGTTTTCCGCCATGTCGGCGACCGAGTACTTAGGATCGAGCCCCAGGAAGAGTGGTAGGTCGCCGGCCTGAAGGTTCAAATCAACCAGAACGGTTCGTGATGGATTACACGCAGCGAGGTTGGTCGCCACGAAAGAAGTTCCGCAGCCACCCTTACTCGAGAACACGGCCACCATGCGGCCCTTCTTCTTAGGCGCCTCAACCTGCCCCGCCGAAAACTCTCCAACGCGATCGATGATTGTTGTCAGCTCATCCTGACTAATCGGCAATCGTAAAAATTCTCGGGCGCCGGCGCGCAAGCTCTGGAGAATGAGATCCGGCGAAGCGTTCTGCGCGGCAGAAATCACCGCAGTCCCCGGCGATTCAAGATTCAAACGTTGGATTAACTTGATTGACTGCTCGGCGTTTCCACCGAGGGCGATAATGGCGGCGGCCGGCTTCAGGCGAACGATCTCTCCGTAAAGTTGCTCGGGATCGTTGCCCCCGGCGAGTAGTTGCGCGCGACCATCGTTAGTCAGCGCCGCTCGAATTTCTTTGAAATTCTCGAGGCCAGTGCTTAAGACTACAAATGTAATCAATTGGTTCGTAGGTGTTTGCATGATGAATTTATAGAGGTGGGGGCGCAGTGCCGGCTGACTCACCAGTTAGCGTGGTAGTGTAGTTGGGCATTTGCATGGTGGTTCCGACTATTGGAATTACAAACTCAAACTCGTAATCCGTGATCGTTACCTGGACCGTGCCCTCATCCAGGCCAAAGCCCGAGTAGTTCACGTCAACGTTGTCGATGGTTAAGTTATCCACCAGCGGTTTTGTTCCACCGTCTGGATCTCCATAAACCACGACGTTTTTCACCGCACCGCTCGAACCTGTTCCGTTCACCACTGCGTAACGAGCACCACGACGGGCGGCATCGGACAAGGCGTTGTGGGTCCACACGGCTCGTCCAAACTCCATCACCGCGAACATCACGGTTAAGAAAACAGTGGCAGCGATGGAAAATTCGACAAGCGTGGCACCACGTTGATTATGTTTTTTAGTTTTCCTGATCATGGCTTATACCAACGTTGAATTAATCAGGTAGCGCATGGTCACGCTCGGCTTCACGTCAATGTTCAAACTCAGATCTTCGTTCTTAATCAGGTCTCCAAGACTCACGAACGATTGATGTTGGAAGCCACTAATCTCAACTGTGATCGTTGCTGGAACGCCCGCCACAATTGCATCGCCGGCGGAGTTACGCGCGGTGATCACAATATTGTCTGTGGTAAGCCCTTCAACTACCGGATCGCCCGTGCCATCAGGGTTGCCATAGACCACAAGATTTCTTGCCTTGGCTTTTTCCGTTTCGTTTATAGGAGTCGTAATTAAATAGCGCGCCCCTACTCGTGTCGCCTTTGCGAGCGTCGAATACTCATAGAAAAAGCGGCCAAACTCGGCGGTGGCGCCAAAGAGAATGAGCAGGATTGGCAGGACGATCGCCAGTTCTGCCAATTGGATGCCGCGCTCATCGCGCACAAAACTACGAGCAACCTGACGACGGCGCAGTCTGCGCAACATGCGAACTTTTTGAAGACGTGTGTGCATTCTGGTAGTCCTCATCTGTAGAGCACTGGAGCAGCAAGTAACGGATCACCCGCTGGTCCGGTAGGGTCGTACCCACCTTCACCAATCGCCAGTCGATCTTCTATGTACTCCGCCTCGATGTCGCCACCGGTACCGTTGGACACTTTGGTTTTCAAAAAGAAAGCGCCGAACCGGTAAAACTTGACGACATCTCTGCCCGGGTCATATTCGCTGACCTTAACCAGCGGAATAAGAACCACGCGACGCATGTCCACGCCGGCGTGTGATGGCCCTTGCACGTATTGCGAATTGCAAGCTATTGCTCCCGGGCGACCGCAACCGAGATATTTGCTGTACTGATCCCAAGTGATGTTTTCCTTAATATTGGTGTCCGGCGGATTGAGTATTGGATCGAGCTGACTACCCTGGTAGTCGTCGAATCTCGAGTTGATTCCCTTTCGGACCTTACCCGCTGTCAATCCTGGCTTAGTGTCGACAGCGTACTCCTGGCCCGGCTGCCCGCATGCATCTACGCCAGCACCGATGCCATATTCCACATCGACGCCTCCACGGCCCGCGACAGCGAGAATCTGATAGTTACCTGGCGACGGACCTCCGCCCGCAGGAGCTCGGATTGTGTAAGTCTTTCCCGGTATCAAGAGGCTCGTGTCGTCGTCGATCAAAACTGATAGAGGGATGAAATTGCATGAAACATTCAGTGGTATTGAAAGACCCGCGGTAGCGTTGGCTGACAGGTTTTTACTATTGCCGAGCACCATGGCGGAGAATGAAACCCCTACTGGACTGTTGGGTGTCTTAACCTTGACGAACCGAATCGTAGGCGCCTGCGCCTCGGTTGCGGCCGCCGCTTCTGACATGTACGGACCATCAAGGTTCACCGCCCAGGTGACATCGGAACGTTGAAACGGAACACTTGTGTTGTTGAACTCATATGAGTTCATGGCCGTCACGGCCCGGGTGGTCCCTTCAACAATTCCACTGGGATTGGAGTTGATTGCGGAAGCGGCCGCCAGCGCCGCCGCATCAGCGGAGTTCTGTAACTCACCCTTCACCAGGTAGAAGTGGCTGATGTCAACTCCGAGCCCCACTGCCAGAATTATCGTCAGCATTCCCAGGGCTGACATGGCCAGGATCGATCCCCGCTCGCCTTTTCGATCACGTTTGAAATTGCCTTTTAGCTTTTCCATCGCTTCTCCTTCCGCACAGCGAAGCTGCATTGAAAGAAATTATCTAGGCGGTATTGGCGCGAGCATCGCGTCCGTTAAGGTGACGTGGGCCACCGGCAACGGCTGGTTTACTTTGCGCACGCTGACCGTAGAGGCAGCATCAGCATCAGTTGTAGTTTTCGGACTGGGTTTCGCCTTCGGTTCGCTGGCTTTGGCCGGTTCCGAAGTCTTAGGCGCGGTTTTTCCGTCCTCGTTTTGTCCAGTTACTGAAAACCCAGTGCGTCCCTGGATTTCGTCGGATTTGGTTTCAATGCCGAGCGGCGAGCCGTTCTTCAGTCCGTCGACGCCGCGCATCTGCGGTAAGTCATCCGGATTTACCGGTTTGACCAAGACCGCGGTGACGATGAACATCAACTCAGTCTCGCTCTTTTGGAAAGACTTGGATTTGAACAAATTGCCAAGGATGGGAATGTCGCTGATAACCGGGATTTTGGATAAGCTTCTCGATTCAGAGTTATCCAGCAATCCGGCCAGTGCGAACGACTGCCCGTCGCGCAATTCGATACCAGTCTTGGCACGACGAGTCTTCAGCGCAGGTATGATGAATCCGCCAAACTTAACTCCATTAGTAAAATCGATGGTTGATACTTCGGGCTCCAGCTCGAGGCGAATGTGATCTTCATCGATGATGGTGGGCTTGAAATTAAGACGCACACCATATTCTTTGAACACGACCGTCATTCCCACACTGTCGCCGGCGCCGCCGTTCTGCAAGACAGGCACAGGAAACTCGCCCCCCGCCAGGAAACTGGCCTGCTGGCCGTCCATCGCAATCAGGTTCGGCTCAGCAAGTTCACGGAACGCACCTTGAGTTCTCAACATGCGAAGCATCGCAGATGTATTTGTTTGTCGATTGAACATGAAGAGATTCAGCGCGGGCGAGAAGACGCTCGTCAGTATGGCCCCCAGTGGACTTGTGGCCGCGCTCTCTAACTGACTCGGTCCGCCGCCGCTGTTTACGTAGCCCACGGTGCCGCCTGGCGGCATGAACGAATACGCAGTCCCGTAATCGCGCAGCTTGGTGCGGTTCACTTCAGCAACACGTACCTGAAGCTGCACTTGCGCAATGTTCTTCACCGGCGAAGCCAACATGTTCACAGTCTTGAAGCCGGCGGCCTGAACCACGCTCTCAACCTGTCCCGCTACCTTGGGATCGCTGACACTGCCCGAGATGACTACCGACCCGTTAGCCTGGCTCAGCCGAATGTCGTCCTTCGGAAAGAGCGCGCGAATTTGCGAATCGATCAGCGAAAGGTTGGCGCGAACGAAGACATCGAAAACCAGATACTCTCCGCCAGACTGCTCCCAGGCGATGAAATTCACCTGACCGAAAGCTTTACCGTTCACCAACACCTGGTCCGGTGTTACCAGTACCGCTTCCGCTATTTCAGGATTTGAAACCGAGAAGCGTCCCACTGGCCTGTCAAAATTGATTACTCGCGATTGACCGACCAGCACGTTAACGGCGACGGATTCTTTGTTCTGGGAGAACGACGCCTTGTAGGAAGTCTCCTGTGCGGTGGCCACCGAGTAAGTCAAAGTCAACATCAGTGACGCCAGCGTCAGGGTAAATACGCGAGCGATTGGGGAACGGCTATGCATTGTCTTTAGCTCCTTTTGCTTTCGATAAAACTGTTCTTAAGTCGCAGTCGATTTGGTTATTCGTTACTGCGGAAAATCTACGTTTCGTTTTTTGGCGCCTTCGATCATCTCGACAGACGTCCGCGGCGGTGGCGGTGCAGCTTCGGCAACAGGTTTAGCTTCAACAGGCCGCACACGACGGGATGGTGCTTTGCTTCCCGCTGGCTGTTCGCTCTTTAACGAACCCGGATCCGGCGCGGGCATCGCGCGTTCGCCGGAAAGGAGACTGCGCTTATTGATGCCGGTCGTTTGCTCGTCACCCTGATCGATTGCGTTGCGCATCACGAGCTGAAGTTTTCCTTCACTGGCGGCCAGTGCGAGTTTTTCAGCTTGCTCAGGTGTCACCAGCAGGGTTACTGCCTTCACACTGTTGGCTTCTCTTTGGTTTTCGGGTTTGTCGATGTTTTGACCGTTGGCGAGCACCTTGATGTTCTGCAGTACGATCTTCGAGATCGGGTTCTGCATCGCCGAGTTTTCTTCCGGATCAATCACGACGACGATGTCAACGAGTGTGCCCGGCATGATGAAGCCGGAGATCCCGACCACGTCATCTACCTTCACCGTCATCGCGCGGTAACCTTCTGGAATAACGGCTGACAGTCCGGCTGCCGTTCCTTCAGGTGCGAGACGCGATTCAGTGATCGGCTCGCGTGGCGCAATGTTGGTGACAGCCACTCGTCCTACCAATTTGTCCGGTGCGTCAAACGCGCCATCAGGAGTCGACTCCCGGGGGAAGGAAACGACCATCACCTGTTCAGGAATGATTCGCGTCCCAACCGGGATTGCCACTTTGGCAACTGCCACACGAGTCAAGTTCTTGGTGTAAGCCTGAGCGCTCGACAGATATCGGCTCACAGAAAAAGCAGCGAGCAACCCGAACAGAAGTGCTCCGGCAAGTACGATGAAAAAGCGTTTGTTGCGCATAGTTAACTCTCCATGTGGTCAGTGGACCGTCGTGAACGAATCGCTTGAATCAAGCGCGAAAGATTGCTGTTGAAATGACGCTTCCCAGCGTGATGGCCACGCCATAAGGAATCGTGTACTTGCGGTTGTTGGGAACTGCGAACTTCGGCATTTGCCAGCCGGGCAACATGCCAACAAATATTTGCAGGACTCGGTGCATCGTCGTGAACACTGTTCCCGCCCGCAGGATAGAAACAACGGCGAGCAGGCCGCCGGTGAGAATCACCACCAGGAATGTTGGAATAACAAGTTTGACTCCGATTACCGCACCAATTGCTGCAAACAACTTCACATCGCCTGCTCCCATGGCCCCAAAAATGTGAAGCATGAACATCAGCATGAAAGCGAGCCCGGTACCCGCCAGACTTGAGTAAAGACCCGGCATTCCGCTGAGGATCACATTCATCGTCACGCCCGCCGCCAATGTTGCTAAGACAAAAGGATTGGGAATCCGCCGGTAGCGAACGTCGTGGTATGCGATAAGGACCGTCAGCGGAAGGAGAAAAATTATGTAGACCAGCGTTTCAGACATTATTTGCAACCCGTCGAGTCGTTTCGGTATTAACTGCTTACGTGTCCAACCAGCTCGTTGAGTTTTCCCACTACGCTATCGCCCAAACGGGTAAAAGCAGCTGCCACCGAGATTGTGACTAACGCAGCGGCGATGGCGTATTCGGAAAGCTCAAGACCTGTCTCGTCTAAGAGAAAACTTTTCATTGTTTAGTAGTGGTATTGAATGACCCCGGGGCGCGCTCTAACCTGGGGTACTTCTTAGCTAAAGCGCGCCTGGGCCATTTGTCCCCGCCGACTATTAGCCGTTTTCGATGTGACCGGTGAGTTCCGTGATCTTGGCAGTGATCGCATCACCGAGCAGCCCGAAGGCACCGACGACAGCGATTGCAACCAACGCTGCGGCAACAGCGTATTCCGACAGTTCAAGACCGGTTTCATCGCGAAAGAATTTCTTAATCATTTGTGTTTGCTCCTTTAAGGTTGGTTATTGCTTGAATTGCGTTCGCTTCCTTTTGGGAAAGGAATTCACCCCGAACGTTAACCGCTCAACTCATGATGTAAGCGCCATCTTGCTTCTGCGCGAACGACCTCCGGCATTGACCGTGCGGCGGCCAAAACCGTTAAAGCCACTCACGACTGCGCCACATAGAGTTAGTGCCAACAGTAACAATTCGTTACCGGCCGCCATCGCTCGAGCGCCTTCGAAAAGTGCCAGCGCTAAAACGGGTGCGGTGATTGCGATGATTACTAGTGATACAAACTCTTTTGTGGTGATAGCCTTCATGAGATGTTTTGTGGTTCTTATCTACTCCGTTCGCGACGCAGTGACCGCCGCGACGATGACAAGCATTTACAATGCGTGTGCCATTGCTCAGAAACTAAGAAATGCGAATGAATTTGGTTGCGAAAACGATGGGAGACAATTTTGTTGTCGCCCTCGGTTGACGAGCAGCGGCGCGCAATCGGTGCCACGCAGTTCGATTCGCTGAATTTTGTTGACGATTCTTCTTGTCGCCCGGCGTTAACAAGTCTTGCGGTTGTTATCCGTGCAAGCGACAACCCAAAAGCAAAAAAGCATCCGAGGAGGATCTCGGATGCTTAATTGACTAATTAGTTGAAGTTCTTCTTAGTTACGAAACTGCAGACCGGGCTCTGTGTCTTCCTGCAAAAAATCTCCGATATCGATCGCCAACCGCTTCAGTTTTTTATACAGGGTCTGTCGCGACCCCAGGCCGAGCGCCTGACTCGTCCGTGCGACATTATTGTCGTTGCGTCTTAGAGTCTCTGTAATGACCCGCCGTTCGTAGTCCTGCAGTAACAGTTCCAGATTTTCCGCGCCATGCGATTCGTCCGCCATCTGAGAACCTCTGGGACGAATGTGTTCGCTAATCTGCTCAGGAGTGATGAAACCATTTTCCTCTGCATACAGGACCAGCCGTTCCATTTCCGCCGCCAACTCGCGCACGTTGCCTGGCCATGAGTATTGTTCAAGTATACGAATGGCCTCCCAGGTAATGCCGGCGATTGCCCGATCATTGCGTCGGGCATAGTGCGACAAATAGTGTGAAATTAGTGCTGAGATGTCCTCAGGCCGCTCGCGAAGCGGTGGCACCTTTACCACCAGCGTAGCGATTCGGTAGTAGAGGTCTTCGCGGAATAGTTTTTCGCGGACAAGTTGCTCGAGATCTTTGTGCGTCGCGGCAATTACCCTGATGTCGACCTTCCGCGGCCCACGTTCGCCCAGAGTATGAACTTCGCCTTCCTGAAGGAAGCGCAATAGTTTCGGCTGCAAGGCCAGCGGTAAATCTCCGATTTCATCGAGAAACAAAGTTCCATTTTGCGCCGCGCGAATCAAGCCTTCGCTGTCGGTGATCGCGCCTGTAAAACTGCCCCGACGATGGCCGAACAACATACTCTCAATCAGGTCCGGAGGCGCGGCAGAACAGTTGAACGGAATGAATTGCCTCTCCGAACGTTTGCTCAACCGGTGAATCGCATGCGCGACAAGTTCTTTCCCTGTTCCCGACTCGCCGGCAATCAAAACAGTGGACACCGAGTCTTTCACTTTACCTACAACCCGCGCGACATCATTCATCGCGCGACTTTCGAATATCATTCCGGGCAGCGTAACTTTGCCCACCCTCGTTTCCACCGGTTTACCGGCGAGTGGCTTCCCTACCGCCACATGCGAGTGGGCCAATCTGGTTACGTCCATCACAGCTCCAAGATCTTTTGCCTGCTGCGGTGAGAGTGGGCGGACACATTGACCATAAAGCGCAGCTCCTGCGCGTCCGGCTTTCGAACTGCAGAGGACAAAACAAACGGATGTATCTCCCGCATTTACTGTGGGCCAACTTGAGTCCATGCCGTCCAGAGATTCACTGACGACTGCCTCACCAATTACGATCTCAGCCTCTTGCAAGCCTTCGGCCCATTTCAGCTTTGGCCGTTCGCCCGGTTCTACATTCCAGATCGATAGACCGTACATTGGCGCAGCCGCCTCAACCACCAAACTCAACTTCAGCATCACCTCATAAAGCAGTTCTGGCCCGGCACTCGCTGCCTGGCAGAGAGCGCGGACGATTGAACTAAGTGGCAGAGGATTGGACGTTGCGGCGTTTCCTTTTGATTCCGGCTCACAATGCATTGAATTAGCCATGTCGCCTCTCTGGTAAATCAGGCACTAGTTGACGTACAAAAAAATTCCGGACGAGGCAATTCGAGCTGATGAAGAGGCAAGATAACGCGCCAGGAACCTGGCAATGATTGGAGCCGACTGACTCCTGTGATTCGGAGATGCAGTCTAGTCGTCGACCTAAAAAGTGTCAACACGTTTTAACACTTGGGAGGTTCCAGAAAGCGGTTCAGAATTGTGTACGCCGCGCGTACGCCTTTTTGGTCCAATTAAGCGCCTTACCTCATGTAAACATTGAACTTACGTAGTCAAATCGTTGCAAACAAATTGCTTTACTCCCTTAAGCACTGGTGCTACATTCCGCCAACCTTGCCCTAAAGTGTTGACAGGCAACGGATTGCCTAAGTTGAAAGCACAGCCTGTTGCGGTTCAGTTGGTGAAAAAGCCAACTATCTTGTGGCTTCTCTGTTAAGCAGCTTCTTAAAAATGACGATCAAATTCGGAACCTCCGGCTGGCGCGCAGTGATTGCGGACGAGTTTACCTTTGCCGGAGTGCGAAACGTCACAACGGCTATTTGTTCACACTTTGAATCGCAGAATTCCACGGAAAAACTGATGATAGTGGGCTACGACACGCGTTTTTTGGGCGAGAAGTTCGCTGAAGAATGTGCCCACGTGATTTCAGCTAATGCCTTCCGGGCGCTGCTTTGCGATGCACCGGTTCCGACACCCGCTATTTCGCATGTGATTCGTTCAAAGGGGGCTATTTGCGGCATTAACTTTACTGCTTCGCACAACCCTCCCCAATACAACGGAATGAAGTTGTCGACGCGTGATGGCGCGCCCGCTCTACCGGAGATAACCCGCGATGTTGAGAAACTAATCGCAGGCCTTTCGCCAACGCCACGTGTCCAGGGTAGAGATAGTCACGCGCCTGAGACGATCACGGCGCGACCTGATTACCTCGCGGATTTGAGCACGAAGATCAACTTCGATGTGATTGCTCGCGCCGGAGGATCCTATGCGTTTGATCCACTGTGGGGCACGGGCCGCGGTTATTTGGACGACGTCCTCCGTCAACACGGTTTAGAAGTTGAAACGATTCATGATTGGCGGGATGTTCTTTTTGGCGGCCGTTCGCCCGAGCCCGAAGAGAGTCATCTGGCTGAACTGCGCGACGTAGTTTTGACGAAAGGCTGTGTGCTTGGTCTGTCGACGGACGGCGATGCCGATCGCTTTGGAGTTATCGATGCGAATGGTGCGTTTATTACCCCCAACCAATTAATCGCATTGCTCTTCGATTACCTGGTTGAGTCTCGCGACTGGAGCGGCGGTGCGGCCCGCTCAGTGGCAACTTCCCACCTGGTGGATCGCGTGGCTGAAGCTCGCGGGCTTCCGCTGTACGAAACTCCAGTGGGTTTCAAGTACATCGGAGAATTGATCAATGAAGACAAGATTGTCATTGGCGGCGAGGAATCGGCAGGGTTGTCAATCAAAGGTCACTATCCGGAGAAAGATGGCATCCTTGCGTGTTTGCTCGCAGCGGAGGCAGTGGCGGCGCGCGGCCAAAGTTTGACGGAGCAATTGCAGGAGTTATACGCGCGTGTGGGAAAACTGGAGGCGGCCCGTATTGGGTTGCGGCTTACTCCAGAGTTGATGGAGAAGCTGGCCGTCAAACTCAAAGAAGATCCGAAAGAGATTGGTGGCCGGAAAATAAAACAAACAAATCGGATGGATGGTGTGAAGTTTATTTTTGCCGACGGTTCCTGGTTGTTGATGCGTCCTTCAGGAACAGAACCCGTGGTGCGCATTTACGCCGAATCCGAATCAGCAAAGGACTTGGAGGTGCTTCTTGAGCAGGGTCGCAAATACTTATTGGGTTGATGAGCGAATCAGGTCGCAGCGGGTAGTATCACGGGCACCTTCCCCCTTCGCTTCGGTTAAAGAACTTTCGCTTGACATCATTGGCAGTCCGGCGGAGGTGCGGAGACGCGGTGGCGTAATTCCGTCGTGGGTGGTTTTTGGAATGATCATCCTGGCGACGTTCGCAATTTGCGTTTCGGTAACTCTACGCACACGCGCCAGCATGTCGGTGGCGTCGCAACACTACGTTCGTATGCAGTCAGACGTCGAAGGGCTGCGCAATTCGAACCAACACTTGCGTAGAGAGATCGAACAGCTACGTTACGATCCACGCACTATCGAAGCCGCTGCGCGTAGCCGGCTGAACATGGTCCGAGCCAACGAAATTGTCGTGCCCGTGGAGTGAGCCAGATGTTTCACTTAACACTGACAACACAAGTTTCCCGCTGGTCGTCTGCTAGGTACCCTTCTTGAACGCCGCCTGACCGTTTACCTTCCAGTGTGCGCGGCTGTAACTGCCATTACAGCCGCGCTCCTCTCTTTTTGGAGTAAAGGCGCCGCGCGTTTAAGGTGCGTTGACAGTAAAATACTCGTAAACTAATATCGAAATTCTTAATTAACCACGAAGAATCTGGAGTTTATGCCTGAAACTAAAGAGATCAATTTGCCCGTTGACGAAGCTGTAGAACAGTGGAAAGAGAAGACTCTGGATCCCACATTGGCCAGGCATGCTGAAAGAAAGAAACGCTTCGAGACTGTCTCACTCGAAGAGGTGAATCGTCTCTACACGCCTGCTGATATAGCCGGTCAGAGCTTCGAAAAAGATATTGCGTTCCCCGGCGACTTCCCTTACACCCGCGGCATTCATCCTACCGGTTATCGCGGGAAACTTTGGACCATGCGGCAGTTTGCCGGCTTCAGTACACCCGAAGAAACCAACGCTCGCTTCAAATACTTAATGGCACAAGGGCAGACCGGCTTATCGGTCGCCTACGACCTGCCGACGTTGATGGGTTACGACGCGGATTCCCCGCTCTCGGAAGGTGAAGTTGGTAAGTGTGGCGTCGCAGTTTCTTCACTTGCTGACATGGAGGTCCTGTTTGATCAGATACCTCTGGACCAGGTTACCGTGTCACAAACCATCAATGCGCCGGCGTCTGTTCTCCTGGCAATGTACCTCGTAGTGGCGGAGAAACAAGGCGCGGATTGGACTAAGATTTCCGGCACTCTGCAAAACGACATCCTCAAGGAGTACATCGCACAAAAGGAATGGATCTATCCAATTCGGCCGGCGATGAAGCTGGTGATCGATACGTTTGAATTCTGCACTGAGCGTGTACCCCGTTATAACCCGATCTCAGTAAGTGGTTATCACATTCGAGAAGCGGGCGCGACGGCGATTCAGGAACTGGCATTCACGCTGCGCGACGGCCTCGAGTATGTCGACTGGGGAATTCGTGCCGGCCTCGAGGTAGATCGGTTTGTGCCGCGCATCTCCTTCTTCTTCAATGCGCATAATGATTTCTTCGAAGAGATTGCAAAATATCGCGCGGCTCGCCGAATTTGGGCGCGCGAGATGCGAGACCGGTTTGGCACAACGAACGAACGCACACTGAAGCTTCGCTTCCACACTCAAACTGCCGGCGTTTCGCTTACTGTGCAGCAGCCCTTAAACAACATCGTCCGCGTTGCGATTCAGGCCCTGGCCGGTGTCCTCGGTGGAACACAGAGCCTGCACACCGACGCTTACGACGAAGCGCTGGCGCTGCCTACCGATCGGGCGGCATTGATAGCTCTGCGCACCCAGCAGATCATCGCCGAGGAGACTGGGGTGGTGAATACCGTAGATCCGCTGGGCGGTTCTTATTTTCTTGAAGCGTTAACGGAAAAAATGGAAAAGGGCGCCCTGGACTACTTCCGCAAGATCGACGCGATGGGCGGCATGGTTTCCGCAATCGAAAAAGGATTCCCGCAACGCGAGATTCAGGACTCCGCTTACCAGTATCAGAAGGCTGTCGAACGCGGCGAGCAGGTGATCGTCGGCGTTAACAAGTATGCGATGGAGGATGAACCAACAGTCCCCACTTTGGTCATCGACGAATCAGTACGCGAACATCAACTGGAACGACTTGAACAAACACGCACGCGTCGCGATGCGGGTGCCGTCAGTAACGCCCTGGACAAACTGCAACGCGCTGCGCGCAACGAGGAGAACACGATGCCTGCGACGATTGACGCAGTCCGTGTCTATGCGACACTGGGCGAGATTTGTTCAGCGTTGCGCGATGTTTACGGAATCTACGAAGAACCTGCTTTCTAAAACGACGCCAATCAACTTGCGCCCTCCACCTATTCTCAGCCTCCTGGTCACATTGATACTCGCGGTGGCATCTGCCTACGCGGTGATGGCCCAGCGGGGATCCGCCAACGCCCCCACTCCCGGCAGCGTGATCGTGCGACCTCGAAAAATCGTCATCACTCGCAGCCCGGCGGTGACAAAACACGCGCCCGAACGCAAGTCCGCGGTTATTGTGCTTCCCATGGTAAGCGGCCTCAGCGATCCGGAGGTGTTAGCTCGCGTGCGGGCGGCGTTAGACATCAAGAACGCCTTCCAGTTAACGCTTCAGGAATACCGTGAGGACACGTGGTTGAGCGACTTTGGGTACGAGGTAAACTACAATGCGGATTACTTGCTGGACATTACGTTCACTCAAAATGGCATTGGCGCTTACCCTGATACGCACCAACGTCACCTGTTACTTAATCTACGTAATGGGACGCGAGTCAGAGCGGCGGAGGCGTTTGAACCAACAAAGCTCGACGCTCTGATTGAGTTGGTAAACAGTGAACTAAAACGCGAGCTACAGAAACTGAAGTCGGAACATATGGCCGGCCTGCAAGACGAAGACGAGCGTCAAACGCTTACTGACGCGTACGGGCATCTGGAGTTCGATCGATTGACTATAGATGAGTTTGAAGTTGGGAAGACCGGCGTAACGTTCCTTTTCGATGCTGGTTTCCCTCACGTAATGAAGGCATTGGAACCGCAAGGGCGTTACTTCTTCAGTTATAAGACACTGAATGATTACATTCGACGCGACGGGCCATTAGCAAAGTTTAGGAATTGATTACGATATGAATGAACGAAAGATACGTGTGCTGGTGGCTAAACCAGGTCTTGACGGTCACGACCGTGGTGCAAAGGTAATTGCGCGCGCGCTGCGCGATGCGGGCATGGAAGTGATTTACACCGGCTTACGCCAAACGCCGGAGATGATCGCCGCGGCTGCATTGCAGGAAGATGTCGACGCGGTCGGCGTTTCGATTCTCAGTGGGGCGCACAACACGTTATGCCCGCGCATTGTTCAGTTACTAAAAGAACAAGGCATGGATGATTGTCTCGTACTCCTCGGAGGCATCGTGCCACAGGAAGACATTCCTAAACTTAAGTCGCAGGGCGTGGCCGAGATATTCCTTCCAGGAACTTCAACTGAAAACATCGTGCAGTTTCTACGCGCGAACGTTAAACCGCGCGAATGATTGCCCGCTAAACTTGTGGGTGACGCTTCCCTCATAGTTGAAGTCGACGATAGCGCCGCGATTATTCGTTTCAACAGACCGTCCCAGCGGAATTCCCTCTCAATCTCCACTCTTCTTGAACTCGGCAAGACACTAGACGACCTGGTCCGCCGTCCAGACATTCACTCAATCGTCTTCACGGGCGCGGGTAAGGTTTTTGCCTCCGGCGCTGACATAAGTGAACTAGTTCGTCTCGATGAGGCTGCGGCGCACGAGTTTTCGCAGCTGGGCCAACAGACGTTTCAAAAAATTGCAGATGCTAAACAGCTCACGATCGCTGCCATTAACGGTTACTGCATGGGCGGTGGATTGGATCTCGCATTAGCGTGCGACATTCGCGTTGCGTCCAGGGATGCCGTGCTATCACATCCCGGCGCAAAGAGAGGCATCATTACCGGCTGGGGAGGAACGCAACGGCTACCCAGGTTAGTCGGCAGACAAAATGCTTTAGATTTATTTCTAACTGCACGCCTGGTAAACAGTGAAGAAGCTTTACAGATGGGACTGGTTAGTAGAATTTGCGATCCCGATTCCGTCCTGACCTGCGCGTTACAACTAGCGTCGCTGGCGGATCGAAGTGCTGATATTCCACATAACTTTGCACATTAAGCCCGGAGGGATTACGCAGAACTGTTCTAAATCGTGAAGTCGTGGCGCGAATTCAAAGAGTAGGATTTTGGGATATTGAGAACTTCCTGGCGTGGGCCTAAACCCGCTTGAGGAACCGGGCAATACCTTTTTGACAGTCGGCCGTCATGCGCGCAATTACATTTACATCAGCTCCTGTTTCGAGTGCATCGCGAAAGGCAAGTCCGTCCATCTGATAAACCAACTTCTTTGTCAGTGCTACGGCTGACCGGCTGACCTTCTGAAATTCCTTCACATAACTAGCGGCGTCTGAGTCAAAAGTTTCATCGGCGAAGACACGGTTTACCAGACCCATCGCCAGCGCCTCGCCAGCGCTAATCTCCTGACCCAACGTTAACAATTCAAACGCCCGCTTTTCTGAAACGTTGCGGCGCAATATCGCTGCCACCATTGCCGGCACGAATCCGATCTTCACCTCCGGATAGCCAAAGCGCGCGGAGGCGGACGCGAGAACGATGTCGCACGCGCTCGCTAAACCGCACCCACCGGCGAGGGCCCGGCCATGGACGGCGGCGACCACTGGCACTTCGATGTCCCTGATCAACGTAAACACATCCATCAGCGACCTTGCGTCCGCGGCATTCTCTGCAATCGAACTATCGGCAATCTTCTGGAGCGCTGAAAGGTCTGCTCCGGAACAGAAATCCGACCCCGCCCCCTTTATCATCACCACCCGCACTTCTTTTTCGCCCGCCGCCTGTGCCAAACCGTCTTTCAACGCGGCGATAAGATCGTCGTTCAACGCGTTTCGTTTCTCGGGACGATTCAACGTGAGACGGGCAAGTGATCCCTCGAGCTCGAAAAGGACTGGCGGGTTGTTTTCAGTCATCAGTTTGTTGTGCTGTTTCGCCACTCAGGAATTCAATGAGCGCATTGTTTACCTCTTCTGCAGCTTCGTTTTGTACCCAGTGGCCGCTGTCTTTGATCCGCAGCTCACGAAATGGACCGTCTACATGATCTGCCACACCACGAACAGTTTCAGGCAATATGGCAAAGTCCTGCTCGGCGAATATGAACAACGTCGGGACAAGCGTCTTTTCGCTTGAAGAAGTTGATTTTGAACCACGTGATGCTAAACGGCTGATGTTCGCACGGTAATAATTTACTGCCGAGGTCAAGGCGCCCGGTTGCCGGAGCGCCTCCTTGTAAATTTTAATCTCGGCCGCGCTGAAACTCCCTTTACGAATAACTGAATCCGTAAACGTTCGATCAATCGCCGCCATGTTCCTCCGGCTAATCATCCACTCGGGCAACCGCGGAAGCTGAAACAAAAACATGTACCAACTACGCAATACTTGCCGTGCGGACATGTTCGCACGCCATACGGCCGCCGGTGGAACCTGCATGACAGCAAGTTTTGAGACGCGGTCCGGGTGTTGTTGGGCTACAGCCCAGGCTACCGTGGCGCCCCAGTCATGACCGACGACCGCCGCGCGCGCCGCGCCAAAGTGATCAATTAACCCGATAACGTCATTGACGATCACATCAACCTGATAGTCTTCTACTCGACCTGGTTTGTCACTCAGGTTGTAGCCACGCATGTCAGGCGCGACAACGTGGAAATGTTTGCCGAGCGCATCAAGTTGATGACGCCACGAAAACCAAAACTCGGGAAAACCGTGAAGTAGTAAGACAAGCTGATCGCCGCTACCGCTTTCGGCATAATGAAGGCGAAGGCCGTTAACCTTTGCGTAGCCGTGGCGAATTGCGTTCATTAGTTTCGCGTCAGGTTAGCTCAAGCTCCTGCGCTTCCAAATCGGTGATTTCAATTTCCATCCGCAACAAAGCGGTCGAAAAGGTCTTCCCCTGTGCGTCCGTCATCAACGACAAGGTGCCACCTCCACCCAAGCTCTCGTGCAGCAAAAAGTTGAGTGCTCCCAGATTTGGCAGTTCGTACCGGTCCACCGGGCCTTTACAGATCCCGCGGAAGTGCTCTTTCACTCGATCAGCAGTTACTTCCCTGACGAGGATCGGATAAATCTCATCTTTGAAGGCAATTAACCCGACGTTGGCAGTGTCGCCTTTGTCGCCGGAGCGTGCGTGGGCGAGTTTGGTTAATTGAATTTGCATATTAAGCTTCGATCACGCGGACTTGTGTTTTTATTTCTTCTTTCGGAATCAGGGCCGGCCAGTAAGCTACGATCTCTTCAACTTTCGGACGGCCACCTGCAAAACCAGTGACTGCTGGAGGCCCGGTTAGCACCAGCGGCGCAATTTCTTTGGTGAACCTTTCAACCGCTTTCCGATCTTCACTGCGAACACCGACTCGCAACTGAACTTCAGGGGCATCAGGCGAGGGCTGGCCGGCCAGTGGGCCGTGCGTGGCGTTAGCGCCGACAAACTCTGTATGGATCAAATCGAATTTCAAGCCCAGCCGATCAAGCCTTCGTCTTAGAATCTTGTCGGCCGCAAGTGCCTTTTGATAAGCGTCAGGCCATGAATAAACAAGCGTGCCAACAGCCTTGAACCCGGCGGAGTAGCTAATCGAAACTTTAAGAAACTCGGTTGCCGGTCGACCTTCAATTCCAAACACGCGCACACGATCGGTGCCGTCATACTCGAGACGGATGGTCGTAAAGTCAGCAACGCAGTCCGGCGTGATGTACTCATGCGGATCGCCCATCTCATAGACCAGTTGCTCTTTCACTGAAGGAATGATTACCCACCCTCCGGTCCGTTCATGCTTAGTCACTACGAACGTGCCATCCGGCGACGCTTCCACGATTGGGAAGCCGACGTCAGCAAGACTCGGTACGCTCTGCCATTCGTATTGGCAGTTACCGCCGGTGCATTGTGCGCCACACTCGATGATGTGACCCGCAATCGTGCCCGCGGCGAGGCGGTTCCAATCGTCGTCAGCCCATCCAAACTCATGAATCAAGGGCGCCAGGGTCAGGCCGGTGTCGGTAGCGCGTCCCGTGATCACGATTTGAGCGCCGCCGTTGAGGGCTTCAACAATCGGCGCGGCGCCCAGGTAAGCGTTGGCACTTTGAATTCGGTCCCGCACGGTAGACAGCGGCTCACCGTTGTCCATGTTTCTTAACTCGATGCCGCGCGAGAGGAATTCGTCGAGTTTTCCCATGATGTCGTCGCCGGTAACGATTCCAATACGGACTTTCCCGCCCAGGCCCAACTCGCGCGCCACCTCTCTGACGGCGTCCGCGCAGCCCTCAACGTTCACACCACCGGCGTTGGCCGTGACGCGAATGTTTCTTTCCACACATGCCGGCAGAATCTGCTTCATCAGCGGCACAAAGTCTTTGGCGTACCCCGCCGATGGATCGCGCGAACGCTGCTTCTGCATAATCGACATCGTCACTTCTGCCAGGTAGTCGAGCATCAGATAGTCGATTGGCCCACCTTCGACCTGTCGAACCGGTGCATCCGGAAGATCTCCCCAGAAGCCCTGTCCTGCGGCAATTCGAATCTTTTGTTTCATTCCTTTGAAATGTAGACGGAAACCTTGGCATTGCCTCAAAGTGGGGCTCAACACGTTTAGTGTTATTTTCGTGTGTTTCCTGCCATTCGTGGATAGCTTTTTTACACGCGAAAGAACGATCCACGAAATGCACGAAACACACGAAGCCACAGGCAAAGCCGAAACGTTCGACAACACTCCCCGCTGATCAAACAAGTACGGGAGGCAGAACAAACGGTCCAAGATGCGGGCCCGAATAACTCAATGCGGCGCGCAGTGATAACTCCAAAGCTGAGCGCGTGTCTTCAGGAGCTATCACAGCATCGACGAAACCACGAGCGGCGGCGTACTTCGCGTCTAACTCCATCTCGTACGTTTCACGCACGCGATCCATGTCCGAAACCAAACGCGCGTCCGGTTGTTCTCCTTTGGATTTCAGTTTCTCGAGTTGACTGCCAAACACAGCCTGGACCGCCGAGTCACCTTCCATGACGCCCATGCGCCCCGTGGGCCAACTGTAAATGAAATCGGGATCGAAACCTTGTCCGGCCATCGCGTAATAACCGGCACCCGACGCATGATTTATCGTCAGTACGATCTTCGGAACCAGGGCCGTAGCCATGGCTTCGACAAAGTGTGCACCCGCTCGAATGATTCCTGAGTGCTCAGCGTCAGGGCCAATCATGAAACCGGAAACATCCTGAATGAAAAGCAAAGGCGTTTTACGTCGATTACACGTTTCGATGAAGTAAGCGACTTTTTCGGCCGACTCGGTGTAAATGATTCCGCCAAAACGTGGTGGGCCACCTCCCGCCGCGCGAATCATTCCACGGTTGTTGGCAATAACGCCCACCGGAATTCCGCAAACGCGCGCATGGCCGGTGATCATTTCTTTGGCGTAGTCTGCCTGAAATTCGTCAAGTTCCCCGGCGTCAAGCAAACATTCAAGCATATGTCGCGCGTTGTATGGTTGTTTATGATCAGCTGGAAGAATGTCGTAAAGGTCCGCGGCGGGTCGCGCTGCGTCAACCTCGGGGATAATGGGAACCACGGGTTGAGGCGCCATCGCCAACTCGGAAACAAACTCGCGAATCTTAGTAAGACACTCTTCGTCGTTCTTAACGCGATAATGCGCGACTCCGGAAATTTCGTTGTGTGCTCTGGCGCCGCCCAAAGCTTCGTTGTCGATCGTTTGGCCTGTCGCCCCCTTAACCAGGTTTGCGCCGCCCAAACCCATGAACGAGGTGCCTTCCACCATCACAATCACATCCGATAAAGCCGGCAAGTACGCGCCACCGGCAATACAAGGACCCATGACGGCGGAAATCTGGGGAATTTTCAGATAACGCCGCATCAGCGAGTTGTAATAGAAAATTCTGGAAGCGCCGTACTGGCCAGGAAATACGCCGCCCTGATAAGGAAGATTTACGCCCGCCGAATCTACGAGGTAGATAATCGGCACGTGATTGCGCATCGCAATTTCCTGCGCGCGTAAAATTTTCTTGATCGTCTCAGGCCACCAGGAACCGGCCTTAACTGTGGCGTCGTTGGCAACTACCACGACTTCTCTTTCCTGAACACGGCCGACAACCGTAACTACTCCCGCCCCGGGTGCGCCACCGTCGTACTGATCGTAAGCGACCAGCAAACCAATTTCCTGTTGATAGGAATCTTTATCGAGCAGAAGATCAATGCGCTCGCGTGCCGTAAGTTTTCCCTGTTTGTGCTGGCGCTCGATCTTTTCAGGGCCACCGCCCAGACGTAGCCTGGCTTCCAATTCGCGCAGTTCGCTGGTCAATTCCTGCAGACGTTTGGCGGGTGATTTGGCAGGCGGGAGATCAGACTTTTTCATTTTCGGGCCACAACATACCACATCATCTGCCGATTACGCAGACTCAGGATCGGGTCAATATTTCGTGTAGTCCGTGTGATTCGTGGATGGCTTTTAAGGCGTCGAAGCAGTCCACCAAATACACGAAACACACGAAAAGATAGACCCGGTTAGCTTTGACATGAAGACCTTTCGCTTTTATAGTCCGCTAAACGATTCAGACAACCCGCGACCAAAACAATGTTCCAAGAGGAATTTGAAGGTAAAGAGCCTCAAATGACAAGTCCGGCCACCGAACCCATTTTCAGAGATTGGCATGAGACGTTGTTGCGCGTCCGTTATTCGGAAACGGACAAGATGGGAATTGTCTACTACGCAAACTATTTGGTTTGGTTTGAGATAGGGCGGGCAGAGTTTTGCCGTGCACGTGGTTTCTCTTATCGCGACATGGAAGAAGACGACGATGCGTTTTTAGTGGTCGCGGAGAGTTATTGTCGTTACAAAGCGCCGGCCTATTACGACGACGAGATCGTCATTCGCACTCACATCACTGAACTCAGGCGCCGCTCCTTGCGCTTTGGTTATGAAGTTTGCCGCGTCACGGACGGGCAGGTGCTTGCGGAAGGTGAAACGGGCCACGTTGTTACCGACGGCGATGGCCGCGTCCGCTCCTTCCCTGAAGGTTACATTCAGAAGCTAACTGCACCACCGATTATCCAACCTCATGGAGCCGGTGAAATGGTCCCCGAGACAGAGGGTCCAGCTTAAAAGATCATTTTCCATATATCATTTCACATTTCTGATTTTCCATTGACAAGAAACTAGCAACCTCTTCGTAACTCAGCATTAGTGCCAATCCAAAGCATTCAGTTTTGAAATCAAATCAAAAATCAGAAATGTGAAATGATATATGGAAAATGGTTCTTCACTGTTCGTGTGGAAGATTTATCCTAACGACAGATCGCGCTTTTCCTGTTTCTTCATCCACATTAATAACTGCTCCACAAATCCTGACATCACCAGATGAATGCTCGGCACGACGGCCAAGGACGGAAGTGAACCGCGTGATCACGTCCTCCTTTTTCATTCCAATTACACCCGAATAGCTGCCAGTCATCCCTAAATCTGTCAGGTAAGCCGTGCCGCCCGGTAAGAGACGGTCATCGGCAGTTTGGACGTGAGTATGCGTGCCCACCACCGCTGAAACCCGTCCATCCAGGTACCAACCCATTGCACACTTCTCCGAAGTCGCTTCAGCATGCATATCTACAAGTCGCACCTTCGTCTCGGCTGGCATCGACGCCAATAGTTGATCGGCAATACGAAAGGGATCATCAGTAGGCGGCATGAACACGCGTCCCATCAGATTGATCACGGCGACCGCTACACCGCTAATTAAGCCAGTCCAGATCCCAGCTCCCGGTGTTCCCGGCGGGTAGTTAGCAGGTCGCAATAATCGTGGCTGCTTACCGATGTACGGGATTGCTTCTTTCTTGTCGAAGATGTGATTACCTGAGCTCATTACATCAATACCGGATGCGAACAACTGTTCACACAACGATGGCGTGACGGAAAAGCCGCCAGCCAGATTTTCGGCGTTCATCACGGCCAGATCGATCTGATATTGTTCGCGGAGATCCTGAATGCGCTCGAGCACGGCTATGCGGCCGGGCTTGGCTACCACATCTCCAATCATTAGAACGTTCATAAGATAGTGAATAGTAAATAGTGAATGGTGAATAGTAAAAACATTGGCGGTTATTGTTATTCGTGCGTTTCGTGGATCGGACTCGGGAGCAATACAAACTAAAAAGGCCGTGAATAAGAAAGCGTCAATCGCGAATAGCGTCAGTACTATTTACGATTCACGATTTACTATTTACGGCCTTGCTGGCAGGAGGGTGATCCGCGTGGTCGTTCCGAAGCCGTAATTGAACCTGCATGACAGGTGGGTGACCTTTAATTACCGTACCCTCCGGCAATTCTTAACGCTGAAGAATTGCACTGGATGCGGCGTCGGTCTCCCTAATCAACGGCGTTGGCTCAATCATCGTAACTCGGTGACGGGCCACGCAGAACATTTCCCTCCGCCGCGCGGATACTAGCATAAGGTTCGCGAACGGAAAAGCAGACTATTTTTCGTGTGATTTCGGAACCCGAAGGGTTCAAAGAAAGTAGCCGGTGGTCGAAGCGAAGCGCAGACCACCGGAAGACTGGATACCACGCGTCGCACCCCGAAGGGGTGCCAGAGCTATGCCGAAGACACGCATGCAAAGACTTCGGCATGTCGATGAAACTGTAGTTTGCGCGCCACCCCTCGTCCTGAAATCTGGATTCGACTAGTCTCTCGCCCATCACAACATCCACATCGAGGAGCAAATTTTAATGGGCTCAACTTTCTTCAGTCTTCACTACCACCTCATATTCTCAACTAAGCAACGCTTCCCACTGATTCAAGCGGAGTGGCAGCCACGTCTGCACGCCTACATGGGCGGCGTGATACGAGGAATGAATGGAGTTGCCGAGATTGTCGGAGGTGTTGCTGATCATGTTCATATACTTGCCAGCCTGCGTCCGGTTCACTGCATAGCAGACGTGATGCGCGACTTGAAAAAGGATTCCACTAATTGGGTCAAAGAAAACCTCGACTCGCGATTCGGTTGGCAGGAGGGGTATGCAGCTTTTTCTGTTAGTCCTACTAATACCGAAGCGGTCAAGAGGTATATTGCGGATCAGGAAAGGCATCACGCCAAACGATCGTTTATTGATGAGTTGAGAGAATACCTGGAGCAGGCTGGCGTGGAATACAACGAGAAGTATCTTTTGTGATTCTCGCACCCCGGCGGGGTGCTTCATTCCGCGGAGGCTCATTTTCCGGTGGTCTTCGCTGTGCTACGACCACCGGCTACTTTCTCTGAACCCTCCGGGTTCAAAGCTCGATTTCCTTACGGATTAGAGATCTTACGGTTGCTGAAAGAGGGGTTCCTACGGTTTTAGCTGAGCGAGATGCCGCTGCCTTTTTCCTGCTCGAGGCTGCTTCTGACCTTCAAGAGACGGTCAAGCATTTCGGCGCATTCGGCGCTGCGCATGGCGAGTTGGGCGTCCGCCTGTTCGTGGGTCTGCTTCAGCCGGTGAAGCTCGTCGGCGATGTGAAGAGCAGCCAAAATAGCAACTTTTAAAGAATCGACCGTTAACGTGCCGGAGGAAATTTCGCGCATGCGGCCGTCAACGAAATCGGCCAACTGCATGAGGTATTCGGAGTCGCCGTCGGAACGAATGCTGTAGGTCTGGTTGTAAATCTCGACCCTGATTGTTGGTGCGGCGGTGGTGGTTGTGTCCATACTGCTCTTTCCCAACGATTCGCCGATCGCGGTTGTCATCTCAATTCCTCCGCCAGCTCCGGATCAAGTGCGGCCACCGCATCGAGCATCGCTTCAACTTTCGCTCGAATTAGATCGCGTTCGGCGAGCAACGCTTCAACTTGTTTTTCAAGTCGCTGTTGTTCGTAAGGTGCGCTGCCGCGATTGCGCCGCATCAGTGAGAGTTCTTTTTCAAGACTCTCTTTTTCCTGGCGCAGAGTCTTGGTGAGCTCGATCGTTCGATAGATCTTATCTTCGAGATGCGAAAACTTTTCTAAACCTGCTAGGGGAACCATCGAACTTTTTGTCACTCCAACCAACTTTGTCGAATTCACGTTCGCTTTGGATTATGCGACTTCAGGCGTGTGAGTGCAAGACCGTTTGCGCTGCAGCATCGATTTATTTTTTAGTGAAGCTCCGCGTTGAATTCTTTCAGTAATGAATCTATCAATTCTCGATTTCTTTGCTCTACTTCTTCGTCGCGCAGCGTTCGTTCGTCGGAACGAAACTCTATTCGCAACGTCACCGATCGTCGTCCTTCGGGAATGTTCTTTCCTTCGTACGTTCCTACCAATTTCACGCCGGCATAATCCTCGATCTGCCGCGACTCAATTGCCTGGCGAAGCTGCCAGAAGGTCGCATCACGATCCACCAGCAAAGTGATGTCACGGACCACCGATGGATAACGTGGCAGCGGTTTGTATTGAATGGTCTTCGGCTGCGACTCGATTAACGCCGTCAGATCTAACTCTGCAACGTACACTGCTTGACGAAACTTATAAGAGGTTGCAACTGCTTCAGACAGTCTCCCAATACTTCCGATGGTTGTTCCATCCCCGAGTGAGATTGCCGCCGACTGGCCATCGCGAAGATGCCTGAATTCTCTCGCGGCGAAATTGACTGGGCCAAGTTTCATGGCGTCGACGGCAGCTTCGAGCGCGCCCTTGAATTTGTAGAAGTCCCACTCGTCAGACCCCTGGGCACGGCCTTCCTGCTGCACCAATCCCGTCGCGATCAAGCCCACACTCTCCCGTTCATCAGGAAGTTCGGCCGCGGCCAAATTGGCGAAAATGCGCCCAATTTCAAACAAACTGACGTCGCGCGTGCCGTGATTCAGGTTATTGCGAACCGACTGCAAAAGACCTGGCAAGAGCGTCGGCCGCATTCGTGAAGCTTCCTCGATGATTGGATTATCCAACCTGACTAACCTTTGATCGTCAGCCCCGGCAAACGCAGGAATGAAATCGATTTCCTTCTCGTGGTTTGACTCGATAAAGCTGAAATTGATCGCTTCATCAAAACCTAATGCGGTGAGCCCGCGTCGCAAGGCCCGGCGTTGACGTTCAGCGGGTTGATATTCACCAGACAGATTCGCGGGTGGCAGTTCTGAAGCGATCTTGTCGTAACCTGTATGACGCGCTACCTCTTCAACCAAATCTTCTTCAATACCGACATCAGCTCGCCAGGTCGGCACGACATAGAACGAGTTCTGTTCCATGAAACCAAGCGCCTCGAGAATACGCTTGATTTCGCTTTCGTCGACTTCGAGGGACGTTAGAGCTTCGACGCGCGCCGGTCGGAGTTTCACCGTGCGCGGCGCAAGCGGTCTTGGATACACATCAATAGCATCCTCGGTAGCAACGCCCCCGGCAAACTCACAAATTAGCTCAACGCATCGCGCCTGGGCGCCAAGAACGTTTTCGCAATCAGCGCCACGTTCAAAACGACGCGAGGCTTCAGTGTCCATGCCAAGCTTCCGTGCGGTCCGGCGCACAGAGTTTGGATCGAAGTACGCGCTTTCAATCAGCACATCGGTCGTTGCTTCCGAAATTTCAGAGTCGAGGCCGCCCATGACACCGGCCAGCGCCACGGCATCTTTCGCGTCGGCGATTACCAGCATTTCCTGATCGAGTGTCCGTTCAACGCCGTCAAGCGTTTTCAGTTTCTCGCCCGCGCTGGCACGTCGAACGATGATCTTATGTTCGGTAAGTTTCGCCAGATCGAAAGCGTGCAACGGTTGGCCCATCTCATGCAGGACGTAATTGGTGATGTCTGCAACGTTGTTGATGGGTCTCTGTCCGATCTCATTCAGCCGCTGCGCCAGCCAGGCAGGTGATGGCCCGATTTTAACGCCACGAACGACACGCGCCGCGTACCGCGGACAAAGATCTTTATCGTCGATTTCAACCGTCGCGAAGTCCGCTGATTTTCCCTCAGTTTGAAAGACTCTGGACTCCGGACTTTGCACTTTGGATTTTTCGATAACGGCTACTTCGCGCGCAATACCGAGATGTGACAGGCAATCCGGCCGGTTTGAAGGGACTTCAACGTCCAGAATGGAGTCGCCGTTTGCTTCTTCAACGGTGTCAATTGCGAGCCCGACCATGGTTAGACGTTCCCGTAACTCCAGCGGAGTCAAGGACGTGCCAGTCAGTTCCTGCAACCATTTGTAGCTAATCAGCATAAAACCGCGGGGTTTCGTGTTATTTCGTGGATCGTTCTACCGATACTTAAAAAACGATCCACGAATCACACGAAACCTACACACGCCTAGTCGAATTGTTCTAAGAAACGGACGTCGTTCTCGAAAAGCAAGCGGATGTCGTCGAGTCCATACATCAACGCGCACATTCGGTCGATTCCCAGACCGAATGCGAACCCCGAATACACTTCCGGGTCGACCCCTGCGGTGCGAAGCACGTTCGGGTGCACCATCCCTGATCCGCCAAGTTCAATCCATCCAGAGTTTTTACAGATGCGGCAACCTGAGCCGCCACACTTGAAACAACTGAAATCAAATTCGGCGCTGGGCTCGGTAAATGGAAAGTAGGACGGCCGAAAACGGGTGACGGTGTCCGGCCCGAACATACGTCGCAGAAACTCGGCTACCGTTCCCTTCAGGTGGGCCATGCTGATTCCACGATCGACACAGAGTCCCTCGACCTGGAAAAACATCGGATTATGAGTCGGATCAGGCGTGTCGCGACGAAAGACGCGTCCCGGCGCAATCATTCGAAGTGGCGCTCCACGCCGCTGCATCGCTTGAATCTGAACCGTCGAAGTCTGCGACCTCAACGCTAAACCGCCCGTGGTGTAGAACGTATCCTGCGGCGCACGCGCGGGGTGATTGTCAGGAATGTTCAGCGCATCGAAATTATAGAAATCAGTTTCGATTTCGCGCCCGTCTTCAATCGCATATCCCAGGGCGACGAAGATATCTTCGATCTTTTCCCGCAGGCTAGTGATTGGATGGACGTGACCACGACGCGAGCGGTGACCGGGCAGCGTGACGTCGATTCGATCCCGTTCCAGACGCACGCGTTCGATGTATTCCTTGAGAGTCTGCTCAGTATTTGCAAGCCTCTCTGTGATCTTGACTTCGGTTTGTTGAACCAGTTGGCCAAACGTGGCGCGTTCATCGGCGCCTACGCGCCCGATCATCTTCTTGGCTGCGGCGAAAGCGCTTTTCTTTCCCAGGTGACGAGTGCGAAGGTCCGAAAGCGCGCGTTGTTCAGCTTCAGCGTCAGCGAGACTTCGATTTTGCAGACCGGATCCCGTCTCAAAGCTGGCAAAGCGTTCGAACTCCTGCTCGAACGCTTTGCGTGCTGTTTCAACTAATGCCTTGGGATCGTTTTCGTTATGACCTTCTGTCATTCTCGTCCCGACTGGCGCATGTGCGCCTATTCGACCAATTTAAGCTGCAGCCTTCTGACCTTTGTTATCGATGGCATCCTTTGCTTTGACCGTTATCTCTTTGAAAGCATCGGGTTGATTGACGGCCAAATCCGCCAGCACTTTCCGATCAAACTCGAGACCGGCAAGCTTCAGGCCGTGCATCAGTTGTGAATAGTTGATTCCGTTCAGCCGGGCGGCGGCGCCAATGCGCACAATCCAAAGGCTGCGAAAATCGCGTTTCTTCAACTTGCGACCGGTGTAGGCGAAATTAAGACCGCGTTCTACCGACTCCTTTGCTGATCGATACAGCTTGGACTTGGTGCCGCGGTACCCCTTCGCCAGCTTTAATATTTTCTTGCGCCGTTCAAGGCGCTTATTTCCTCGTTTTGCTCTTGGCATGGTTTATTCCCCTTTCATTCCTCAAGGGATGAGGCATAAAAGTTTCGGGTTTGAAGTTTCGAGTTTCGAGTTTTATTTAAACTCTTAACTCGAAACTATGAACTCGAAACTCCGCCTTCATCCCTCATCCCTATTCTTTAGCCTCTGCCGTACGGCAGCATTGCTTCCACGCGCTCTTGATCGGATTTCGACACCAAAGCGTCTATGTCGAGATGGCGTTTTCGCTTCGTGGTCTTCTTCGTCAAGATGTGGCGCGCGTGCGAGTGGCCACGCTTAATTTTTCCGGTGGCCGTAAGCCGAAAGCGCTTCGCGGCACCTTTGTGTGTTTTTAACTTAGGCATCTCTTACTCCGTTTCTAAATCTCAAATCTCAAGTCTTAAATCGATCCACGAATTACACGAAACAACACGAACATCCTGCCGACTGCCGCTGCCTCCTGCTTCTACGCTTTGGGGGCGGCCGGTGCGGGTGGCTGTTCTGCTTTCGGCGTATGTCCCTTATGCCGCTTCGGTCCGAAGATGATGAACATCTGGTTCCCTTCCATCCTCGGGCGTGCTTCAACTTCGCCAATATCCGCCAGGTCCTGCTCCAATTTCGCGAGAATCCGTGAGCCCAGTTCGCGGTGCGTCATTTCGCGTCCGCGGAACCAGATCGTGGCCTTCACCTTATCGCCTTCCTCCAGCCACTCCCGCGCATGCTTCATACGGTAGTTGTAATCGTGATCGTCCGTACCGGGGCGAAACTTAACCTCTTTAACCGTAATGGTGACTTGCTTCTTCTTCGCTTCGTTAGCCTTCTTCTTGGCTTCGTATTGAAACTTGCCAAAGTCGATGATGCGGCAAACCGGCGGATCTGCTGTAGCAGCAACTTCCACCAAATCGAGACCTTTCTCTCTGGCGGCACGGATGGCGTCGCGAATGTCCATAACGCCAAGTTGTTCACCTTCATCACCAATAACGCGAACCGAAGGCACGCGAATTCTTTCGTTAATGCGGGCGATTGGCATTCGCCGGTTGTCCGGGCGGGGGCCACGACCTCGAAAACCTGTAGCTATTGGTGCACCTCCTCAGGATAAGTTTTGAGTTTGTAGTTCAGAGTTTAGAGTTCAGTAACTCAAAACTCGAAACTCTGAACTCGAAACTAGTTATTAGTTAAAGCGCGGCTCTCAACTAACGCACGCGCTTTGTTTGTAAACTCTTCCAGCGACATCGTTCCAATGTCGCCGGCAGTGCGTTCGCGGACGGCGACCATTCCCTGCTCCATTTCGCGGTCGCCAAGTACGAGCATGTAAGGGACTTTCTGTAACTGCGCATCCCGAATCTTTGCGCCAATTTTTTCACTCTTCAGGTTCGCGTCAACGCGAAGTCCCGACGCTCTTAGTTGCGCTGCAACCTGCCCTGCATAATCGTTAACGCGATCCGTGATCGGCAAAACCGCGACTTGTACCGGCGCCAGCCACATCGGAAACGCGCCCGCATAGTGTTCGATTAACACACCGAAAAACCGCTCAATGGAACCGAACAAAGCGCGATGCACCATCACCGGCTGGTGGGGCTTGTTGTCTTCGCCGATATACTCGAGCTCGAAACGCTTCGGGAGATTGAAATCCCACTGGACCGTTCCTAGTTGCCACAACCGCCCAATAGCGTCTTCGATTTTGAAGTCGATCTTCGGGCCGTAAAACGCGGCCTCACCTTCGATGCGCTCGTATTGAATACCGCGAGCGTCCAAACCTCGGGCCAGCTCGGCTTCGGCCGCCTGCCATTCATCATCGGTGCCAAGCCATTGTTTAGACGTGTCGTTGCCCTTCACGGAAAGTTCAAACTTGATGTTTTTGAAGCCAAACGTCTTCAACACCTGATAGGCAAAATCAACGCAATCATCGATTTCCTGACGGACCTGGTCGGGCGTACAGAACAAGTGGGCATCGTCGACAGTGAAACCGCGTACACGCATCAAGCCATGGAGCGTGCCGGACAATTCCCCGCGATAAACCGTGCCCATCTCCGCATATCGTTGTGGCAAATCACGATAAGAACGCTGTTGTGACTTGTAGATCGCGATATGCATCGGGCAATTCATCGGCTTGAGCCGGAATTCCGTCTCCTCGAGCGTCGTGGGCGCAAACATCGAGTCGGCATAATTCTGTTCGTGTCCGCTGATATGCCAGAGCTCCCGCTTAGCGATGTGGGGCGTGTAAACGATGCTGTAGTTTCTCTTCACCAACTCGTCGCGCAAGTAGTCTTCCATCTGCTGGCGAACGATCGCGCCTTTGGGATGCCAGAAAATGAGGCCCTGACCATACTGTTCCTGGATCGAGAACAGATCAAGCTCTCTTCCAAGTCGCCGGTGGTCTCGCTTCTCCGCCTCCTCGCGCTGCTTCAACCACGCATCCAGTTCGTCCTGCGTGAAGAAGGCGGTGCCGTAGATTCGTTGCATCTGCTGGAGACTCGCGTCACCTTTCCAATAAGCGCCGGCAAGCGAGAGCAACTTGAAGGCGCGCAACTTGTTCGTGTTTGGAACATGCGGGCCGAGGCAGAAGTCCAGGAAGGGTGATTCGTCGATGTAGTAGACGCTGACCAACTCGCCGGCCTTCTCGTCAATCAGTTCACACTTCAGCGGCTCCTCGCGTTGTTCAAAGATCTTCAGCGCTTCGGCTTTAGCAATCTCATCGCGACGGTAAGGCAAGTTGCGGCTGGCAATCTGTCGCATTCGTTTTTCAATAACGGGGAGATCGGCTTCGGTCAACTGTCGTGGGGCGATCACATCGTAGAAGTAACCGTAGCGCGGATCGTCCAGCAGCGCCGGTCCAATTCCCAGCTTGGTGCCGGGGAACAGATCGAGCACAGCGGCCGCCAAAAGGTGCGCGGTGGAATGGCGCAATACGTCCAGACCTTCGAGAGTTTGCGGTAGAACGGGTTCTATTTGAATTGAACCGCCGTTCTGAGATGCATCGAGGGTGTAAGCGAGGTCTACTTCCCTGCCGTTGACGCGCGCAGCCAGTGCCTGCTTGGCCGCGTCCCGGTCAAGCTTCTTTAGTGCTTCGGCAACCGTGACCGGAGTCGCAAGTTGGGCGGATGCACCGCCAGGAAGTTGTACGTTCACTTCATTCATTAAATTTCAACGCGTCGCGGCTTTGCGGCCTAGAGTGCGGAAAGGAGACGCTTGCTTGGTGTTATTTCGTGTAATTTGTGGATCGACTCTTCTTCCCAATAAGAAAGAACGATCCACGAATTACACGAAATAACACGAACTCGCCGCGCCTCGAGCGGCAAGCCGCACAAAACACAGCAAGGCTGCGGCACCAACTCCTACCATTCACGATTTACCATTCACTATTTACTGCTGGATCGGATCTGATAGGAGCGCCTTCGCAAGCACACACCGCCCAAGGTGGCGGTGGTTAAAAAACAAAGAATCGAGTGTATGTTCGATTCATAACGAAGGACTTCCGGAGCTGCTATCAAAAGTTGAAAAACTTTGGGCTGCTTTAGCGCTGCCCTACTTACGTTGTTTCGGTCAGGATATTAACAAAGGGTGCTGATCGAGGCAAATGTGGGTAATGATGAACTCCGCGTGAAGCCGGCTCTGCCGCATCCGGTGCGGAAAGGCTCCGCGTTTCCGGAGCGCCTGTTAAAGACAAGAACGGCGAGGCTTAGCCTCGCCGCTCTCCTGGTTAGGTAATCTGCGGTAAGGCACAGCCTTGCCGCACTGGATGCGGCCGAGCCGCGTTACGCAGCTCGTAGGTTCGACGTCGAACCGGCGCGGTAATAGTAGTCGCCCTGCATCTCCCAGCTTTCCGCGTTGAAATGCCTGCGGGCACCGCATTCCAGGCATGTTCGGTACGTTTGGCCGTAGAGCGAAAACGGCCGGCTCATTTCCTTGTGCCAGCATCCGAATAATCTTGTAATCCAGCCGGCGACTCCGGAGTTGCTGTTTACCACCGGCATTTGCACTACGTTTTGACCTATTTTGGCGATTGAATTTGCGGCTTGCATGACTTTAAACCTTCTTCTCTTTACAGTTAATTTTGTCTTCACTTAGCTAACGCGCAAACCAGGTTAAAAAAGTGTCATTTGGAACGGGTCGTATTCATGGTGTTTCGTGTTGTTCGTGGATCGTTCTTTATGAACGCAAAAGCGATCCCCGAATTAACACGAACGCCGAATCCGAGTTTCCAGTCGCAACCGATTTCTTTCGCTTCAGGCTTCTGTTTTATACTCTCTTTCGCAGTCACAACTGGAGAGTTAACGATTGACCCCGAAGGTTTCCGAGAACGTCACGCAACTGCTGATCGAGCTCGCAAATGGAGATCGTGAGGCGGTTGATCTTTTGTTACCTGTCATCTACGATGAATTGCGAAAGCTTGCTGCTAACTACCTGCGCCGCGAACGTCCCGATCACACCTTGCAGCCCACGGCCCTGGTCCATGAGGCTTACTTACGCCTGGTGGATCAAACGCGGGTCAACTGGCAAAACCGCGCCCATTTTTTTGGCATTGCTGCCCAAATAATGCGACGGTTGCTGGTTGATCATGCACGCAGGCACAACGCGGAAAAGCGCGGACAGGATTTTCAGAAGCTCTCCCTTGATGAAAACATAGATCGTGCCGTGGACCGCAGCGCCGAGTTAGTTGCCCTGGACGACGCGCTGAAGGCCTTGGCTGTATTTGATCCGCAGAAAGCCCGCGTGGTGGAGCTGCGCTACTTCGGCGGTCTTTCAATCGAAGAAACCGCTGACGTGCTGGGCGTGACCGCAACCACAATCAAGCGTCACTGGCGATTTGCAAAAGCATGGCTACATGGCGAGATGCAGAAAGCGTGACGGTCGACGGTCGACAGACGACCGCACCGGTCACCCGTCTGCTGTCTTCCGTCGTTTTTTAGAGTTATGACTCCCGAACGTTGGCGACAGGTTGAAGAAATTTTTCAGGCGGCGCTGGATCTCGGCCCGCAGGAACGCTCGCGCTACGTGTCTGAAGTCTGCGCCAACGACGCGACATTAAAGCGCGATGTAGAGACCCTGTTGTCCCAGCACGAAAGCGCCGGCGAACTCCTCGAAGATCCCCTTTACGGCGATACCCAACTCAGCGCACTCGAAGCCTTTGCTTACGAAGACGACGATCCCTTAATCGGCCGTCGTCTCGGCGCGTATCGTATCGAGCGTGAAATCGGACGCGGCGGCATGGGTGCGGTTTACGAAGCCGTCCGGGTCGACAACGAGTTTGTGTTGCGGGTTGCCATCAAGCTTGTGAAGCGCGGCATGGACACTGATTTCGTTCTGCGCCGGTTTCGCAAAGAGCGACAAATCCTCGCCGCACTCGACCACCCAAATATCGCCAGATTGCTGGATGGCGGAACCACTGAGGACGGGCTGCCCTATTTTGTTATGGAGTTTATCGAGGGACAGCCGCTGTATCGTTACTGTGACGCGCATCATTTGCCCATTACAGAACGACTCAAGTTGTTCCGATCGCTGTGCGATGCGGTCCAGTACGCCCACCAAAAGCAGGTCGTCCATCGCGACATAAAACCATCAAACGTCTTAATCACTTCCGAAGGTATACCGAAACTGTTGGACTTCGGTATCGCCAAGTTATTGAACCCGGCACTCGCGGGAGATATCACGCACGATCCAACGGCAACGGCAATGCGTTTGATGACGCCCGAGTATGCGTCACCCGAGCAGGTCCAGGGGGCGGCAGCAACTCCGACCACAGACGTTTATTCACTGGGAGTGCTGCTCTACGAATTGTTAACCGGTCACCGGCCGTACCGTTTGGTAAATCGTGCCCCACATGAAATTGCGCGAGTCATATGCGAAGAAACACCGGCGCCGCCAAGTTTCATCATCACCCGTCCGGAAGACCTGCTGCCAAACTCCCTGGTTGGCGATGACGGCTCGATACTGAAACAGTTGTTCGCCAGCCGCGGCGGGACCCTCGAGACTTTGCGACGGGAACTCTCCGGCGACCTCGACACCATCGTGTTGAGGGCGCTGCGGAAAGAGCCTGAATGGCGTTATCAATCGGCTGAACATCTGCGCGACGACATCACGCGCTTCCTCGACGGCCTGCCGCTCTCCGAGTTTCCCAACTCGCCTTCATCGGTAACGCCACGCACGCATCCAATCTCGACAGAAAATTCGCTGGCGGTCCTGCCGCTGAAGTTGTTGGATGTCCAATCAGTCGGCGATTCAGGCGCAGACTATCTGGGAACAGGTTTAGCTGATGCACTGATAACCCGTTTAAGCGCAGTCCGTAGATTCGCTGTGCGACCGACGAGCAGTGTCCTTCGTTACAACGATGACGCCGATCCGATATTAGCGGGACGAGAGTTGGGTGTTTCTTTCGTTTTGGACGGACGCGTCAGACGCCATGGCGATCACATCCGCGTAACCATTCAGTTATTGAGCGTACGCGATGGCACTGCGGTTTGGGCCGGCCAATTTGACGAGCGATTTACCGACGTTTTGAGTTTGGAAGATGCTATTTCTGCGAACGTCGCGGAAGCGATTGTTCCACACCTGACCGGCGACGAGCGCATTCGTTTAGCTAAACGCGGCACTGACGATCCCCTGGCCCACGAGGCCTTTTTGCGCGGGAGATTTTACTGGAACACGTTTACTGAAGATGGGTTTGCGAAGGCCATAGTTTGCTACCACCAGGCGATCGCCGTGGATCCCAACTACGCGGTGGCCCATGCGGGAATTGCTGAGTATTACAACTGGCTCGGCAGTTACAGTGTGATGCCATTCCGTGAATGCTCTGCCGCGGCATTTGAGGCAGCGTCGAAAGCGGTGGCTATCGATCCAATCCTGGCGGAAGGTCACGCAGCTCTGGGGCAGGCAATACTGACGCGCGACTTCGACTGGTCAAGTGCCGAGCGCCAGGTGTTACGCGCCATTGAACTGAACCCAAATTACGCGGCGCCGCGTATCTGGTACGCATTTCAGCTCGCCATGGAAGGCCGCTTCACCGAATCGCTGCGTGAAGCGCACGTCGCGCGGGATCTCGATCCAATGGCCGTGCTTTCGCGGTTTTCAGTCGCCTGGTGTTCGTATCACGGACGACGTTTCGACGAAGCTTTATCGATCTGCCGCGACACGCTGGCTTCCGAGCCGCACAACTTCCTGATGCTTTATTGCTCCAGCTTTGTTCACGGGCGGATGGGTTATCACGACGTGGCTATCGCGCATGCACAAAGGCTGGTGGAGGTAATGGGCAAGGCGTCACACACGCTTAGCACCCTCGGTATTGCACATGCGCGCGCCGGCAACATTGAGGAAGCTAAACAGAGTCTGGAAGAGATGTACGCGATCGACAAGCAGCGCTACATCTCTCCTTACCACACCGCCCTGCTCCTCGCAGCATTAGGAAACAACGAAGAATCGCTTTCCATGCTCGAGCGTGCGTATGCGGAACGCGACGCGAAGTTGCTTTGGATCGCTGTTGAACCTGAGCTGGAGCCGCTTCATGGCCTTCCGCGCTACAACGAGTTACTGCGGAAGTTGAACCACCGGTTATCGGCCATGCCAGCAGTTCCCGCGCAATTAGCAGGTAGTCAGGAATCGATAGCTGTGTTGCCATTCAGAGTTCTGGGCGCAGCAATTGAAAGCACTGGTGACGAGTATCTGGGGATTGGGCTGGCGGATGCGCTGGTCACTCGCTTGAGTAAAGTGCGCCGGCTCGTAGTCAGACCGACTAGCAGTGTGCTCCGTTATCGCGGCGAAACAGTTGATCCAATCGCAGCCGGTCGCGAGTTGAAAGTCGATTACATCGTCGACGGAACCTTGCGCAGGTCCGGTGAACGTCTGCGCGTGTCAGCTCAACTTCTGGAAACGGACGGAGGAGGAACCGTTTGGGCTGAACAGTTTGATGAACAATCGCCAGATGTGCTGCAAATCGAAGATTCGATCTCGGGCAAGGTCGCTGCCGCCCTGCTGCCCCAGCTAACGCGCGACGAGCAGCGACAGCTCTCAAAACGAGGAACTGAGAGCTCGGAAGCGTTTGAGTCGTACCTGCGCGGGCGTTTCTACTGGAACAGCTACACCGAAGCCGGCCTGGCTAAGGCACTCGAATGTTACCGCAACGCGATTGAGCGTGATCCTGATTACGCGCTGGCGTACACAGGCATGGCCGACTACTACAACTGGCTCGGCGTGTTTGGTATTCGCCCATTTTCGGAAACATCGGCGCTGGCCAAGATGGCCGCTACCAAAGCAGTGGAGATCGACCCAACAGCGGCAGAGGCCTGGAGCGCCCTCGGTTTTGCAACGATTTGCAAAGACTACGATTGGGCCACAGCAGAGTCGCAACATCTGCGCGCGATAGCGATAAATCCAAACTACGCCACCGGTCACAACTGGTATGCGTTCCACCTGACGATGGCCGGACGATTCGATGAAGCCATTCAGGAAATGTTGCGCGCGCGCGAGCTCGATCCTTTGTCACCCAGCATCATTCAGGCATTGGGTTGGTGCTATTACCATGCTCGACGTTTTGATGAAGCGATTGCCGTCCATCAGAGCATGTTGGAAGCGGCCCCGGATTTTGCCTATGGACTTGCTACTCACTCATGGGTTCTAAGACACGCCGGACGGCCGGAAGAAGCTGTAAAGATGGCGGAGAAAGCGCTCGGTGTGTCCAGCGGTGGCCAGTTCTTTGTCGGCGCACTGGGCGCAGCTTACGCCGCCGCGGGTCGCACGCTTGACGCGCGGGCTGCTTTGGATCGGCTTCACGAGATGTCGGGGAATGGATACGTTTCACCGTATCACCGGGCTCTGATTCATGTTCAGCTTGAGGATTACGACCGCGCTATATCGCTGTTGCAGGAAGCGTACGCCATCAACGATGCCTGGCTGGTATGGATTGGGGTCGAACCCCAACTGGATCCGTTGCGGAACAGACCTGAGTTCATCGACCTGTTAACCAAGACACGAAACCCGGCTGGTAGTCAGCAAACCATGGCCAGTAGAACTGCAGCCGCAATGCGAACAGGCGCATTCCCGCGGCGCGAAAGTCCTGCCGTCACGGTTCCGGTTAAGGTGCCGGCGGTCGACGCGCTTCCCAGTGAGAATGAGGAAGCCAGACAGTTGTACACGGCCGGCCGTTACTACGCCGCCCGTCGCTCAAAAGAGGGACTCCGGCAGGCCATTGAACGCTTCGAGCGCGCCACAGAGCTTGACCCCAAGTTTGCACTCGCTTATGCGGAGCTGGCGGACTGTTACGCGTTATTGAACTGGTACGTCGAGCCTCCACCGCCAGAAGCCTGGGAGCGAGCGAAGCAAGCGGCGCTGATGGCCGTGAAAGCTGATCCAGATTCGGGAGAGGCACATTCCTCACTGGGTTTCGTGCGCCTGCACTACGACCGTGATTGGGAAGATGCTGAGCGCCAACTACGCACCGCGATTCAACTGAAACCAGGCGTACAGGTCGCGCATCGATGGTATGCGTTCAGTCTTTCTGCGATGGGCCGGCATCAGGAAGCGTTTGCGGAGATTGAGCGGGCCCGGGAAATATCGCCGCGTTCACCCGTGCTGGCCACCGCAGTCGCAAACGTTCTGTTCCTGGCGCGCAAATATGACGAAACCATCGAACAATGTCATCGGGCAATGGAACTGGATCCTGGAGCGGTGGCCGCGCACACGGTACTCCGTTGGGCGTATGAGAAGAAAGGCATGATGGCCGAGGCGATGGCTGCATTTGAACAGGAAAGAGTTTTCGCAGGCGAGTCGCCGACAACCAGCTTGAAACGCGCACACGTTCTAGCGTTGTCGGGGAAGTACGATGAAGCGCGGGCAATTCTTCAACAACGAGTCGACAAACGTTCGGAAGATTGGGTGTCGGCTTATGAGGTCGCCATTGTCTTTTGCGATCTTGACGAATTTGATAGTGCCTTCGAGTGGTTACGAAAAGCGGAGGAAGAACACGCCGTAGGATTTACTTTTGTAAGAGTCGATCCACGGCTGGAGAAACTGTGGTCTGATCCCCGCTTTATCGATCTTGTCGAAAACATACATAAGACTATGCCGTAATCCGTGGCAGCTCGATTGCGAGCGTCGAGTGATTAAGACGATTTGTCATTGGTCATTTCACATTTGTCATTTGTCATTGATGTTCTATATGCCTCAGCTGTCGCAAGTTTGGGAACATTCGATGCGCGCGCCAATCCCCCGGCCAAGCTAACGCATGTCGTACAGTCGCCGAGCATCAATGACAAATGAAAAATGTCAAATGACCAATGACAAATGATCTGAACAAGCCAGCTAGTTAATACGAGTATCGTCGGTCGACTTAATACGAGTATCGTCCGTCGACCAAAAAGAATCCCCTCTCCGACTCCGGAGAGGGGACAGGGGAGAGGCGGGGGCGTCCTGCCCCACCCCTTGACCCTCCTGCCACCGCCTGGCGGAGGGATTTTCCAAATCAACTAAACCGACTTCACTGCTTCGATCACGCTGTAGGGTGACTTCGTCGGAACAATCTGCGTCATCCTCAGCCCCGCCTTCGCTAACAGCTCTCGATACTCCGCCGCCGTTCTTTCTTTACCCCCCGGCGACACCAGCATCTCGATATCAAGCAACTTGCCCAGGTCGGGTTGACCGTCATTCGTGATCACCGTTTCAACCAGCATCACGCGGCCATCGTCATCCATCACGTTTCTGATGTTTCGCAGAATCTGCAGCGCGCGTTCGTCGTCCCAGTCATGAATGATGTGCTTCATGATGTAACCATCGAAGCCCGCCGGCACACTCTCGAAGAAATCGCCGCTGACTAGTTTCAGGCGTTCGCCCAGCGCCTTGACGTGTTCGTTGTCCTTCGCACCCTCGAGCACATGCGACTGATCAAACAAGACGCCATGCATCGACATGTGCTCGTCGAGAATGGCGGTCAACAGCCTTCCGTGCCCACCCGCAACGTCAACCAAAGTATGGACGTCCGAGAAGTCGTAACCTTCAACCACCGCCTTGATTGCAAGGTTAGACAAGCTGGTCATGGCCCGGTCGAAAATTTTCGCCGCTTCGGGATTGTTTGCGAAGTACGGGAAAACTTCCTGCCCGTGCACTTCGCCCCAGGCGGCCTTGCCGGTCCTGACGCTGTACAACGTGCGGCCCCAAACCCGCCAGTGCCAGTCTTCGCCCATGAAGATAGCCAGATCGCGCAACGAACGCGGCGAATCAGAGCGAAGCAGCTCGCCCGTCGGCGTTAAAGCAAACACGCGATTGCCATGCTCCTCAAACACTCCAAATGAAGCGAGCGCTCGCAACACGCGGTAAAGCGAATCCGCGTCCGCGTCTGCGGCCTTCGCCAATTCTTCGACACGGCGTGGGCCGTGTACCAATAAGTCCGCGATGCCGAGTTGCGCTGCCACGTAAACGGCCTGCGAACCAAGACTGCCGGTGATCATCTGCGTCAAAACAGCTTCTGGCGGCGCCGCCTGTGCCGCAGGATCTGTTTGTGCCAGTGCCGGTCGTGCTTTATCACTGAATTCAACTACCGCTGTAGACATCTTTCCTCCAAGGTTATGTGTGAAAAAACAGTCGTTCGAATTCCCTTCCACTTACTAACGCGCAAACAAATCAACAAAAGGGTCATGATTAAAGTCGCAAGGCCGCGCCTACATCGGCAAAATCATTCTTTCAGAAGAATCATTCAATTGCAGAACCGCTCGCGGTAGCCAGCGGATGCGAGCACACATCGCCGAGAAACT
>DATEPF010000359.1:0-4912 GCA_035273325.1 Pyrinomonadaceae bacterium | reverse complement strand
GCTTTGAAACCCCGACGAGCGTGGCTACCTACCAGCTTACGTAAGGCAGGAGCAGTCGGCAGAAGCAGTCGGCAGGAGCAAAAAGCAACTCCGGTTTTTCGTCTCCTGCTCCTGCTCCTGCCGACTGCTCCTGCTCCTGTCCCTACGCTTCTTCAGTCACTATCGATACATTTGAATTGAATACAGGAGTTGGTTCTTCAGCAAGTTCTTCTGTGCGTTTCGCCGCCACCTTTTTCATAAATGGCTGCTCGCAGAACCGGTAAAACACCCAGGCGAAGCCAATTGTCGCCGGCGTAACTACCAGCAAGGTGTTTATGATCGGCGGCAAGCTGTAGAAGGAGAAACGCCACGATTGCATAATCACTATTTCGTGAGTGAGATATAGCGAGTAAGAAAAGACGCCTATGGCAGCCGCGGCGGTGACCAGACGCGGTTGTCGCAGTCGTTCCATCCAGTTACGTTCAGCATTAACCGCCCGATTAACTACCACGAAAAACCCAAATCCCCACAGCGGATGCATTAACATCCATGACCCGTCGTGTAAGAGCGTGTCTTTCTGCATATAAGGAAGCGTCAGCGATATCGCAGAAGCGCCAACTAGCGCTATCAGGCAGAGCCAAATATTGCGGCACCACTTCGGCAATTCGATGAGCCCTACGGCTGCTTCGACGGCCAGTGCTCCGAGGGCCCAACTGAACCAATGTGATGCAGCTGCTTCAGGAACGGGCAGACCATATCCGGTGCTGATCCAGACAACGTGGCTGAGAAAAAACCAGCCCACGCGTGCCAGCGCGCAAGTCAACAACGTCACGCCCCACCCCCAGCGCTTCCTCAAATAAAGCAAAAGAAAGTAAGCGAGGTAGAGTTGTTCCTCGATCGCCAGCGTCCAAAAAACTCCATTGATGCTGTAACAGGTGTGCGGGTCGAGATTGTGAAGCATCAGGAGATGCATCACGACGTCGTAAACAAAGAAGTGGGTAACGTCGATCCCGACGCTGCTCGCTGCCATCGCGAGAAACAAGAAAATCGCAATCAAGTAAGGCGGATACAAGCGGCGGATGCGTCGCTTCCAGAACGTGCCGAAACGAATCGGTTGCGGGTTGGTTAGTCTTGATTTGGCCCATTGCAGGTGGATGCAGAAACCAGAGATTACGAAAAACAGAAACACCCCGATGTAACCCAGGGAGCTGAGAAAGACAATACCCTGAACGGGCCATTGAAACAGGTTACCGGGTACCGCGTTCTGTGTTTGCAGCACCGCGTGATACAGGACCACGCCCAAAGCAGCGATACCCCGGAGGGCGTCGATGCTTTGCAGTCTGCCGTCGATTAACGTCGGAGAGTTGGAGGAATTCATTCAGGGGGAACAGGACTACGCCGAAACGAGAGACCCAACGTCGATATTATACTTTCTTATTTTACTGTAAAGACGTGGCCGGTAAATGCCCAGGAGGTTAGCAGCTGCTTGTTTGTTACCACCCGTCCGCTGGAGCGTCTTTTCAATGACCAGGCGTTCGATGTCTTCGAGCGTCATATTGGGTGGAACGTCCCAGCCGCTTCCCACTTGCGATCCTTCCGGGAGAGCACCGTTATCAAACGGCAAATCTACTGGCTCGATCCGAGTACCCTTTGCCAACAAAACTGCGCGTTCAATAACATTCTGCAGTTCCCGCACGTTCCCGGGCCAGGCGTGTCCAAAGAGACGTTGATATGCAGCTTGCGAAACGCCCGAAATCGGCCGTTCATATTTCTGCGCATACATATGCAGGAAGTGTTCAGTCAAAAGCTGAATATCTTCGCTGCGTTCGCGTAAAGGTGGTACATGAATCGTTATCGTGGAGATTCTGTAGAACAAATCGTCGCGCAACAATCCGTCCCGAATCGCGTCAGCGGGCGGGCGATTGGTTGAGGAAATCAAACGGAAATCGACGGCATATGTTTTTTCTGAACCAATCTTCCGGTAACTGCGTTCCTGCAGCACGCGTAATAGCTTTGGTTGTAATTCCACGGGCATTTCAGCAATTTCATCCAGCATTAACGAGCCGCCGGCCGCGTGTTGGACCAAGCCTTCTTTGTCAGCGTGGGCGCCGGTGAAAGCGCCCTTCGTATGCCCGAAGAGTTCGGATTCGATCAGTTCCTTGGGTAACGCTGCGCAGTTCACTTTTATGAACGGCTTCTTCGAACGTAGCGATTGATAATGGATAGCGTTGGCTATTAATTCCTTGCCGGTACCAGATTCTCCCACGATCAGGACGTTGGCGTCTGACTTGGCTACCGACTCGATCGTTTCGTAGATCGTCTGCATCGACTTCGCGCTGCCGATGATGTTGAAGTATTCGGAGCGCGTTGAAAGCTGCCGGCGAAGATTTGCATTCTCGGTTAGCAGTTCGCGGTGCTTCAGTGCGTTTTGAACGCGTAGTTCCAGTTCCTCAAAATTTAGCGGCTTATCCACGAAATCAAACGCCCCGGCCTTTGTTGCTTCGACCGCGCGTGTGGTTGAGCCGTGTGCGGAGACCACAATCACTTCTGTGTTCGGTCTCGCGTCTTTGATGTGACGCATTACTTCAAGGCCGTCGATGTCCGGGAGTTGAAGATCGCAGATGGCCAGGTGATGGCCGCCTTGATCGAAAAGTTCAATTGCTTTACCGCCGGTGAATGCGGTGTCAACTGTATAGCCTTCTTCCTGAAGATTTAGTTTTAAGGAATCGGCAGTCGCTTCGTCGTCATCTACCACCAGAATTCTGATATCCGGATTCGCCACAGTATCTCCTCCCTAGAGCCCGTTTTAGATAATCTAAGATGTTAACGGCAGACGTACACGTAAGGCATCGCCGTGCTTTTCAGCTGAGCCTCCGTGCGCTTCAACTATTCTTGCGGCCAACGACAGTCTTATTCCGTCGCTGCCGGCGAAGGCGTGAAAAGGGTCATGTTCAAACGAACCAAAACCCTTCCATTCAATCAGTCCCTCGGCATTCATTCCATTTCCAGCGCGTTTTACAATCACGTCGAGTGATGCGTCTGGAGTTTTGCCGCCCAACAACTTCATGGCACTAGCCGATATGGCCTTTAATGCTTGCTCCAGCTTCGGCGCGTCGAACTCGCCCGAGAGCGGTTGCTGATCAATCTGTAATAGCAACGGTCCCTTCAAAGCACCGGTCACCCGCGGGCCACCGTTAACGTTGGCCGCAACCCCATGGAGTAATTGGGTAAGATTGACCCCCGGTTGCTTTTTCAGTTCCACCGGCTGTCCTAATTCAACGATCATCGACAGATCCGCAGCCGTTCGATCCAACCCCATAATCAACTTATTGATGGTTTCGATTTCGTCGGCCGGGCGTTCACTGCGCTCGGAACGCTTCCGCAGAAACGTGGCATACAGTTTGAGACCGTTTATCTGATTCTTGAGATCATGAACGATTTGCACCGATGCTCGGCCCAGAGCCTGCAGGGAGGAGTTGTCCTTGCTTTCCGACATTAATGGCTTCATCTAGCGTCGTACCTTCCGTTGAACATGTCCTTGACCGACGTGTGGGGGAGAAACGCGAACCAGCGCAGTGTATTGAATAAACTCGGACAGGGGGATTCGAGAATGTCGTGTTTCGGTGCGGGATCTTAGCAAAAAAGGGCTGCGTATTCTAGTGATACAGAAACTTGGTGCCACGGAGGTGGCTAATTTGAATCAAATCGGACGAACCCCTAGTGCAAATGATGACAGTGCCAGCGGAGGAAGGCTCCCAACGATATTGTTGGTTGAAGACACCGAAGACAACCGTCAGATGATGAAAAAGTTGCTTGAAATGAGCGGTTATTTGGTGCTTGAAGCTACGAACGGTGAAGAAGCGGTACAGGTGACCTCAGCAGAATCGCCGGAACTAATTCTTATGGATTTGAGCCTCCCAGTCATAGATGGTCTCGCGGCAACGCGGCTAATACGTAATCTTCCTAACGGTAATCATCTACCGATTATCGCGGTATCGGCCCATGACACGGCAGACTTCCATGCTGATGCGCTGGCGGCTGGATGCGACGCATACATCACGAAACCGATTAACTATCCAGAGTTGGAAGAAATAGTAGAGAGCCTAATGGCCAAGCCAAAGACAAGAAGTGAATAGTCTCTGAAACATTTTGCTGCGCAGGTGGTCTAACCCTTGGTGACAGCGTCCGTTGCAAACTGCGTTCGACGGCACTAGAATCACGCCAGTTACCAATGGCTTTTTCAGAACCACAGATCTCCGAACCGGACGGCTCACGACGCAAGATAATTATTATCGTCGCCGTCGTGGCCGCCGTAATTCTCGCGCTCCTTTTCTATTTCTTGATGCGGGCGAGTACCACGCGGCCACCAGATCCTTTATTGCCTAATGCAATCCGCACGGGATCAGCTGATTGGAACACCCACGCTTCGAAGATTCATGTCGACGCGCCGGAAGCCACGGAGTCAAAACGGGCGCTCGGCGACATAGTGATGAATCTGCAAACAACAGTGCGCAACTTCACAGGTCGCACCCTGACGGGACTCGAAATAAAAGGTTCGGTCGTAAACCGGCAGGGACAACCGGTCCGCGAACGTACAATGGTGGTTATTCCTTCCGCACAGCAGCCCGAACTTGAACCGAACCGGATGATGATGGTGTTTATCACACTCGAGGGCATGACTGATGCTGACGAACGCGCCAACATCAAAATGGAAGTAACGGGCTTTACCATTAGATAGAACGTTTTCGCGTTAGTTAAGAAAAAGTTCTTCCAACGATTGCTTCAGAGGCTGTACGGCTACCAGTTTTCCATTCGCTTTTCTCAAAGCCCCAATCACGTCATCAACATTCTTTTCGTCGGGTACTTCAATTCGTAATCCCGCCGGAGAAGGTGTTAGCTGAAACTCATTTTGAGGTAGAAACTTCGACAACGA
>DATEPF010000358.1:0-5835 GCA_035273325.1 Pyrinomonadaceae bacterium | reverse complement strand
AAGGCTGGCAGAAGAAAAAAGGACTTGGCGCCACGGGCATTTTAGATGAGACCACCCTCTACGCGATTGTGGCGGAGTGGCAGGGACGCCGGCTAAAGAACAAGACACCGGCGACGCCTGATCAGTTGTTAACAGCTCCGCGGACCGACTTTTTCGATCCCGCGCGGGTTGATGAGTTGAGGCAGGTGGAGCGCGAAACTTACGCAGCTTACAAGCGCATGGTAGCCGCGGCGATTTCCGATCCTTCATTGAAGCTGGCCGCCGCCAACGGTGAGTTAGCGCCATCTGAGCGTTATCTCAAGATTATTTCTTCGTTTCGTTCGCGTGAGTATCAGGAGAAATTGCGACGTGAGTCGCCCAACGCAGGCAGCGCGGGTTTAGCAGTGAACAGTCCACACTTCTCAGGACGTGCGCTCGATATCTACGTGGGTGGCGAGCCGGTGGACACGAACGATCGAAACCGTGCGATCCAGGTGCAGACTCCGGTTTACCAGTGGCTGGTACGCAACGCAGAACGCTTCGGTTTCCGGCCTTACTACTACGAGCCTTGGCACTGGGAATACGTCGGCAACTAAAAAGCCTTTTAGGATACAAAAAGCGATCCACGAATAACACGAACTTCCCGTGTTTTCCGTGGATCGTTTTTAGCGTTACATCGTCACAAAACCGCCGCTGCCACCGCCGGCTCAGGTTTCGTCGCATATACCATCGCCGGCTTCAGCGGTCTTGTGACCAATACCGGACAAGGCGCCTGCCGCAATACTCTATCCACGTTCGATCCGAAAAGGGCACGCATTCCGAAGCCGGCCCCATGCGCACCCAGGCAGATCAAATCTATCTTGTTCTTCTCTGCGTAATTAAGGATCTCGCGATACGGTTGCCCCTCAGTAACGGCGTGCTTTACGTCACACCAAAGATGAACTTCCGCAGAAACAGCTTTCTGCAGACGAAGTGCGGCCTTGTGATAGGCGCTTTCCCGCCCCATCGGATACCACGAGATCTCCGATTCATTCACAGTGAAAGGTGGTAGCACGTGCAGCAGATGCAGTTCCGACTGATACTCCTGAGCGAACGATAAAGCAGAGTTGAGCGCCAGCTCTGAGTAGTCAGAAAAATCGTAAGCCACTAGAACACGTTTCAGTTCGATCCGCGACTGCGCGCCACGCACCCAGTCACGTTCGTCCGTGTGCATCACGAGAACGGGGCAGGGAGCAGTGCGGGAAACCGACTCGGCCGTCGATCCTAATAACGCCGCGCGATGAGGTCGCCGCCGGGAGCGCATCACAATCAGGTCAACGCCGAAGATGGCCGCCTCGCGCGAAATCGTCTCGCCGGCGTCGTCACAGGTAACCACTAAACTTTTCCAATCGAGTCCCTCGAGATCAGCCGAACCCGAATACTTCTGTAGCGATTCCCGAATCGACTCAGCGGCTTCACTCTGGGTATCGGGCGTCCTGGCCCCGGGACCGGAGAGGTCGCAATGCAAAAGGATGAGCTTGGCGCTGTATGCTCGCGCGAGCGCGATGGCATATCGCAAAGCCTGGTCAGAATCCGGCGACATGTCGATTGGACAAAGAATAGATTCGATTTTCATAAGCGTGTCAGGGATGCACCCTGCCTCCTACGCTGCTTTGTGCAATGATTGTGCCTGAGCATTTTTGAAGTTTTTGACCCCCTACTATGCTGCGACTGCGAATAATCCCCTTATTCATCAGGCGATAATCCCCAACCCGGGATTCGAAATGACACGCAAACCAGGACTTGAGATTTTTCCAGCGACGTTTGTTGGTAGTCGAAAGAGAGTGAGTGTCAGTATCACCATCCACGCGAGGAAGGCCCCGATGCTGATACGTTCCCAAACCCCAGCCCAGGGTGTGGGAAGATTGGCAGCGATTCGTGGACCATCGATTCCAGTCAAGACGCCGAACGCCAACAGGATAACGATTGTTACTATCGAAAAAAGGCGGAACCGTTTTCCGAAGGCCGCTGCCCCGAAACCGATCTCGAGCACGAAGATGAGAACGGTCACTATTGCGAACACGATGTGCAGGGTATCGGTAAGAGTAGGCTCGACTCCTCGCAGATGCATCGGAGGCCAGAAGATGCCGAGTATGCCGTTTGCAATTATTAACACTCCAACAACGCGCAACGGCCGGTTCCTACCCGCTGATAACCAGACACCGAAACCGAAGGCAGTCACCAGCAAGGTATAAGGAACAACCAACAACAGCCAGAGTTGCCTGGTTGGAGCGCCTAGAGCGGATAGCTCACTGACTGTTTGAGAGGCCGAACTGTAATTGTCCCACTGCATCGGAACGACGACGTTCATCGCTACATAAAGCAGAGAAGACAGAATACCGCAGGCGAGCAAAACGTTTCGCAACATACTCAATAGTTCCTTCCTGTTTCGTGGAACGTTTTAATGTCGCTTTAAAAACGCGTCACGACGCATGAAATAACTTTTACGGTTTGATTGCGACTTTCAAAACGCCGTCGCGCCGCTCTCCAAATAATTCATAAGCGTCGGCGATCTTCTCCAGAGGGAAGGTATGTGTTAGCAACGGCGTGAGATCGACCCGACCGCTCTTCACAACCTCCATCAGGCGGCGCATGCGTTCTTTGCCACCAGGGCAGAGTGTCGTCACGATGCGGTGATCTCCGATGCCGGCGGCGAAGGCGTCATATGGTATTTGCAACTTTCCGGAGTAGACGCCGAGACTCGAAAGCGTGCCACCTGGTCGCAAACTGCGTAGGGCGCTCTCGAATGTTTGCTGTGTGCCGAGTGCTTCGATCGCTACATCAGCGCCACCGCCAGTTAATCTTTGTACCTCGCTAACAACATCGACGTTTCGATAATCAAGCACGACATCAGCACCCATTCGCTTTGCCATCGCCAGGCGATGGTCGTCTCCGTCTATACCGATGATTAAAGTCGCTCCCATCAGCTTGGCGCCGGCGGTTGCGCACAATCCTATCGGACCTTGCGCGAACACGACGACCGAGTCGCCAATACGAATGTTGCCCGACTCGGCTCCACTGAACCCTGTCGACGCGATGTCCGCGAGTAATACCACCTGCTCGTCTGAGAGCTCATCAGGAATTTTGGCTAGATTCGCCTGAGCGTTTGGCACGAGAAGGTATTCTGCCTGAGCGCCGTTGATGGTATTTCCAAAGCGCCAACCACCGAGCGCTTGATATCCTTCACCATGTCCACATTGAGAGAGATGGCCGGACAGGCATGCGCGACATTGGCCGCACGGCGTGATAGCACCTACCAGCACGCGGTCGCCGGTTTGATAACCAACTACTCCATCTCCTAATTCTTCAATCACGCCGACGGGCTCGTGGCCGATGACCAGCCCCGGCTTTACGGGATATTCGCCTCGAACAATGTGCAAGTCAGTGCCGCAGATCGTCGTAAGGGTGATGCGAATCAGTGCTTCGCCAACGCCGGGACGAGGACGCTCGACTTCTTCAATACGGATGTCGTTAGTCCCGTGAAAAACGTTTGCTTTCATCTTTTGCATGACACCCTCGTCGCCAGGATTAGCGTAAAGCAGGGTTAATGTTGAATCTGCATACGACCCCAGCAGTCGAGGCAGAAGGCAACGGCCGGATCAAAATCGAGCTTTGTGTCTTCGATCCATCTGCCACACTTACTGCAATTACCGAACGAACCTGCCATCAATCGATCGAGCGCGTCATCGACTTTCCGTAGTCGCGCTTGAAGCAACTCTCTGTGCCAGTTGGCAGCCTGCATTGCATCTTCGGTTGGAACCTCATGACCCGCGGCCGAATCCGTGAGTAAAGCGTCGCAAATGTCTTCGCGCTCGGAGCGTAGTCGCTGCCATAGACCTCCACCATTTCTCTTGACCGGATTATCAAGCGGAAAATTAAGATTGGCGCTCATCGTTTTTTCCTCCAACTTTAATGTGATATCCCAATCAGCACTGAGAAACTGCCGACCGCTGAACTCCCAATGCAACAAACATTCCAAGAGATTGTTGTGTGAATTGTTTGTAATAGCGAAGCGGAAGGGGGGCGGAGTTTGCGGAAAGTTTCGCCGTTGTGGGCAATAGCACGCAGACATACTTCGTGTTATTTCGTGTCATTCGTGGCTCGTTTTCAAGGCCGCATAAAATGCGATCCACCAAACACACGAAATATACAAAATGCTTATGGCTGCGTTAATTGTCTGAGCAGCAGCCCTACCGAGAAGGCCAAACCAGCAGCGATGGCGCCGACTCCGAACGTTGTGAGACCGGAGCGCCACCAAACCGAGGTGGACCAGCGGCTTTTTGCGGATCCTATCCCGAAGAAAACAGCCCCGGTCATGACGATGGAAAGAGTGAGCGGAGAAGTTAAACCGATGACGTAAGGAAGCAACGGCACTAGTCCACAAATCAGGAAGGCGCTAAACGTTGCGATTGCCGCAAGCCACGGCGAGCGAACCTCCTGCGGCAGGCCGTACTCTTCCGTCAGCATTGTTCTTACCCAACGCGCTCGATCGGAAGTAATCAAATTAACCAGCCGCGTCAGGTCGTCTCCGTCAAAGCCCTTGTTCCTAAAAATTTGCCTTACTTCTTCGCGCTCACCCTCGGGAGCCAGGTCAATGTGCCGGTACTCAATCGCTTCAAGACGCTTCCAGTCCTCGTGTTCAGCACTGGTCCCCAAAAAATTGCTGGCAGCCATCGAGAAACCATCGGCGAACAGGTTGGCGAAACCCAGTACCAGAATTACCCAGGGCGAGAGTTGCGCGCCCACCACGCCACTGACGATGGCGAAAGTAGTTACGGCGCCGTCGATGCCTCCGTAAATCCAATCGCGGAGGTAGTTCTGCCGTGGCCCTGCGGCAAGTCGCTCATGGATCGCCTCAACCGTATGCTCGTGTTCCATAGTTGCAGGAAAGGGAGACGCTGCAGCTTCGTGTTATTTCGTGTGATTCGTCGATCGGGCTAAAGGCCGCAATTAGAAAGAACTATCCACGAAACACACGAAATATCAGGAAGCATTACTCTTCTTCCACGCCGGTGATGCGGTCGACCATTATCCGAAACACAACACTGTCAGGCGCGGCGGCGTCGTGCACAATCCTCGATTCCACTGGAGTCAGCCTCGGAAAGCGGGAAAGCAATTTACCCAGAATCTCGCGACGGTCCTGAGGACGATCCATTTCCAAAAAATCGCCGTATGCGATTGCGCTGCGCCAATGAAAATCGTCATCAATCCGGTCCACCTGCAGGCAGACGCGTGGATGCACCCTCATGGCGTCAATCTTTTTCCCGGGAAGCGAATGGCTATAGATTGACCCGTCTTCGAGCAGGTAGTTAATTGGCACTACATACGGCTCGCCGTTATCAATGCAGCCAAGCCTTCCGACTTTCCCGCTCTTCATTACCTCAATTGCTTCGGCAACACTTAAGAATCTAGTCACAATGTTCCTCATATGTACGACATGCTTCAGCCTGTCGTGATCTTCGATAAGGTCAATTCCGTCGCGGCGACAAACTAAATTAGCTTGTCGTGATCTTCGATAAGGTCAATTCCGTCACTGACGACAAACAAAAGTATGTCGAACAAACAGGAGCGCAACGAACGTGCCATCAGAAATAAGCGTATTTCTTTAGGTTGAATACTCTCCCGATGGCCAGCGTGGGTGATTTCGCGCAGTAATGCGGGCGCCTGCGCAATAACGTCGAAGATTTAGTATGGCGGGTTGAGTGGTAGCCGAATAGTGAAGGTTGACCCTTTACCGATAGTAGAGTCTACATCGACTCGTCCTCCGTGAGCCCTGGCGATGCGACGTACAGCAGGAAGGCCCAGTCCTGTTCCTCC
>DATEPF010000357.1:0-5566 GCA_035273325.1 Pyrinomonadaceae bacterium | reverse complement strand
TGATCGCCTGGGAAAAAGGCCGATGAAGATCAACATCCTGCTCCCGTTCTATCCGAAGTTTCCGGTGGGTGGATTCAAGGTGTTTTACGAGTATGCGAATCGGCTGGCAGACCGCCGTCACGCCGTCACAATTCTGCATCCGTGCACGGTGGAGCAACCAACGGGATGGAAGGCCCGGCTCGCGCGTACCAGAAAGTTAGCGACAGATCGTTTGAGCAGCCAAAACACCATTGGCTGGCACGCGTTACGCGAGCACATCCGGCTGTTGTCTGTTCCCGATCTCAGTGAACAGTACGTCCCTGAAGCTGACGTAACCTTGGCGTCGAGTTGGGCGACCGCGGAGATGGCCCAGTGGTACTCGTCAAAGGCAGGAAAGATCTTCCAGATAGTTTACGACTATGAACTCTGGATGACGGCCGACGGGGAACTGCGTCGCCGTATGGAATCTGCATTTCGTGCGATGAAGAACTGCATCGCCACATCCCCGTCAGTTACCGCGATGCTGAACGAGCTCGGCATTAAACCGGTGGCTTATATTCCGTGCGGCCTGGACACTAACGAGTTTGATATCGACATTCCTATCAAAGCTCGCGCGGCGACCTCAGTCGGCTTCCAGGTACGTGCACAACCTTCCAAAGGCACCGCCGATGCAATCGCCGCTTTAGTTGAATTGCAATCTCGTCATCCGGACAAGTTGCGCCTGAGTGCCTTTGGTCCAGAACCGGTGAAGAACTTCCCGGATCACATAGATTTTCAGTGGAGCTTGAACACGGCCGAACTGCGAGCGTTTTACAATTCCATTTCCATCTTTGTTTTTCCGTCGCACTTTGAAGGGTGGGGACTTCCCGGTATGGAAGCGCTTGCTTGCGGCGCCGCGTTGGTCGCGGCTGACAGCGTTGGCCTCCGCGATTACGCGTCTCACGAAGAAACAGCGCTGATTGTTCCGCCGTCCCGCCCTGATTTACTCGCCGACGCGATCGAAAGATTGATTGGAGATGACCAGTTGCGTCACCGGCTCGCCCGACAAGGTTCTGAGAGAGTCCGCCAATTTACGTGGACGCGCGCAGTCGACGCCTTGGAGGGTTGCTCGAGGGAGCGGTAAACGGCAATGCCGTGAATGAATCAGCACATCGGAAGGAGCTGCGGTGCGCACTATCGAGGTGACTGCGCTGACGGCCGGCGAGTTTGATCCATCTCGCCGTTTTCGCGTTTGCCAGTTTGTAGATGGACTCAGAACGCGCGGTGTTGATGTTACTGAACTCCATCCGTTCTTCAGTAAGTATGCAGCCGCACCCATTGCCCAACTTGGATTCATTTGGACCGCCGGAAAAATTCTTGCGCGCATGCCCGGGTTGGCGGCTGCCAGAAGCGCTGACATCACCTGGTTGCAGCGTGAGTTAATACCGGGGCGGTACACCTTAGAAAGATACGCCGGACGCCGGATACTGTTAGACATTGACGACGCTGTCTGGATGGACCGTCACGGTGCAAAAGCAATCGAACAAGTTGCCAAGCATTCGGCCGGGGTCATTGCCGGTAATAACTTTCTCGGCGATTTTTTTCAACAGCGCGGTGTGCGCGTGTGGATAGTACCGACTAGTGTCGACACCGGCAGGTGGCAACCGTCACCGGTCAACGATTCCGATAAGTGGACCATCGGTTGGTCGGGCACCTCGTCTAATCTGAAGTATCTGTGCTACATCGAAGAACCTCTAGCCGCCTTTCTCGATAGACATCCGGAGACGGAGTTGCTCGTTGTTTCAGACAGCGCGCCCAAATTCAAAAGAATTCCAGACGTCCGCTGGCGATTCGAGCAATGGTCACCCGCCACCGAAGTGGATCTGGTCCAACAAATGAATGTCGGTCTGATGCCTCTCGCCGTTACTGATTGGGAACGAGGAAAATGCGGATTGAAGATGCTCACGTATATGGCGGTGGGGGTGCCCACTATCGCTACTCCGGTCGGAATAAGCGAAGAGATCATGAGACGGTCCGCCGTGGGAATCGCCGCCGCCTCAAACCAAAACTGGTATCAGGCACTCGAGACTCTTCATCAGAATCGAGCGTTGGCGTCGCAAATGGGACAGGCGGGCCGCAAAGTCGTTGAAGCTGAATATTCCGTTGAACATAACGTAGGCAAGCTCGCCGATATATTTCAACAGGTGGCGCACGAGTAATGAAACGGCGGTTACGAATTACGTTTGTGGTTCCGGCAATTGGCAGCGGTGGCGCCGAGCACGCGCTTGTCCTTCTTGCCCGCCGCTGGTCCGGAACGGGACGAAGCATCACGATCTTGACGTACGACGACGGAAGCGAGGCGCCTTTCTATGAACTTGCCGATAACATCAAACACGTCCCACTCAATCTGGCCCGCGTCTCCAATGGATTTGTGTCTGCCGTCAAGAACAACTTAATACGTCTTCGAATTCTGCGCCGCGCGTTAAAAGACAGCCGGCCCAATGTCATCGTGAGTTTCATCGACCAGACCAACGTTCTTACCCTCGTTGCGGCGATGCGACTGGACGCGAAAGTCATCGTGGTGGAACAGAGCGACCCACGCAAGTCTCGAATTAAGCCTGCGTGGGCGAGATTGAGATTGTGGGCTTATTCGCGTGCGCATCGCATTGTCACCTTGAGCGATGACGATGCTAAGTTCTTTCCGGTACGCCTTAGAGGGCTGGTGAAGTCCATACCGAATCCGTTTCAACCGCCGCGCGCCAATGGGCACGATCGCCGCTCGGGGCGTACAGAAAGCCTGATTGGAGTTGGGCGGCTGCATCGCGACAAAGGTTTTGACGTACTGCTGCGCGCATTTTCCACAATTGCTGAAAGCCATCCCGGATGGCACCTGACCATCGTTGGTGATGGTGACGAACGTTCGGAGTTGGAAAAATTACGAGACGAACTCGGGCTTGCAAATAGAGTTTTCCTTCCTGGCCGCGTCAAGGATCCGTACATACATCTGAAACAGGCCAGCCTTTTTGTTTTGCCGTCGCGCGTTGAAGGATTTCCCCTCGCGCTTTGTGAAGCCCTCGCTTGCGGGTTAACTGCGGTCGCGACTGATTGCGCCGGCGGCGTCAGAGACATTATTCGCAACGGTGAAAATGGAGTGTTGGTGCCAGTTGATAACGCGGCGGAGCTGGCCCGTGAGTTGAGCCGTCTGATGGGAGACGAGGCGGAGCGACAACGTCTTTCAGCAAGGGCCAGGGACGTACTCGAGAACTTCAATCCCGACAAAACATTTGCCAAGTGGGAGACCTTGCTACAGGAAGTGGTAGATAGTTGAGAATTACGAATCACAGAACAGCGCCAGGCGGCGTCGATATCAGTTGTTTTATCTCCGACCTGATGCAGGGGGGAGCGCAGCGAGCTGTCGTAAAGCTGGTCAACGGCTTCGCCGGGCGCGGCCTTCGCGTGGACCTGGTGTTGGCAGATAAACAAGGCCCATATGTGGACCATGTCGATGAGACTGTGCGGGTTGTGGATCTTGCCGCGCGCCGGGTTGTTAAAGCATTCAGGCCGTTGTCTGCATACCTCGTCCGCGAGAAACCGCGGGCACTGGTTTCGTTCCTTACCCATGCAAACATTGCCGCAGTAGCAGCGCGTGCCGCCGCCCGTGTCAATACTCGTTTGGCTGTCGTTGAGCAGAACACTGTCACCGAGTTCCGCAGCAATCTAAAGCGAGATTCGCTTCTTCCCGTCCTGGTGCGCCGGGCATACCCACACGCCGACTTGGTGATCGCGGTTTCAGAAGGTGTGGCCCATGACTTGACTACTAAACTACAGATTGCTGCCGGGAAGGTAACTGTAATTCCAAACCCGATCGTCGATAACCAGTTGTTGAGACTAGCGGCCGAACCTCCGCCGCATTCATGGCTTGACGACAATTCAGTGCCGGTATTTGTGGCTGCAGGTCGTCTCACCCACCAGAAAGACTTTCCCACGTTGCTGCGGGCGTTCAGCCTGCTGCGACAAACGAACGATGCCAGATTAATCATTATGGGTGACGGTGAAGACAGACCGCAGCTCGAATCCATGGCCGCTCAACTAAAGTTGATGGACCATGTAGCGCTGCCTGGCTTTATCGCCAATCCTTATTCGCTGATGAGTCGTGCGGCCGCCCTGGTTCTGTCCTCACGCTGGGAAGGCCTCCCGACTGTTCTGATTGAGGCAATGGCGTGTGGTTGCCCCGTAGTAGCCACGGATTGTCCGAGCGGCCCGCACGAAATTCTGGACGGCGGCCGTTTTGGAAAATTAGTTACGACGGGTGATGTCGACGCACTTTGCAAGGCGATGCAGGAGGTGGTCCATAGTCCGCCACCGGCCGCAGCGCTGAGAGAACGTGCTCGGCAGTATTCAGTTGACCATGCAGTGGAGCTTTACCTTCGCAGCCTCGGCCTGGATGAAGTGCAGGCGCTAGCCGTACCTGCATAAGTACTCAGGAAGGATAGATTGACTTTGGAGGAGTTCGTTTCTGATAGACCTGGTGAATCACGTAGTAAACAAATGAAAGTCCTGCACATAATCAGCGATTTGTCGGTGGGCGGGGCTGAAATGATGCTCTTCAAACTGCTCTCCGGACGTCACGTAGCGCATTACGTTCCGACTGTCATCTCGCTCGGTCGTCGTAGCAATCTCGATGGTGCCGTCGAAGACTTGTCCGTGCCGGTGCACAACATTGGCATGAGCCCCTCAAGAATACCGACGCCTTCCCAGCTCGGGAAGCTCCTTGCGCTGGTCCGAGAAGTGAATCCTGATTTGATTCACGCGTGGATGTACCACGGATCTTTGGCAGCAGAACTCGCTCTGTTTATCAGTCGCCAACGCACGCCGGTTGTTTGGAACCTGCATAGTTGTAACGACGATCTCACTTTGGAGAAACGGATGACGGCATCGATTATTCGTCTGTGCCGTCGCCTTTCCAGGCGGCCGTCGAAGATTATTTATGTATCGGAAGCCGGCCGGCAAAAACATGAGGCGATGGGTTTTGCGTCTGAAAACTCATGTGTGATTCACAACGGTTTCGACGTTTCTCGTTTCGTGCCTTCGACAGAGGCGCGCGCGTCGGTCCGGGCTGAGCTGGGAATCGCAGAGGACCAACTGCTGATCGGATTGATCGGACGCTTTCACCCGATGAAGGACCATATCAATTTCCTGATGGCAGCCGGGCGACTATCGAAAGACTACCGAGCGGCGCATTTCATGTTGGTCGGCAGGGAAGTGAACTCGGCAAATCAGGTGCTCGGAGATCTGATTGCAAAGTATGGGCTACAGGATCGTACCCACCTGTTGGGCGAACGGGCAGACATTCCTCGACTTATTGCCGCGTCAGACATTTCGTCGTTGTCGTCGTCGTATGGTGAAAGTTTTCCGCTGGTGGTTGGAGAAGCAATGTCGTGCGGAATTCCCTGCGTAGTGACTGACGTAGGTGATTCGGCGAAACTGGTTGGACAAACTGGACTAGTGGTGCCACCACGCGATCCGGAGGCGTTGGCGAGAGCGTGGAGTCAATTGTTGTACGTCGGAGCTGACGGGCGTGCTGAGCTTGGTGAAGCTGCCCGGGAAC
>DATEPF010000356.1:0-11215 GCA_035273325.1 Pyrinomonadaceae bacterium | reverse complement strand
TGTCTTGCGATCGAATGGCCGCGCCTGAAAGTATGAGCGGACACGGCTACGCAGGCGCTTCGCCTTGCCGATGTAGATAATTTTGCCGGCGCTGTCTTTGTAAAGGTAGACGCCGGCAGAAACTGGAATTTCCTTAAGTTTTTGTTCTAGTGACACTGCTTTACAACCTGGGTCTATTTTACTGGTTGTGATGTTTCCTGTCAGTTAATCGCAAACTGATCTGCGTGTGTTTCGTGTAATTCGTGGATCGACCTTCTGCAGCCAAAAAACGGTCCACGAATTACACGAAACCCGAACACGAAATAAGACCTTACGATGCAGTTTCCGTTTTCACTTCCGGCGAATAAGCCGTTTGACGCTACCGGCTTCGGCTTGAATGCTGTCGATCATCTGATTGTTGTGCCTGAGTATCCGGCATTCGACAGCAAGATCCGCTTACTGGAACACCGGCAGGCGGCAGGTGGCCAGACAGCGAGCGCCATGGTCGCGCTTCAGCGGCTAGGTCTGAGAACAGCTTACGCCGGGAAATTCGGCTCGGACCCGGAAGGACATTTTGGTTACCAGGAGATTGAGAACGAAGGTGTTGATCTCGGGTTGGCTCAAGTTGTGGAAGGCGCGCGTAATCAAATTGCCTTCATAATCATTGATGCACGCAACGGCGAGCGCACTATCATTTGGGATCGAGACGAGAGACTGGCGTATCAGGCCGAGGAAGCGCCCATTGCAGTCGCTACGCTCGGTCGCGTTCTGCATCTTGACGCACACGATCCGCCGGCGTGCGTGCGTATGGCCCATGCGGCGCGCGCTGAAGACGTCATAGTCTCAGCAGACATTGACAACATTTACGACGGCCTCCCGGAGTTGCTGCCGTTAATCGATGTGCTGATCACGTCTCGCGAGTTTCCTCATCGACTGACTGGAATCGGCGACGAACGTACATCATTGGTTGAACTAAAGTCGCGCTACGGTTGCGCTGTCGTCGGGTTAACTAAAGGCGTGGAAGGGGCGACGGTATTGTGTGACGGCCAGTTTATCGAAGCGACTTCATGCTCGGTGCCGGACGGTTGTAAAGATACGACGGGTTCAGGCGACGCATTCCACGGAGGATTTCTCTATGGTCTGCTGAATGGTGAAGACATTGAGACTAGTTTGAAACTAGCGAATGCAGTAGCGGCTCTAAAGTGTCGTCAGTTAGGGGCGCGGACGGCGTTACCAACCAGGTACGAGCTCAACGACTTCCTAAGAGGTGAACAGAGATGAGCAAATTATTTATTCCGATCTTACTAGGCACTAACCGGAAAGAGCGCATGAGCGTTCATCCTGCAAAGTGGTTGGCCGGTGAAATGCAAAAGCGCGACGATATTGAAACGCGTCTTTTTGATGTGGCCGATTTCATTTTGCCGCACGACGACTATGGCCAGGGGCTTAAGGACCAGTTTCCGGAATGGAGGGACGCGATAATTCGTGCTGATGGACTGGTGATTGTTTCGCCCGAGTACAACCATGGCTATCCCGGATCGATGAAGGCTGTTCTGGATTTGCTTTTGAGGGAATACGTACATAAGGCAGTTGCGTTTGTTGGTGTGTCAGCTGGGCTATGGGGTGGGACACGCGTGATCGAATCGATGGTTCCGATGGTACGTGAATTAGGTTTGGCTGTCAGTTTCTCAGATCTCAATTTTCCGAAGGTGCAGAATACATTCGACGCTGAAGGAAAACTTTTGGATCCGCCTTTCGAAAAGAGAGCTAAGGATTTCCTTGATGAACTTGTGTGGATGAGCACGGTGCTGAAGTGGGGCAGGGAAAACGTCGCATCGAAATTCCACCAGAAGTGAAAAGCGATCCACAAAATACACGAAACATTTCGTGTGTTTCGTGGATCGGTTTTAAGCGCCCGTCGGAACGGCAACCGTCAGGTGCTTTTGGAACAACTCAAGCACGCGGCGCCAGGCATCGGCTGCTGCGTCAGCGTCGTAAACTTCCGGACGCGTGTTGTTAAAGAAGGCGTGGTCTGCTTCGTAAACGACTGCCTCAACCGGAAGGTCATATTTCTTCGCAGCCTCTTTCAAAGCGTTCACTTTCTCAGCATTTATCCAGGCGTCTTTGCTGCCCGCGATAAATAGTGTTGGCGCTTTCAGATTCTCCAGTACATCGTCTGGCGGAATATCGCCGTAGAACGGCGCGGCCGCGGCAATGTCCTCGATATCACATGCGGCACGTAGCGCGAATGTACCACCCATGCAGAAGCCTATGATGCCAAACTTTTGCGAGCTGTACTTGATCTTCGCTTCGGCGATTGCTTCGCTGATTGTCTCGACTCCATCTTCAATTGGAAGTTCGTTCATCAGCTTCGAGGCTTCCTCAGTGTTCTTCGCCGTCTTTCCTCGAAACAGGTCGGGAGCGATACAAAGGTAACCTTCCTTTGCGAAGCGGGACGCGATGTCGCGGATGTGATCGTTGATGCCCCACCACTCGTGAATCAGGATTACGGCCGCGGCAGTATCGGTTTCAGGTCGCGCTACGTGTGCCGTCGTTTTGCCCCGCGACGTTTCCAGATTTAGTGTTTCGGTCTTCATCAGGCTTCTCCATGGATAATTGCGTACGTTGATACATTGATACATTGATACTATGCCCTAAAGGCGAGTTCAACATGTTTCGTGCTATTTCGTGGGATTCGTGGATAGTTTTTAGGCGAGCAAAAGAGCGAGCCACGAAAGGACCGAAACACACGAAGTAACACTAATTAATTTGAATCCTCTTGTAGTTCGACTTATATGCAAAGCCGAGTTGTCTCACAGCATCGGTGATGGTTGGATTAACGCGAGAGCTTCAATTAGGCATCAGCCGCCGAATGATGATGTCCATGTTGTTGTTGAAAGCCGCCCTGCTAAACCTGGCACTGGAAGACATCGCTTGCCGGCTCAATTGTTCCATCAGATGAGGGTCATTAATCAGTCGTATCGTTTGATCGGCAAGGCTGGAGAGTTCGTTCCAAAGAAAACCGTCAATCGCATGAGTCACAGTTTCCCTCTGGCCGCCCGAGTTGATCACTACCGGCACCGCCCCGGCCGACATGGCTTCGATTGTCGTGAGTCCAAAATGTTCTTGCAGTTCTGGTTGCTCGCCTGCCGGGAAACCATAGCCCGTAGCATGCCAATAAAGCGACGCGCGCCGGTAAAGGTCACGCAACGCGTCATGGGTAGCGTCGAAGTGAAAAAAAACAGAGCATCCTTTGGCGGCATCTTTTAACCTTTTTACAAGCAGCTTCGATTCTTCATCCGTGGCCATGCTGCCGGCGAAGTGCAATTGCCAGCCGGCTTGCTGAACGGCAGTTAGTTGTTTGAAAACGTCTAGCAGAACATGTTGTTGTTTATAAAGAGTCCCAGGGCCGCCCCGTAAAAAACGCCCGACGTTGAGGATAATTTTCTCCTTCGCGGCGGGCGGCCCCATGCTGTCACAGGTCGAGTAAATGACCTCAGCGCGGCGTCCCCACATCTTATTTACCCACTCGGCGGTAAAGCATGAATTGGCGGTGACTGCTGCGTAGGAATCAATGAAGTCGCTGACACGGCAGCCTAACAGACGCTTCTCCGCCCGATCCATTAATAGATGGTAGGCGCGGCGGCAATAATCCTTTCCAATCCAGGTGGACGATTTATGCGGAAACATACACATGTATATGCCGCGCGCCGAGGGGCAGGGAAGAATGCTGCAATGACTGTTATTAATAAAAACCTCAAGCTCAAGCGCCTTGATCTGTCGGAATTGGGAGAATTGCGCCGTCAGGTTGTCCAGCCTGGCGTTGCGCGGACTATACCCTCGCTTTCCGCGTTGATTCAGTAGGACGAATCTAATGCGGCTGAGATCAACATCGAAATATCTTTCCAGCGAGGGACGGTTGAGCTGCTCGTTACTAAAAAGCAAAACGTCATGTCGCCGGCTGAGGTGCTCGGCCAGCACGAGCGTTTTCTTTTCGCCCCCGCCCCGGGCTTGCATGTGTAGATTAAGAATCCCAATCTTCATTTTCATAGGGACCGAGTGATGCCGCCAGGAGTGAGGGCGCCGGTATTATCCTCTCGGGCGCGATAGAACGCCACACTATCAACACATGCCCTGCAAGTGATATAAATCTGTCGCTCTGCAGTTCATCTTGCCCGGTCCGATTTCGCCAACAAATGAAATTCTATTTATCCGGCGTTCTCGCCATTGTCTTCACCGCTGCTAGTCTTTCCACCTATTCACAGACCGTTCAGCCGGCGAATCTGGTTCTCAGAAACGGCAACATCTACACCGTTGACGATAATAGGCCGAAAGCCGAAGCCGTCGCCGTCAAGGACGATCGAATTGTTTTCGTCGGATCGAATCGTGACGCGCAGAAATTCGTCGGCAAGAATACGCGCGTCATAGATCTAAAAGGACGAACAGTTGTCCCCGGGTTAACCGATTCACATCAACACCTTTCCGGCGTCGGCTTTCGCGAGATGACGTTGAACCTGGAAGGTATCAACAGTCTGGAAGAGTTTTTGGCGAAGGTGAAGGCGCGAGTGGAAAAAGCGTCGAAAGACGAGTGGGTGACCGGACGTGGATGGATCGAAACTTTTTGGAAGCCGCCCGTATTCCCAACGCGCGCGCAATTGGATCAAGTCGCGCCAAATAACCCGGTAATACTAACCCGCGCGGATGGGCACGCGGCCGTCGTCAACAGCAGGGCATTGCAGTTGGCAAACGTAGATCGCAACACGCCCAATCCGTTTGGCGGCGAAATCTCCAAAGGCGCGGATGGTGAGCCAAACGGCATGTTGATCGATGCGGCGCAGGCTTTAGTGCGGCGTCACGTGCCAGGGACAACAGCGGCCGACGCCGAACGCGCAGTACTACTCGGCGTGCAACGCAACCTTGAGCTTGGCTGGACGCAGATTCAGGACGCCGGCGGAAGTTATGCGGAAGCAGAGCTGTTCCAGAAGTTATACCGCGAAGGAAAGATTAAGCTTCGCATCTATAAAGCTGTTCATGGACCAGGGCCCAGCGCGTCGCAGCTATTGCAGGCGGGTCCCGTGATTGGGGCCTTTGGAAACCGGTTTACCTTTCGCGCGATTAAGGTTGTGTCAGATGGCGCGTTGGGTTCCAGAGGCGCGGCGTTGTTGCAGCCATACGCAGATGCGCCGAACACGACTGGACTGATGACTGTTAAGAAGGAAGAGCTGGCGCCGATGCTGGCCGAGGCGCTGCAGAAGGGCATTCAGGTCGAGACGCACGCGATTGGTGACAGCGCAAACCGGTTCACACTCGATGAATACGAGAAAGCATTTGGGGCCGTCCCTGCCGCGCAAAGAAAAGTTTCGGAGCCGCGCTGGCGGATAGAACATGCTCAGGTACTGGATCCGGCTGACATTCCGCGGTTTGCAAAATTAAACGTGATTGCATCCATGCAGCCTTCGCACGCGATCGGCGATCTGCATTTTGCTCCGAGCCGCGTTGGCATTGCTCGACTTACGGGCGCGTATGCCTGGCAGAGTTTGATCAAGTCTGGTGTGAAAATCGCCGGCGGTTCGGATGCGCCCGTCGAACGTGGCGAACCGATGATTGAGTTTTATGCTGCTGTTGCTCGCAAGGATCAGAAAGGATTTCAGGGAGCGGGCTGGCATCCTGAACAGGCAGCTACACGCGAGCAGGCGCTGAAGATGTTTACCATCTGGCCCGCTTTCGCTGCGTTTGAAGAGAAACTGCGCGGCTCAATTGAAGTGGGAAAGCTGGCTGACTTCAGCATCTTCTCGGCCAACATAATGACAATACCCGAACCGCAAATACTCAAAACGCGCAACGTCATGACCGTGATTAATGGTGAGGTTGTGTACCAGGCAGCGGATTTCTAATGCTTAATAATTAACGTGAAAGCCGTCTTCTTCTTTTTCGCCGTAATCGGCGTTTTGTTGCTTTCTGCGCCCGCAACTGGTTTGGCTCAACAGGCGCCGGCGGCCGGTCCAACAACAGTTAAACGCCTGGAGCTATTCGTAACCGACGATAAGGGTAAATCGTTAAACGACCTCCATCCCTCCGACCTGCAACTTAAGGAAGACGGGCTTTCGGCAACGGTCGATTCTCTTGAGCTGATCGAGACACCTGTGCACTACGGGTTGCTGATCGACGTATCGAATTCGCTTCGCTCCCAGTTTCCCTCGATTCTCGACGCGGCTAGAAAAGTAATCTCAAGTAACACGCGCGATGATGAAACTTTCATAATCCGATTTACTGATAAAGTTGAGATGATTCAGACCTCAACAGCCAACAAACTGGCTTTGTTTCAGGCGATTGATCAGCTGAGGCCTGCTCCCGGGCAAACAGCGTTGTTCGACGCCCTGTACATGGCTGCGACGGAGTTACAAAAAATTCGCGAGCCAAATCGTCGCAAAGCATTGGTGATAATTACTGACGGGGAAAATAGAAAGAGCAGCATTAAAGAAAGCAAATTGTTCGATCTGTTGCAGGAAACAGATTTCCCAATCTTCATCATAGGCCTGACCGAAGATTTGGACCGCACCGGTGGTTTGATCCGCCAATCATTGCACGACCGGTCAATAGTGTTTCTGGAAAAGCTGGCCAGGGAATCGGGAGGCCGATTGTTCTTTCTCGAAAGAAATATTGAGCGGCATGTCGACGACGAAATCGCCGGCGGTCTCCGGCGACGATATCTTCTGAAGTATCGTTCACCGGGTGAGATTACCAAGTCTCGGCACAAAGTCGAGATTAAGGTCGCCGACGCTAAGGACAAAAAGAAGCGGAGAGCGGTCCACCGGCCCTGGTATACAAATCAACAACTGCGAGAGGTCAACAACTAATCTCAGCATGACTCAAAATTCTGTTGATCGGCGTAATTTCTTGTCATTTGCGGGGACTGGTCTGGGGCTGGCGGCATTGGCGTCCGCTTCTGTTGGTTCTCTCGTGAAAGAAGTACAGGCTGCGGCGAAGGGCCTGACGCATCTTTCACCGTTGCAAGCGGCGATGGATGAAGATTTCTGGTCCGTTATTCAGAAGTCGTTCTCGGTAACTCGCGGCATTATTAACCTCAATAATGGCGGCGTCTCACCCAGCCCGCGAATCGTTACCGAAGCGCTCGTCCGTTACATCTGGCAACAGGAAGACGCTACCGCCTACACCATGTGGCAGATACTCGAGCCGCAGTCAGAGACAATTCGCACCGGTCTCGCCGAAATGTTTGGTTGTGATCGCGAGGAAATTGCGATTACTCGCAATGCGTCTGAATCGTTAGAAACTCTTCTGATGGGAATGGATTTCAAGTCGGGGGACGAAATCCTGACAACTACACAGGACTACCCCCGCAATCTAACCACTTTGCGACAACGCGAAAGACGCGAAGGTCTGATGCTTAAGCTGGTGAAGATTCCCATACCGCCGAAGAACCTGGACGAAATTGTATGGGCGTTTGAAAAGGGAATTACCAATCGCACCAGGTTGATCCTGATGTCACACATGGTGAACATCACCGGCCAGATCACCCCGGTCAAAGCTGTTTGCGAGATGGCGCGCCGCCGCGGTATAGAAACGATTGTTGACGGCGCACACTCGTTTGCCCAGTTTGATTTTAAACAGCAGGACATTGGCTGCGACTACTTTGGAACGAGTTTGCATAAGTGGTTGTACGCGCCGAAAGGCACTGGAATGTTGTATGTGAACCGTTCGAAGATTGAAAAGATCTGGCCGCTAATGGCAGCCGACGCGAAACAAATGAACGACATACGGAAGTTCGAAGAAATCGGAACGCATTCAGCAGCACCGCGATTGGCCATTGGCGAGGCCCTGCTTTTTCATCAGGGTCTGGGAGGTAAACGTAAAGAGGCTCGCCTGCGATATCTTTCTCGCTACTGGATGAACCAACTGAAAGACATTCCCAAAGTCCGTTTTCATACTTCGTTTGAGCCGTCGCAATCGTGCGCAATTGCCACCGTGGCGATCGATGGATTGAACCCCACGGCCATTGGTAGATATCTATTCGACAAGCACCGGATATTCGTCACTCCTATCATGCACGAAGAATTTCAGGGTCTTCGCATTACGCCCAACGTTTACACCACACTCCCCGAACTTGATCGTTTCAGCAACATCATGGAATCAATTGCGCGCAAAGGGTTGCCGGTCTAAGTTTTTGAAGGGAATCGATAAATGTCGCAGCTTATTTCGAGAAGAAGTTTATTGGGGCACAGTCTCAAAGCGGGCGTAGGCCTGGTCGTACTTAAACAGTTAGGGCCGATTGAAGTTGTTGCTTTCTCCCCTCAGGCTCCTCAACAAGCTGTCCGTTTTAACGCTGCGTACCAGAAGCTGGACGAATTCATTGCGCGTCACATGCAGGAAACAGGCGCGCCGGGTTTGACTCTGGCACTTGCTTCGCGCGATCGAATGCTGCGCGTTTCGCATTACGGTTTTGCTGACCTCAAAGCCGGGCAGCGCGTCGGCCCGCAAACGTTGTTTCAGATTGGCTCGATTTCCAAATCGTTTGTGGGCGTCGCATTGTTGCAGGCGGCCGAAGAAGGAAAAGTCGATCTCAATAAACCAATCAGCAGTTACTTGCCGTGGGTAAAGATCGATTCCACATTCCCGCCGATAACCGCGCATCACTTGCTCTCGCACACCGCCGGTCTATCTGGCGTTCCTTTATTAATGCGGGTGGCGGCCACACCCTTGCGAACTGGTTGGGCGCCAGGGACACGCTTCCTCTATTCCAACATCGGCTATGTACTCCTCGGCTATTTGCTCGAAACCGTCGACAAAAGACCGTTCGCAGAATCCATTCGCAAGCGGATTCTTGAACCGCTCGATATGAAATCGACCGAGCCCATTATTACCAACTCAATACGTGAAAGACTGGCAATCGGTTACGCGCCGTTTCATTCGGATAAACCATTTCCGCTGCGTGGCAAGATCGGAGAGGCGCCGTGGACGGAGGTGGCAGAAGCGGCCGGCAGCGTCGCTTCGACACCGGGTGACATGGCGGCGTACATGAGGATGTTGCTTAATCGTGGCGCTGGACCACGTAGTCGCGTGTTATCCGAAAAAAGCTTTGAGTTACTCATTCAGCCGGCAATCAAGGCGCCATTCAGAGGCGAGGACGCGACTTACGGTTACGGCCTATGGACCAGCGACGTGAATGGTCATCAACTACTTCGACACACGGGCGGGATGGTCGCATTTTCATCGTCAATGTATATCGATATGACTTCCGGATTTGCGGCGTTTGCATCGGTCAACGCGAACCTACATGGTTATCGACCCGTCACGGTAACGCGATACGCCCTCGATCTTTTAAACGCCGCGATCGCTGAACAGGCGTTGCCGCCCTTGCCACCACCACCACCGTCACCGGAGATTGTGAAGAATGCGGCAGACTACGTGGGTAACTACACGTCGGCGGATGGGCGGAACTTAATCCTGGTTGCAAATGGCGAAAGACTAATGCTGGAACATGACGGTCAGCGAATAGTTCTGGAGCAGGCGGGACGCGATCGGTTTATTGTTAAGCATCCGGCATTCGATCGTTTTGCCCTTGGCTTCGGTCGCGAAGGCGCGTTGGTAGTCGAAGCCTTTCATGGTGCGGACTGGTGGATTAATGAACGCTACACCGGACCGAAAACGTTTGAATACCCGAAAGAGTGGGAGGCCTATGTCGGCCGGTTTAATTCGGACAGTCCGTGGTATGGCAGTACGCGGATAGTGCTCCGTAAGGGGAAATTACTGCTTGATGGTGAGGCGCCCCTGGCGGAGGTCGAACCTGGTTCGTTTAAATTTGACGGTAATCCGATTGGGCTCGAGCGCGTAACGTTCGATACCATTGTTGACGGTAAAGCCATACACATGAATTTTTCCGGTATAGATTCTTACCGGACGTATACACCGTAGCGCGTATCTGAGGCCTTTAAGGGTTTTGTTTTTGGAGGTAGCGTCTACTGTGGTCGTGAATCGCGCAGTGTTTAAAATTGCGTGTTGATGCGAGCGTTGATACTTCCTTCAAGACTAAAAAAGAGACGGGGCTCAAGCCCTCCCCTAACCCCTCCCAGCGGAGGGGAACATACACGAACAAATTCTTTTGGAGGATCATAGATGTCCAGTTCACCGGCTCAACAACAACCATCACCAGTTCTATTCTTTCAAACGATCAATGCTTATCAACGCACTGAAGCCTTGAAAGCCGCCATCGAGTTGGAAGTTTTTACCGCGATCGGTGAAGGAAACACCACTCCGGACAAGATTGCCGAACGCTGCCAAGCATCTCAACGCGGAACGCGCATACTCTGCGACTTCCTGACGATCATGGGTTTCCTCGCCAAGGAAGATAAGCAATACAAACTAACGCCAGACTCAGCGATATTTTTGGACAAACGTTCGCCTGCCTACCTTGGTGGCACCATTGAATTCATGGCCACCGAAAAGTTGACCGACAACTTCCGGAACTTTGCCGACGTAGTTCGCAAAGGCGGCAGCATGGACGAAGGAGGCGGCACTGTAGCTCCCGACAATCCGATCTGGGTGAAGTTTGCACGTGGGATGGCGCCCATGATCGCAATGCCGGCCGAGATCATGGCCAAACTGGTCGACCCTGCAGGGACTGACAAACTTAAGATTCTCGACATCGCCGCCGGACATGGACTCTTCGGAATAGCTTTCGCGAAAAACAACCCTAACGCTGAGATCGTCGGCCTTGACTGGCCCAGGGTGCTGGAGGTGGCCCAGGAGAATGCGGCGAAAGCCGGCATCGTGGAACGTTACAGCACCAAAGCGGGAAGCGCTTTTGAAGTCGAATTCGGAAGCGGCTACGACGTCGTGTTGTTAACTAACTTCCTTCACCACTTCGATCCGCCAACGTGTGAAACGTTGCTGCGGAAAGTTTATGACTCGCTCAATGAACGTGGGCGCGCGGTGACGCTGGAGTTTGTGCCGAATGAAGATCGTATTTCGCCACCGGATGCGGCAGCTTTCAGTGTGATGATGTTGGGAAGCACACCCGCCGGCGACGCCTACACCTTCCCGGAACTGGAAAAGATGTTTGCTAACGCGGGTTTCAAACGCAGCGAGATACATCCATTGCCGCCGTCGATTCAACAGGTTGTAATCTCGTACAAGTAGTAACTCGGCTGTGTCTCACAGCTCGACATACAGAAGGAATCATCTTATTCGTGTCGGTTCGTGTGTTTCGTGCAATTCGTGG
>DATEPF010000355.1:0-19346 GCA_035273325.1 Pyrinomonadaceae bacterium | reverse complement strand
CTCGTCGACGTTCACTTCCACGTTGATAGTAGACATGTCAGCGATCGTCATCAGCGGAGTACTCGACAACTGTGACACCGCATATTCGCCGACGCGAGTTGGGATGTCCGCGACCACGCCGTTCAGCGGTGACAGTTGGGTCGCTTTTGAACGCTGACTCGTCTGCCCGCGCAGCAACGCTTGTTGCTGGCTGGCCCGCATCTCCGAAGACCTGATGCCGGTTTGGGCTTCCTTGATTGATATCTTTTGCTGGTTTGCCCGCTCCGTTGCTTCTCGCACGGCAATGCGCTGCGATTCGACGTTTGCTTTCGCGGTTTGCAGCGCCAGCTTTGCTTGATCGAAACGGTCGCGGGCAGCGTCGTACTCAGCACGAGAAGCGACACCTGCTTCGATTAAATCGCTATTTCGTTTCAACTCTCGTTGGGCGGTGTTGAGGTCCACCTGCGCGCGGTCGACCTGCGTTTGTAGCGCCACTAACTGCTGGCGCGCGGAAGCCACAGACGATTCCGCGACCACCAAACCCTGTTGCGCGGAAGCGACCGCCGTTCGCGCGTTTTGCACGTCGTTGATTGCCGCTTGTGCCATGGCCCACTGTGCTTCCTGGCTGGATTGCAACTGCGTGGGATCAACGCGCACGAGGGGCGTGCCCTGGGTCACCTGGTCGCCGGGGTTCACGTAAATTTCTTCGATACGTCCCGGGACTTCACTGGTCAGCTTGATGTAACGAATAGGTCTGACTTCGCCGGAAGCGGTCACCGTCTGCCGAAGTTCTGGTTTTACTTCCAGCTTAACCGTAGTCACTTCGGGTGCTTCTGTGCGGCTGGCAAACACACTGATAATTACGATCAGCGCCAACACTGCCACTGCGGATACTCCAATAATAATCTTCTTCTTCCGGGTTAAAGCCATCACTAATTCCTTCGTTCAGGGGATTTTTCTCAACCAGCCGCGGAACTGACCATTCTGCACAAAAAAGCGCAGAAGTGTAAGTCCTTTGCGTTTCGCTTAACTCTTACGCCAAAAACCCAGCAACAGTTTCATTTATGAGTCAATCCGTCGGGGTAGAAAGACGCGGTAAGGATTTCGACGCAATCTGTCGTTAGATGCAAAACAGCGCGAATCCGAGGCCTTAATAAAAGACGATCTGAGTAGGGAAATTATAAACAGGTGGCGTCAGTATTTTCGCGTAATTCGTGTGTTTCTCGATCCCGTTTTGAATCAACTAAAAAATGATCCGCGAATTACACGAAATAACACGAAAGTCCCCAATTCTACTTTTAAGGTAAAGCCAACCTGCTCCTCGGACCGAACATTGACTCGCTGTATAGGGAAAGCTGCGTTGGCGACTCTAAAGCTTTCGCGCTAGAATTACCCGCCGTTCTTACTCAGTTCCTGCGTTCAACTTGAGAATTTAACGCGGATAGGGTGCGCGTCGCAAACCCCCGAAACCCATGATTACGTGCGAACGATGTAAAACAGAAAATTTGGACGGAGCCCAATATTGTGATGAATGTGGCGCGCCACTCAGGCCCAATTCGCGACCCAACGTTGCCGGGGGAAAAATGATTCGGGCGAATGGCGACGGTCAAAACGGTTCACATTCGCCGTCGGCCGTTCCCCAGCCTGAACTTGCTTCCGGCCAGGCCGCAGCCAATATTAGTTTCTCCTCAGTTGGCCCGAACCAGAAAGCGCACGCGAAACTCGTAATTGAGCGCGGCAAGTCTGTAGGCAAAATCTTCACGCTCAGCTCAGCCGATTCCCAAATCGGACGCTGGGACGCGGATGGCGGAATCTTCCCCGACGTTGATCTGGATTCTGACGATCCTGAAGCCAAGGTGTCGCGGCGGCATGCGCGCATCACTGTGAACGACGGTAAATACTTTTTGGAGGATCTCGGATCTACCAACGGAACATTTGTTAATCGAGGTAAGAGACTGCCGCCAGGAACGCGTCAGCAGTTAAACGACGGCGATGAAATAATTGTGGGGAAAACCTTTCTCCGCTTCCAACTGGTCAAGTAACGTCCGTTGACACGTCCCAGTTGAGCAACATTAGAACGCGCAATGAGTAATTGTCTTGAATGTGGTACGCCGGCGGTGCCAGGCGAACGCTTCTGCAGCAACTGCGGAACTCAGCATCCGTCTGAAATCCACGTAACCGCGGATGCCCCTGCGGCCGCGGCGGCCCCGGCTATTGAAGAGGAAGCTGTTGCCGAGCGCGAATCCCCCCCGGACGAACCATCCAACGAATTCAAGCACACCCAAAAGGGAACCACTGGCGGGCGTCAGCCTTCAGTAAAACAACTGGATCCGGGAAGCGTGCTAACGGGTCGCTATGAAATTGTTCGTCGCATCGGGGGCGGTGGCATGGGCGCCGTCTACCTTGCGAAGGACAGAAATCTTGGAGATGCACCGCGTGCCGTGAAAGAGATGGTAGAAGCACATCTCGATCCCGCGATGCATGAGAAAGCAATCGGCGACTTCAAGCGCGAATCGCTCCTGTTAACTGCGCTCGAACATCCCTCGATCCCCACCATCTACGACTACTTTTACGATGAACCACTGGGGCGTTTTTATCTGGTGATGAAGTTTATTTCGGGCGGCGATCTGGCCGCTCGATTGCGCAACGCTCCCGGCGGTCGTATCGATGAAAAGACGGTCGCCGATTGGGGAATGCAGACCGCGGATGTTCTTCATTATCTTCATAACCGGCCCAAGCCGATTATTTATCGCGACCTGAAACCAGCAAACCTGATGATCGACGGCAACACCGGAAGGATAATGTTGATCGACTTCGGTATTGCGCGATGGGTGAAGCAGGAGGAAAAGGGAGTCACCGCTGTCGGCACCATGGGATACGCGCCGCCCGAATTGTTTGGCGGCCGCGTCGAGCCTCGCTCGGATGTTTATAGTTTGGGCGCCACAATGTTTCACCTGTTGACGGGATCAGATCCGCAGGACAATCCGCTGCTGATTTTTGACTTTACCAAGAACCCGCGGCCGCGCCAGATAGCGCCATCCATCTCGACTGAGATGGAACAGATCCTGATGCGGACTGTGGAGTACAAGCCTGAAGATCGTTTTGCTTCAGCTGGGGCCCTGCGGGATGCGCTCGCCGTCCACATGGAAAAGTTGATGACGGGACAGGTGAGTTATGGCGTTCCATCGGGCCAGGTAGGCCAGGAAACGGTGCAGGTGCAAACGGTTTTCTGCGGGTTCTGCGGTGGCAGAATTGCAGCCGACGACATTTTCTGCGCCCACTGCGGCGCGCGCCAGCCCCTGGCGGGCGCGGGCTCGAGCGCAACCTTGCGCGCGGCGCGGCCAACGGCGAAATTAGTCGTAGCGGGAACTACAGAGCTCGATGCCTCGTTCGTTTTGCAAAAAGATAACAACCTTTTAGGACGAACTGATCCGCATTCAAATGTCTTTCCCGAAGTCGATTTATCGCGGTTCGATCCGGAAACAAAAGTTTCGCGACGGCATGCACGAATCTGGCGCGAAGGGGAGACGTTCTTAGTTGAAGACCTGGGCTCGGTGAATGGAACAGTAGTCAACGATTCAATCCGGTTGGCGCCGCGGCGACCGAGAGTCCTCGATAGCGGAGATAAACTTCGCTTGGGTGAAACGACACTGCATTTTCTTTTAGGCTAGATTCGGTGGCCAGTAGCCGGTAGCCAGTAGCAAGTAGATAGGTGGCAAAATTCTTCAAACTTCGGAAAGCTGGTTTTTCTCCACTTGCGCAACGCGTTGTTCCCGCGAAAAGAGTTTAAGTAGAAGTCCAAGCGGTAGTCATCTTAGAGGATGCTGGCTACTGACTAGTGAATACTGACTACCTTTAAAGATGGCCACCGCACAAATGCCCGCACAGCTGAAGTCACGCGCTCCGCAACAATCACTCGCCAGACTGCGTGCACCGTTTGCGCTTCGGTGTGGCGCGATTCTGGTCGATTACATTATTCTGGCTGCCATTCTCGCTTCCAGCACCTTGATAAGTCGTTTGTTGGGCGGAGGTGCGCGCACCGCGGGTACTTCTTCCGAAACACTGGCAGTTTTTTTGGTGCTGGTGGTGGCAGTTTTGAATCTCGGCGTACTGGCAGGATTGACGGGCTTGACCATCGGCAAGTGGGCCACTGGATTGAGAATATGTCGCGCAGACGGACGCGACATTGGGATAGGTCGTGCCTTCCTGCGGCACTTTGTTGGGTACCCAATTTCGTTCTTTATTTTTGGAATCGGGTTTTTAATGGCCGCGTTCATTCCCGGCAACCGTGCGTTGCATGATTGGGTCGCGGATACGGTAGTGGTCAGAGACGTTGGAATAAGAAGATGACGGGATTGCGGAACGGCCCATTTTGCAATACAACATTCGAATCCCATACTCGACAAACAGATCAGTGATCTACAATCCGCAATCCGCAATCTGAAATCCGCAATCGAAACATGCCTGAGCTCATAGTCAAATACCCTGATCGCGCCCCTGACCGGTTTCCACTCGGCCGGCTGCGTATTACCCTCGGCCGTTCAGCACGCAACGATTTGTGCATCCCGGATCCGTTCGCGTCGCGCGTTCACGCCGAAGTGCGGCGCGAGGGCGAGGAATATTTCCTGCAAGATCTCGGCTCCGCAAACGGCACGCTCTACAACGGAGGCACGGTGGAAGGTACGGTGCCCCTGACTCCCGGCGGGCGTATCCAAATCGGTGAAACTGAAATTGTCTTCGACGATGGCACCTATCATTCAAGCATGGGCGCCACCATGATCACGGACAACTCCTCCACGTCGTTACCCGAAGCCACCATCGCCCTTGCGTCTGGCGATCGCACCACTTCCGGTCTGCTGGAAGCTATCGAAGGCGCGCGTACGAAGCCGGAACAAAGCGTGGCGGCGCGTGTGGCGCGCGAAGGTGATCTGCTGGCCCTGATCAGCAAAGTGGGAATTACCCTGCTCGCTTCATCAACGCTCGATGAAACCCTGGAACAGATCGTCTCGCTCGTGTTTGAAGCAGTTCCTGCCGATCGTTGTTTATTGATGATGCGCGATGGCGATAACGAAGAAATGCGAGTGGCGGTGGCGCGATTGCGCGATCGCGTGGGTGAAGTCGGCGAAATACGCGTTAGCCGCAATGTCATGGACGAAGTGGTCATGCGCGGCAATTCCGTACTGACGTCTGATGCTCAACACGACCCGCGTTTTGCGAGCGGCACGATGGTCTTGCAGGGCGTGCGTTCAGTGCTGGCCGTACCGCTCGGCGTCTCTGACAAAGTATTTGGAATCATATACGCCGATTCGCCAATCGCTGAGGGAAGGTTCACCGAAGATCACTTGAAGTTGCTGACCACACTCGCGTCTGTGGCTGCGATTCGCGTGGAAAATGCAAAGCTCGTAGAAGCGCGTTTCCAACAGGAACGCCTCGAACGCGAGCTGCAACTGGCGAGTGAAATTCAACAACGTTTCCAACCAGCCGCCCCGCCGCAGGTCACCGGTTACGAATTGCAGGGCATCAGTTTTCCTTGTTACGAAATCGGCGGCGACTATTACGACTTCATTCGGCGCGCCGATGGCCGCCTGGTAATTGCGCTGGGAGACGTGTCGGGAAAGGGAACTGCGGCCGCGTTGTTAATGTCGTCGCTGCATGCGGCGGTTCATGCGCAAACCGGTTCGCACGATACCCTGGTGGATACAATTACTGCGGTTAACAAATATCTGGCCGAGAACATCCCGCCTAATCGTTTTGTCACTTTGTTCTTTGCCGAGCTGGATCCGGAGTCGGGGGCGCTGTCGTTCCTGAACGCGGGGCACAACCCGCCTCTGATCGTTCACTCAGCCGGAACCGTTGAGCAGTTGTCGTCAGGTGGATTGCCGTTGGGCATTAAAGCCGATGCCGAGTATCGCGAAGGCCGCACGCACCTGAAGCATGGCGACGTTCTGGTAATCTATTCTGATGGCGTCACTGAGGCAGCGAGTCCGAGTGGCGAGGAATTTGGACCGACGCGTCTGTATGAAGTGGTTTCGCGGAACGTGGATGCTTCAGCTGCCGGAATCCGCGATCGTATCGAATCGGCACTAACGAAGTTCTCTCAGGGCACTCAGGCCGCAGACGACATCACTCTGGTGATTGTGAAACGGCAAGCTGAATCCCGCCGGCTTGCGTAAGATCACAAGCGATCCACGAATTACGCGAAACATGTTTCGTGTAATTCGTGGATCGCTTTTCTACTTCGCGGGCGCAATTCTTGAAAGATTATCCTCCGCAAACACACTCCACGATTTGTTCGGGTTCTTCTGTTGCATCAGAAAATTCCAGGTTTTCGCCTCGGGATTCCACGTGAACGTATTAACAAAAGGATGCTCGGGGTATGCGAACGTGAATTTGATTGTGTTGCCGTTGCTGGTCCCGTGGCCGAGTGTTTCTGATGACTTGCCGCCAAACACGTCAAGCCAGTGAACTATGTAACGTTCGCGCGCGTGGTCCCAGCCAATGAAAACGGTCGCTTCATAAGCCGGCGGGTTTTCTACGTGGCGCATTTGGATTCTGATGAACTGATGGTTCAAGACCCAATCAGCTTTCACCACGTGTTCACTTATCCTGCCCTGCATTTTGCGCACGAGTTTCCACTCACCAACAAGATTATCGAGTAAGTCGTCTTTGAAGACTTGTTCGTGGGGACTCTGTCCAATTACCGGTGCATAAAAACCAGCGAACAACATCACGACAATTAAGGCTTTGAAATGCCTACTCTTCATGGTCGCTTACCTCGTTAATAAAAACATTTCGTGTGATTCGTGGATCGCTTTTCCGTTTGCCCAAGAGCAATCCACGAATTACGCGAAACGAAATCGCATCACTGGACGCGATGGTGATCGCCGAGCTACTTCCTTAAAACCGGCGGCGATAAACGCTGAAGGCACGCCCATGTAAACAAACGGATCGGGGGTCTGCTCCATGGTCGGCGCCGTCGGATAACCTTCGACAATTTGGGCACCTTTCTTGCGAGCGAATTGGACTGCGGCTTCCAGCAGCCGCACGGACACACGTTGACGGCGGTACGGTTTCTTCACAAATAAACAGGTAATGGACCAGACGGGATTATCGTCAATGGGTTTCAGAACACGTGACCTGCTCAGTCCGGTAAACACTTCACGCGGAGCAACGGCGCACCAGCCAATGGGTTCGGAACCATGGTAAGCAATAACGCCAGGCTGCTGTTCCGAACTTACGATCTTCCGAAACGAGTTCTTATTCTTCAGTCCCTTCGACGCTGTCCATTGACTGCGCGGTACTCTCCAGTACATGCACCAGCATCCGCCGCAAGCGCCGCGTTCTCCAAACAACTGTTCTATATCAGCCCAGCGTTCCGGGGTTGCTGGAAAGAATTTCAGTTTTAGTTGTTGAGTCGAGGCGCTCATGCATGGAGTGCATTTCGGTTATTTCGTGTAATTCGTGGATCGTCTTTGTCCAACTTAATAACGATCCACGAATTACACGAAATACACGAAATACACGAAATAAAAGGTCAGTTATTCGTTTGCCTTGCCAGGTAGCAGAAAATCGCTTTTCAGAGTCTGCGGGCCGGCCTCGGTGCACAACGCGTAAGAAGGCCCTTCATACATCGTCACTCCTGCGTGCTGACCTTTGGCATCGAGAATGTAAAAGTTGATGCCGAAGCCGGGATTACCTCTACTGTTGAGTAAACGTTTCTCGACCGTGTTGGCCTTGATACGTCGCAATGCTTCCATGCCCGCGTCTTTCGGATGTTTGCCGCGCCGCAGCTCTTCAACGATCAGAAAGGAGCAGAGGTTGTAGAGGTTCGCTTCGCCACGGCCCGTTGACCCGGCAGCGCCGACCGCGCCATCAACATACAGACCAGCGCCGAGGATGGGCGAATCGCCGATGCGTCCCGGGATCTTCCAGGCAAGACCACTGGTGGTGGTGACACCACAGATTTCGCGCTTTGCATTGATCCCGTTGCAGTTGATGGTCCCGTAATAATGTTCGCGGCTGATCAAACCTTCTTCCACCATTTTTAAACCTTCGCGATAACCTGCTTCGGCACGGGTTTTTGGATCAGGGTAATGCGACGGATCTGTACGTCGTTTCCATTCCAGCCAAAGCTTGCGTGAATGGTCAGTATTCAAATCGTCTTCAATTTTAAAACCCATGTTACGGGCGAACTCCTGGGCGCCTTTCCCGACTAACAGATGGTGATCGGTGTTATCCATTACCGCTTGCGCCACGTTTGCTGGTGTGCGAACCCCTTCGAGCGCGGCAACTGCGCCGGCACGTTTGCGTGGTCCATGCATGCACGAAGCGTCGAGCTGCACGATTCCATCCGCATTCGGCAGGCCGCCATACCCGACGCTGTCGTCCAAAGGGTCCAGTTCGCAAATGTTGACACCCGCGATTAACGCGTCGAGGACATCAGCTCCTGAGGTCATCATCGTGAACGCCTTATGCACCGCCGTCATGTCCCCGCCATTTTTGAAGCGGTTGCCATTAGCGGACGCAATCACGAGCGGTTTCACGCCCGCTTGATTCCAAATAGTTGGAAAATTCGCCAGACCGGGTTTACTGGCGGCCAAAGTGATGCCGACGGCGGTGGTGTTGCGAATGAACTCTCTGCGTTTGATCCGTTTGGTCATAAGTTCCTCGTGGCGAGACAATGTTCAGAGTACCAACTTTAGTTTGCGTTTGATCCGTTTGGTCATGGTGTTCCTTGTGGCTAGACGATGTTCAGAGTACAAACTTTAGTTTGCGACGTGCGGCAGTCACTCGCTCTAAGGGTCCCACTTCTTGCCGTAATCAAGCACTGGAAACTTCTCCCAAATCTCCCTCGCCCGATCCCTTCCAACCTCCTCCAGGAAGCGAGTTGCGCTTGACCACGGCCAGTCTTGCCAACGCTTCACATAGCCATGATGAACTGGGTTGTTATGCACGTAATTTAGCGTCGCCCAAAAGTGACGATCGGATTTAATCGGGCGCTCGAAACAGTTATACCAAACCTGCCGCCCCCGTTGGTTATCCTCGCCATTCCATTGGAAAGATGATCGTCCATGAAATAAGCCGATCTCTTTCACGAGCTGTTTTATCTGTTCAGTTCGAACGACGACATGATAGTGATTAGGTAATATGCACCAGGCGTAAACGGCCGTTGAAAATTTATTACAAATTTCGAGAAGGTCGACTTCACACTGGGTCATCCGCTCGGGGGTTGCACCGATAACGAGGGCATGATTGAAGCAAGACGCAGAAATAAGGTATCGCCGAAAGTTCTCTAAACCTAAGTGCGGTGGCGAGTGCCAGGGAAACTTTCTACCTTTTCGCAGAGCCAGCGCTTCACTTCGTTGTTTGTCAGTTAGTTTTCTCCAGTTGTACACACTACAGAGTTAAAACACTGAACGTGATAACTCAAGACAGAGTTAAAGTAGCCCCAAAAATGTTGCTGCCGAAATTCTTGCATTCCAGATGTGTGTGGCGATGGACAGCAAGCTAAAGCTTGGACTCTGAACATTGTCTATCCAAGGCTCTCTTTGATTCGCTCGGCGGTTTTTGGGCCGATACCGTCTACCATTTCCAGGCCTCCGCCTTCAACAAACTTTTTCAAGTCCTGACGGGACGAAACCTTGAATTTCTGATGAAGCAGGGCGGCGGTTTTTGGCCCAATACCCGGGATTTCCAACAGGTCGAGCACGGAGTCAGGTGTCTCCGCCGTGATCCGCTCCCACGCGTCAAACGTTCCACGTTCTAAAAGATCCACAATCTTACCCGCGATCGCTTTACCGACCCCCGGGATCGACTGTAGACCTTCAATACCTTCTTCTTTAACAATTTTGGATAACGGTGTGGGCCAGGTCTCGATAGCTTCAGCGGCGTTGCGATAGGAGCGCAAACGGAACGGATCGTCGCCGCGGATCTCCATCAGGGCCGATAGACGGTATAAGCGACGCGCTAGTTCTTCGTTATTCATGTGATAACACAATGGTTCCGAGAGCTTTCATTTTAGTTTTATTTTGCCTGTCGTACGCAAGAACGATCCACGAAAAAACACGAAGTGTCACGAAAAAAGCTTCGTAAATCCGTGTTATGTCGTGGATCGTATTGTGTTCAGTCACCAACCAGCATCGTGCCCGTGCCCTGGTCGGTAAAAATCTCGGAAAGCAGGGCGTTGCGGGTGGTGCCGTTGATGATGTGCGCGCTGTGAACGCCGCGTTGGAGCAAACTGGCGAGGCTTTGAAGCTTGGGAATCATTCCGCCGGTGGCCGTCCCGTTTTCAATCATCGCCTCAGCTTCGCTAATTGTTAACCGTGATACCTTCGTCTGCGGTTGCCCTTGCCTTAAATACAGACCATCAACATCCGAAAGCAGTATCAACTTTTCGGCTTTCAGCTGTGCGGCTATTTCTCCGGCTATCGTATCAGCGTTGATGTTGAATACAGTTCCGGAAGCATCCGCGGCCAGAGAAGAGATGACCGGGAGATATCCCTGGTCCAGCAGGACCATCAAGAGTCGAGAATTGATTTCTACCACATCACCAACGTGACCGTAGTCCACTTGCGAACGCTCACCCGTCTCGCGGTTTAAGACTTCCTTCGGCGGACGTCTGGCCGCCTGCACAATGTTGCCGTCGACTCCCGATAGACCGACTGCTTCAATACTGCGGTTACGCAAGGCGGCCAGAATGTCGGTGTTAATCTTGCCGGCAAAGATCATCTTGGCCATTTCCAATGTCTCGTCATCAGTGACGCGCCGGCCCTCGATGATCGTTTGCTCAATTCCCATTCGCGATGCCAGTTCGCTCAATTGCTTGCCGCCACCATGGACCACGCAGATCCGAATCCCTACCTGATGCAACAACGCGAGTTCTTCCGCCAATGAACTAAGGTTCTCAGGTTGCTCGGTGGCTTTACCGGAGAGCTTGATCACAAAGGTCTGGCCCTTGAAACGCTGAATATAAGGCAGCGCCTCGCGCAACAAGTCCAGTCTTAACTGATCGCCGATGTGGTTTGTTGATTGACTCATTTCGTTTCTTTATCCGCAGATTACACAGATTCCGCAGATCTGGCATTGTTCAGTCAACTCGCCATTTGTCCGAAGAAATCTGCGGAATCTGCGTAATCTGCGGATAGTCTTCATTCGTCCAGCAATCCAAGCAAGATTGCCTTCTGGATGTGAAGCCGGTTCTCTGCCTGATCGATTACAACTGATGCCGGCGAATCGATCACATCGTCGGTAACGATGACATTACGCCGCACGGGTAAACAATGCATGAAGATCGCCTGGTTCGTTCGGGCCATTTTTTGCTCGTCAACGATCCACTGTTCTCTAAACTGCGTCCGGTGCTTTATGTCTTTATCGGTGGCGCCGTAAAATTGTTTACCTCCCCAACTTTTCGCATAGACCACCTCGGCCCCGTCAAAGGCCGCGTCAATATCATTTACCACTTCCAGGTTGCCGCCCGTTACTCGCGCTTGCAGCAATACGTTCGTCATTAACTCTTCGTCAAGCTCGTAACCCGGGGGGTGTGCAATTACGAGGTCATGGCCCATCTGCGCGGTTGCCAGTGCGAAGCTGTTTGGCACAGCCATCGGCAACGGCTTTGGATGCCACGCCCAGGTCAGCAAAACGCGTTTCCGTCCCTGCCCCAACTTCTCGCGAACGGTCATCATGTCCGCCATTGACTGACATGGATGGTGCATCGCCGATTCGAGGTTTACGATCGGCACCGTCGAGTGCCTGGCGAAAGCGTTGAGTACCGGGTCCGTGCGTTCATCATTCCAATCCTTCATCCCGGCAAACGTACGCACGCCAATCGCAACACAATACCGCCCGAGGACGCGCACAAATTCAGCGACGTGTTCTGTCTTGTCGCCATCCATCACGACTCCATCGCGATGTTCGATGGTCCAACTTGTGCCACCCGGTTCTAATATCACCGCCTTACCACCAAGCTCCTCAATCCCGATCTGCATAGACGCACGCGTGCGTAAGCTCGGATTGAAAAAAACCAGTGCAACTGAACGTCCGCCTAGTACTTTACTTTGAGCCCCACGCTCGCGCTTTAACTCTCGCGCCGAATCGATCAGCGCATTCAAAGTGTCGTGCGAGAGATCTGCCGTGGATAAGAAATGTTTCATTAGCTATGTTCGACAATGCTTCAGCTTGTCGCTGCTCCGGATAAAAAGCTGTCCACGAATTGCACGAAAAGCTCAAACGGACCGCCTGGCAACCAGTGGTCGTAACAGCCCGACCAAACTGATTAGAAACCAGAACGCCTCCATCAAAAATGCCGCCAGGTTGAAATCAAACAAGAGCGACAGCATCACCAGGAACGCACCGACTGCGTTCAGCAGTGAATACGCAGGTGCAGTGCTCGGCATACGGTTTAGCTGGAGCATTAGGTAAGCCGCAACAATTAGTACGACTCCCACGAACCCGGCTAAATCAAACCACGATAAATTCACCATGACGTATCGTCTTCTGTTTCGTGTAATTCGTGGATCGTTCTTCTCCGCCTGACAAAAGCGCTCCACGAATTACACGAACAACACGAAGTATCAGTTACATTTTACGAACACTGCTGCAAGGCCTCGACGAACAAATCCACATGTTCCGCTTGCAAACAAAGTGGCGGCAGCAATCGCAGCACATTTGGATCACTGGAAGTCCCGGTGATGACGCCTTGCTCCAACAGACCTTTATGAATTTCGGCCGCCATGCCTTTAAATTGCAGGCCCAACAAAAATCCGGAGCCATGAACCGAAAGGACTGTCGGTACCTGCCGCAAACGAGACCGCAGGTAAGCGCTTACTGTCCGAACGTTCTCCAGCATGCGATCCTTTTCGATTGCTTCCAGGGTGGCTGCGGTCGCAGCCATTGCCACCATGCCCCCGCCGAATGTTGTGCCAAGATCGTTTTCCTTAATTTGTGACGCGATACGGTCGTGCACCAGACAGGCACCGACCGGAATGCCACTGCCGAGTGCTTTGGCCAACGTCATAACGTCCGGCACCACACCGTGAGACGCGTTGCTTCCTGCGAAAAACCATTCGCCCGTACGACCGATACCTGTTTGAACTTCGTCGTAGATCAGCATGATTCCGCGCTCATCGCACAAGTCGCGCAACGCTTTAAAAAACTCGGGCGCCGCCGTGCGCACGCCGGCCATTGATTGAATTGGCTCGAGCAGAATCGCTGCTATCGTGTCATCTGCCAGTTGGCTGACAGATTTGATATCACCAAACTCAGCCTGCAAATGGCCGGGCACATTAGGCTTGCCAATATCCCTATACCTTCCGAGGAACGTAGCGCTGATTGCATCGGCAGTGCGGCCGTGAAAACCACCGGTGAAACTGATGATGCTTTCACGCCTGGTGGCCATCCGCGCCATCCGCATCGCGTTTTCATTTGCTTCGGTGCCCGAGTTACAAAAGAAAACTTTGGTAAGACCTTGGGGCGCGATCGAAACCAATTTAGCAGCAGCGCGAGCACGCGCTTCGGAATAAACGAGATTCGAATAAAACAGTAACTTTTCGGCCTGCTCCTTGATCGCCTGGACCACTAACGGATGCGAATGGCCCGTCGCTGCCACGGCGTGTCCACCATAGAGATCCAAATATCTGCGGCCATCGTTGGCATAGATCCAGACACCTTCACCCCGTTCGGCGACGATAGACATCTTCTTGTACGTCGCCAGCTGAAAGCGATCTTCAACCGCGAAGGTGTCTTGAATTCTGTTGGCCTTAACTGTCATGGATAGCTGAACACTCACAAGTCATAATTCAAGATAAACTGTCTCATGGTCAGGAAGCTGCCCTTCCCAACCTCGAGATTCCATTGGAGATACTGGAGTCCGAGCTTCTACGGATTAGTGCCCACCAACATCAATCCAGTCTTCTCATCCAAACCAAACATGAGGTTCATGTTTTGCACTGCTTGTCCGGCGGCGCCTTTTACCAGGTTGTCCAGCGCTGAGAAGACCACTACCTGACGTCCACGCACCGCAAATCCCAGGTCACAGAAATTCGTTGTCTTCACCGCATTAATATCCGGCGACCCATTCACCAGACGCACGAAGAATGAGCCGTCGTAATACTCGGCAAAGATGTCGCGCAGTTGGGCTTCATCCAGTGCAATGTTCGTTTCCACATAAATCGACGCGAAGATCCCGCGAGCAACTGGTAGCGAATGGGTCATGAAAACCAGCTCACTGGTCCAGTCGCCGACCCGGCCGAGTTCCTGTTCAATCTCCGGCACATGCTGGTGCGTAAACGGTTTGTATGCATAAAACGAATTCATCCGTTGCGGATGATGAGTGTTGGCGGCAGCCTTTGCACCAGAGCCAGATGAACCCGTCTTGGCATCGACAACTACACGCCCGTGAATTAGACCGCCCGTTACTAACGGCGCGAGACCCAGCAGTGTAGCGGTCGCAAAACAGCCCGGGTTGGCTATTAGATCGGCATTCGGAATCGCGTCGCGATTGGTTTCGGTCAACCCGTATACAAACGCCGACTGGGCATCCATAGCGGTGTGCTTTTGCCCGTAGTGCCGTTCAAACTCTTCGATATTGCTGAGCCGAAAATCGCCTGACAGATCAATCGCCTTTATGTTGGCAGGCAGTGCAGGGACGATGGACATAGCCTGACCATGCGGAAGCGCGAAGAAGACGCAATCCAATCCTGCCAGTTCCTCCAAGTCTTCCGAGAGGGCGCTGAACCTTAAGTTAGACAGGCCGTAGAGGTTTCGATGGACCTCACCAACGGATTTACCCGCCTGCTCGTTCGCGGTCACGAGGACCACTTCTGCGTTGGGATGAAACAATAGAATGCGGAGTAGTTCCGAGCCGCCGTAACCCGATCCGCCGAGAATGCCGATCCTAATTTTGTTGTTGGTACTCATTTCGGCAGCCCGAAAAACGATCCACAAATTACACGAAATAACACGAAAGACCTGCTAGGCGGCGTTCTCGAAAACGGGCAGCAGTGCGTTAACACGTTCGAACAAAAGTTTACCGTCGCGTCGCGCATTCGCAGCGGGTACGCCAAACTCAGTTTCAATATAGTCCTGACCCATTTGGGAATCTGTGACTGAACCGGCAACCAAACTCACCTCCAGGCCTCGTCGCCGGAACAACTCGATACCGCCCCACGCGCCGACATAGTCCGACGCGCAGAACACGATCGCCACAGTGGCCGCCCGCAGTTCTTCGTCCGCGAAGATTGATTCCACTGAGTACCCGCCCAGAATTCCATCACCTAGCTCGAGTAGGATCAGATCGGGCGCACTCTCATTCAAACGCGAGATGATGGCTTTTGCCACGGGAGCCAGATCGTCTACGCCCACAGTCGAGGGCAAACCGCAATCGAGAAAACTCGCAGTCGCGATCGCGCCGTGATCCGCCATGTTCAAAGTATCTCGCAGGCAAGCGACGCCTGACAGCTTCGCAGCCGCGATTCGCAAACCGCTGCGGGTTCCTTGTTTGATCAGTTCAGTTGCGGCGAATGTCTTGCCGCTGTTCATGCACGTGCCCGCGATCATCACCAGCGGAGCACTTGAGCCCAGCGTGGATCGCAGAGGTAAGGCGGCGTCGACAATGTTCAGGGCGCGTCCCTCTTCATCACAAACTACGCCGATCACTTCCACCTTGATCGCGTCGCCGAGACTCGAATGATGTCCGGTGCAGAGTCCGATCACCCCGCCCATGTTCAGCAGGTGTAGCTCGTCGCCGGCGTTCAGTGTCGGCGGGACGTCCCCGACAAAGCCTTTCAGTGCGCGGCGGCGACCCAACACGCCCAGCAACACGTCGCCAGGATTGACCTTCGCCAGACGCCCGGTTGGTAATTCCAGCATGTTGTAAGTCGCACTATCGGTCAGTGCGCGCACCGCGACTACGTCACCGGCGGTGGGTTGTAACACCGTGTCAGTCACAGCCACCGTCTTCGACAAGCCAAGCGGAGAAGTCGCTGAACCGACCTTATCGGCATCAATAATCTTTACGACGGTATGGTGTGTATTCGATTTCAACTTTTGTTACCTCTATTTCCCAGCCTTAGTCGCAGCGCATTTAGTTTGATAAAACCTTCCGCGTCACGTTGGTTGTAAACGGTGTCCGCTTCAAAAGTAGCGACGTTCGCATCATAAAGGGATACTGGTGACCGCCTGCCCACGACGGTCGCGTTGCCGCGGAAGAGTTTCAGCCGCACATCGCCCGTAACGTTCTGTTGAGTTTCGTCAATCATGTTGCGCATCAACTGAAACTCGGGAGCAAACCAAAACCCGTAGTAGATGCTTTCCGAAAACTTCACTCCCAACGTATCGCGCAGGTGAATGACCTCACGATCAACTGTGATCGACTCGAGTGCTCGATGGGCCGCCTGCAGAATCGTTACGCCAGGTGTTTCATAAACGCCACGTGACTTCATGCCGACGAAGCGATTTTCAACCAGGTCGACGCGCCCGATCCCATGAGCGCTGCCGAGCTCATTTAAACGCTCCAATAGAGCGACCGGGTTGAGTTGCTGATTGTTGATGCCAACAGGTTCGCCCTTTTCAAAAGTAATCTCTATGTATTCAGGTTCTGCCTTTGCCGACTCCGGTGATTTCGTAAGTTGGAAAATCTCTTCCGGCGGCTCGGCCCAGGGGTCTTCCAGGATCCCTCCCTCATAGGAGATATGCATAAGGTTGCGGTCAGTGGAGTAAGGCTTATCGTGCGTCGCTGTGACGGCGATGTTGTGGTCCCTGGCGTACGCAATTAGATCCATGCGTCCCTTGAACTCCCATTCGCGCCAGGGGGCGATTACTGTGATGTCCGGTTGCAGCGCGTAATACGTCAACTCAAATCGCACTTGATCGTTGCCTTTGCCGGTCGAGCCGTGGGCCACCGCATCGGCGCCTTCCCGACGCGCAATCTCAATCTGCTTTTTGGCAATGACGGGCCGGGCCAGAGATGTTCCAAGCAGGTAAACACCTTCGTAAACCGCGTTCGCTTTAACGGCAGTCCAAACGTATTCGCGCACAAACTCCTCGCGCAGGTCTTCGACATAGAGTTTTGACGCGCCGCTATTCAGAGCTTTTTCTTCCAGACCAGTCAGTTCCTCACCCTGACCGACGTCAGCGCAATAACACACCACTTCGCACTGGTAACGCGCTTTCAGCCAGTGGAGCATTACGGAAGTGTCCAGGCCGCCGGAGTAGGCGAGTACAATCTTGTTTGGTTTAGTTTCCATTTATTCTGCACCTTCGTGTCATTTCGTGGATCGCTTTTCCTCGAGGATTAAGAGCGAGCCACGAATACACGAAACACACGAAATACCCACGAAGCGTACTTACGCGAAGACGTCCCAGATCTTCTTGATCGTAGCGCGTTGTTGCTTCTGATCGCGCACGGCAATGAAGATCGTGTCTTCGCCCGCCAACGTGCCCACGATCTCTTCGATCGCAGCGCCGTCAATATCGACCGCTACTGCCGAAGCGCGTCCGGCCTCAGTCCGCGCCACCACCAGGTTTTCGCCCGCCGCATCAAGACTAAGCAGACCGTGTGTTGCAGGACCCGTAATTCTGGGCACTGCGTAATGACCGTGATGCTTTACAATTCCCAGTTCTTCCATGTCGCGCGACAAACTAGACTGGGTTGTCGGCACGCCGGCCGCTTCCAATGAATCTCGCAGCTCCGCCTGGGTGGCGAAAGGCTTCGCTTTTATTAAACTCAGCAGCTTCTTTTGCCGTAAACTCTTCCGCATAAGTAACCGCAATTATGCAACTAACTTGCATAACAAGTGCATAGATGCATAAACTACCAGCATAGTTGGTCAGCGTCAATCTCCTGAGTTTCGTGTTATTTGGTGGATCGTTCTTTGTCGGCTAAAAAACTATCCACGAATTACACGAAGTCATACCAAGGCTTCGAGACGTTATGAATCACGACGAAAAAATGTGGGGCGGACGGTTTACCGGTGCGACGGACGAAAAATTTGCGAGTTTCAATAGCTCGTTCGCATTCGACCGGAGGCTTTTCGAGGTCGATGTTCGCGGTAGCCTCGCCCACTGCAATGCTCTCGTGACTGCTGGTGTGCTCAGCGAAGAGGAAGCTTCGAAGATACGCGAGGGCCTGGAGGTAATACTCGACCAAGCAAACGCGGAGCCTGAATACTTCGAGAGTCTCAAATCGGAGGACGTGCATTCCTTTGTCGAATCGAAGCTGATCGAATTGGTTGGCGACACCGGAAGGAAACTTCACACGGGTCGAAGCCGCAACGATCAGGTAGCAACGGATCTTCGTCTGTGGCTAAGAGACGCGATCGATACGCTGCAGTCGCAAGTTCGAAGTGCGCAGCAGGCGGTGCTCGATCTCGCTGAACAACATCGCAACGCGGTACTTCCTGGTTACACGCACCTACAGCGAGCGCAGCCCGTACTCTTCGCTCACTGGTGTCTCGCTTACTTTGAAATGCTGCAACGTGATCGGGAGCGTCTGACGGACACACGCAAGCGGGTCAGGGTCCTTCCACTCGGTTCGGCGGCAATCGCCGGCGCGTCTTTTCCTATCGATCGAGAATCTGTGGCGCGTGAACTGGGTTTCGATTCAGTATCGCGCAACAGCATTGACGCCGTCAGTGATCGCGACTTCTGCGTCGAGTTTGTCGCCGCGTGCTCGTTGATCATGGTCCATCTATCGCGGCTGGCGGAAGAAATCATTCTTTACTCGACTACTGAATTCGGGTTCCTTGAACTGGGGGACGCGGTGGCGACAGGTTCGAGTCTGATGCCGCAGAAGAAAAACCCGGACTCAATGGAACTGGTGCGCGGTAAGGCCGGCCGCGTATTCGGCGATCTCACGACGCTACTCACCGTCTTGAAGGGATTGCCACTCGCGTATAACAAAGATATGCAGGAAGACAAAGAAGCGGTGTTCGATGCCTTTGATACTACGCGCGTATGTTTGGAGGTTTCTGCCCTGGTGCTGCGAAGTGTGGAAGTTAAAGAAGAGCGAATGCGGGCCGCAGCGTCGCAGGGTTTGATGAACGCCACCGAGCTGGCGGATTACCTGGTTCGCAAAGGCGTCCCGTTTCGTGAGGCGCATGAGACCGCAGGCGGCGCCGTGCGTTTAGCAATCGAACGCGGCGTTGAATTGCAACAGTTACCCCTTGAGGAACTTCAGTCGATTTCAAACCTTATTGGTCCTGATGTCTTCGCAGAGTTGTCGCTTGAAAAGACGCTCAAGGCGAAGTCGCTGATGGGCGGCACGGCGCCCGAGAGAGTCGCTGAGGCGCTAGAGTTTGCTCGCGGTCTCGTTTAGCCGTCGCTCAAAAAAGGATCCACGAATACACGAAACGTAGAGAAGGGTTTTCGTG
>DATEPF010000354.1:0-9618 GCA_035273325.1 Pyrinomonadaceae bacterium | reverse complement strand
TCAGAACCGGGAGCGGTCGCGACCGGGTAGTTTCAATCTGGAACGATTCGCGTAACAGGACACCCGGTCGCTACCGCTCCCGGTTCTAATCCGTTAGACGTGAAAGCTACGGCTTACACGGCTCGAGGGCCTGTGCCGTGGCGGTGCTCTTCAATCGTTCGGCAATAAACTTATCAACTTCCTCTTCAATGAGCTCCCCGTTTACGACCCATGCTTTTTCTGTCAGCACATCGCCTGTTTTAGCGACTGAGGCCGGCTCCAGGAAGATGTTCCATGGTGAACCCCAGCGACGCGTGTCACCGGTCAATTGTCGATAGCCGTAATGCGGTGTCTTTTCACGATCTTCACGAGTTTCAGATTCACTCACCACCGTGTAAGGTGGGCCTTCTTCGCCAAAAAACTTGCGCACGTCTTCACGTGATCCATATTCACTCACGCCAATCACCTCAAATCCCTGGTTCTTGTATTTCTCGTATAGTCGCGCCGCCACCGGAGCTTCGTGCTTCCAGTTGCCACACCATGGGGCGAAGTAGACGACCATCACCAGCTTCTTGTTCTGTATTCGCATTCGCAAATCGACTGGCTTGTCGGTTTTGATGTCACTCAGAGTCCAGTTCTTATAGTTAACAGTTTTTTCGACGAGGGGTGAGTATTCGTGGCCGCCTTGCGCATACACAGTTGCGGGCGCTACGACAAACAGAGGAAGAATGAGTAAAGCTAATTTCATAATGGATACCTCTTTGACCATAAAGGCCATCGTCCATTTTCGTGTTGTTTCGTGGATAGATTTTTAGCTACGCGCGTAAAGCGATCCGCGAATGACACGAAACAACACGAAAAAGCCTAATTACGTGCCGTCACCACCCCTTCCTGCAGCAGTGGTTTAATCACGGCTTCGAAAGCGGCCTGGCTTCTTTCGCCTATAAACTTCTCACGAATCTGACCCTGACGATCAATTATGTAGGTGGTTGGCAAAGGTGACGCCGGCAATTGAGAACCAACATCCTTCCCGCCCAACACCACCGTGTAGTCCTGCTTCAGATCTTTTTGAAACTCCTGGATCAGGTCCGCTGTGTCGTCATAAGAAACTCCGACCACAGTTAGTCCTTCACCTTCCATTGCCTTCTGCATGGCGCTCAACGCCGGAATCTCCGATCGACACGGAATGCACCACGTGGCCCAGAAGTTCAGCACCACCACCCGTCCGCGTAATTCATTTAGCCGCAGACTTCCACCGTCTAATTTCGCAAACTGCACGTCCGGCGCCGCCTTCGTGTTCGCATTAACCGGAGCAGCAGGGTTCGTACCCTCGTTGAGCTTCAGGCGAGACTCCAAATTCGGAAGCACGCTGGCCAACCAGGCGCTATTCAAGACCGTAACCTTATTTGTAATCACCAACAGACCAATCATGATTAGGACCACGCCGGAAACCACTTCAACTTTGTGCAGGTGCCTGCGAAACTTTCCGTAGAAACTCAAAAACTTGTTTATGCCCAAACCAGTGAACAAGAAGGGGATAGCCAATCCGGCGGAGTAGAAACTGGAAAGAATCAGTCCGCTTTTCCAACCGCCGGAGGTAGCTGCAAGTCCAATTATTCCACCAAGAATCGGACCGATGCAGGGTGTCCAGCCGGCTGCAAAGGCGAGGCCCAACGTCAGCGATCCAAGAAGGCCGCGCGGCTCATCGTCAGAGAAGATTCGAGTGTCTTTGTAGAGCGCACCGATCTTCAGGAGTCCAATCAATTGGAGCCCGAACGCAATTATCACCAGCCCGCCGATAACCCTGACCCACGCGTTATTGAGAATTGCAGCGCCTACGAAACCCGCAGTAGTTCCGAGCGCGACAAAAATGATCGAGATGCCGGCATTGAAAGCCAGCGAATTGACAATTACGGCCCGTCGACTATTGATGCCTTCCTTAAGACCATCCACGCTCACACCGGAGATCAGCGAGATATAACCGGGTACGAGCGGCAAAACGCACGGCGATAAAAACGAAAGTATGCCCGCCAAAAAAGAAATACCAATTGTGAACGGAGTTACGTGTTCCATTTAGTTTGTTGCCCGGTGAGCCTTGTCGCTTACCGTCGTAATGTTTGCCGGCTCATCCTTGACCGGCTCTTCCACAACTTTCTTTACCATCTTCTCCAGCGCTGTCAGCTCAGGTTCAGACGCGCCGAGCGCGATGAAACGGATGTTGCCTTCGCGATCAATCAGGAACGACATCGGAATTGAAGCCACACCGTAGTTGCGGTCGTTGGCCGGTGTATCCGAAATAACGAAGCCATACGTGAGGGCATTGGTTTTCTTAAACGTCTTCAGGTACGCGAGCTCCTGCGGCGGTGTTACTTTTTTCCCGTTGACATGACCGAAGTAATTCGTCAGACCAAGCACGACGAGGCCTTTGGCGCTGAATTGATCGTGCAAACTTTGAAACTTCGGCAGTGAGTACCGGCAGGGCCCACACCAGGTGGCCCAGAAATCCAACAGGACCACCTGACCGCGAAGTTCAGCAAGCTTCACCGGCTTTTGATCAATCCATTCAACTGAATGCAGATCGGGCAGCGCACCGCCTTTAGTCGTCCAGGTATCATCGAGAAGGTTGCGCGGATCAAACGTGGGATCCATTCCCATCAACCGAACGTTGGCCAGCTTGAGAAGATTTCCGGAAGGCAGTGTTAGCGCCATCTTGCGAAGTTCACGAGCCGCGGCCATCGCGTCCGCTTTTTGGTTTCGCTGAACATGAGCCTCCGCGATTAACGAAGCGGACTTGAAGAGCAGATCGTCGCGACGGTACGGGTTAAACTTCTTGTCTTCCGCGACCAGCTTGGCGACGCTCAACATCGCTTTCGCGTGTTTCAACATGCCATCGTAGTTTTTGTTCTTCTTCTCAGCTTCCGTGATCAACGTCTCCATGCCAAACCATTCCAGCAGGTTCTGTGGTTTGTCTCTGGCAAACGCTTCGACCGCGCTTTCGGCTTGATCGATCAGGTTCTTTCGAGTGGCATACAGAACCACCACGGCTCTGGCTATCTGTGCTTGCTCACCTTTTGCATCTTTACTTTTCAGGTACCGAAGCATCGTGTCGAGGGCTGCATCGCCGTTTCCACCGATGTGATGAAGCATTCCCAGGTGATAGATTTCGTGGCCGTTCAGTGTGCGAGTCGTCAGGAGCGAAGCATATTTGATCGCGAGGTCTTTCTGTTCCTGGCGAGTTTTGGTTTCGAGCGCCGGGTCATAGGCCGTCTGACGTTTGTTGAACTCTTCGTACTTCTTGTCGACATAAGTGTTGACTTCGTCAAACAAGACTTCCGCCGGCCGGGTGTCAGCTTTGGCGGAAGCTGTGTCGGCGGGAGCAATATTGGTTCGGACAGGGGTCTGTGCGATGGTAAAAGACGCAGTTGTAACGAGGAGCAACAGCAGCGTGTAAAAGTTCGACCTGAAATTCATATGATTAGAGTAATAACGGCTGTGCCTCAGAAGTCAAACTACAGAAACACCCATCGTATTTCGTGTTACCTGGTGTGTTTCGTGCGATTCGTGGACATTCCTTTCCAGCTAATAAAAAGACTACCCACGAATTGCACGAAACACACGAACGACGAACTAGAACTACAACGAACCCCGTCTAGTTCGCCTCGCTAACCCCGACGCGGCGGGGTAATTGATCCTTGCCGAAACGATCAGGGGAGAACATTTCCAGTGCAGGATCAAAAACTTTCCCGGTGACCGCTGACGCCAATATCTCGCCTGTCAGCGGCGCCAGTAGGATCCCGTTGCGATAGTGACCGGTGGCGTAAAAAACTCCTGCAATTTCAGCACAAGGCCCCAGTACTGGCAAACCGTCGGCGGCACGGGGCCGTAGTCCGGCCCACGAAGCGGCGAGGGGCAAACGGCTAACGTCCGGGCAAATTTCCAACGCCGCATTGGTAATCGATTGTATGCCCGCTGCCGTTACCCTACGATCGAACCCCGCACATTCTGTAGTTGATCCTGCCAGTAGTCGCCCATCTCGGCGTGGTACCAGATAACCGCGCGAACTATAAATGACGTGACGAGCCATTGGCGGATTGGCCTCAAAACAGAGCATTTGGCCGCGAACAGGTTCGATGCCGATATCGGGCAGAGCTTTGTCCGGCACTCCCAACGCAGAAACCCATGCTCCGCCGGCGATCACCACGGTTTCCGTGGCAACCCCGCCTTGAGTTGTTTCAACTCCTGAAATCTTTCCGTCCTTGATCTGCAATGAAGTGACGGTTGTGTCGGTAACGAGCTTCACTCCCGATTGTTGGTTGGCAATGGAGAGCGCGGTCACCAGCCTTCTATTCTCTACCTGAGTATCGAAAGGAAACTTGAGCGCGAGGCGCACGTTTGTAGCGATGTTCGGCTCGAGTGCCCGAGCTTGTTCGGGATCTAGCATTTGAACTGGCATGCCGGCTTCCGTTTGCCACCGGAAACGTTCGCGCAACTCGTGAACGTCATGTTCGGTAAAACCGAGATACAGCGTTCCTGTGGTTTCGAGTTCGATGTCGATTCCGGTTTCAGAAAGCAGATCTGCTGTGAAGCCAGGGTACATGTCGCGGCTGCGGCAAGTTAGGTAGAAGAAACCGTCTGCCTGGTTCGCTTCCGCCTGCGGCGCCAGCATGCCCGCGGCCGCAGATGAAGCTTCAGCCCCCAGCCCTGCGCGTTCGACAAGTGTGACGTCGTGCACACCTTGGCGCACCAGCGCGCGCGCGATCGCGAGCCCGATCACACCGCCACCGACAATTACGACCTCTGAAGTTTCTGGAAGTTGATCCATGTATATCAACAATCTTGTTCGTGTAATTCGTGGATCGCTTTTCTCCGTTACCAAACTACGATCCACGAATTACTCGAACAACACGAATCGAGCGGGTTGTCAGTTGTGGGTTGTACCTTTATCCTGTGCAAAACAATAAATCCGGCGGGGAGAGAATAGCGGAACTGCGATTTCTGAATAAAAATCTGAAATCCGCAATCTGAAATCCGCAATCGAAAAGATGGCTCATCGTATCACACTGATTCCCGGCGACGGCATCGGCCCCGAAGTCGCTTCTACCGTTGTACGCATCATCGAGGCGTCGGGCGCGCAGATCGAATGGGAGACGCACTACGCGGGTGCCCAGGCGCTTGAGAAGTTTGGCGAAACTTTGCCAAAAGAACTTCTCGAATCGATCACGCGCAACAAGGTTGCACTGAAGGGACCGGTCACTACGCCCGTCGGCAAAGGTTTTACTTCAGTCAATGTCGGCTTGCGTAAAGCACTGGATCTTTATGCCAACGTGCGTCCAATTCGCGCGCTCCCTAATGTGCCGAGCCGTTATCCGGAATTAGATTTGGTCATCGTTCGTGAAAACACCGAAAGCCTTTACGCCGGTCTCGAGCACGTCGTTGTACCGGGAGTAGTTGAGAGTTTGAAGATTATTACCGAGAAGGCTTCCACGCGCATTGCGCGTTTTGCTTTCGAGTTTGCTCGCCGCGAAGGCCGCAAGAAGATCACGTGCGGACATAAAGCCAACATCATGAAGCTGTCGGACGGACTGTTTCTGGAGTGCTTCAGAAAAGTTGCTACGGAGTATCCGGAGATCATTGCCGACGACAAGATCATCGACAATGCCTGCATGCAACTGGTGATGCGGCCGGAACAGTTTGACGTCATGCTGCTGGAAAATTTATACGGCGACATCGTTTCCGATCTCTGCGCCGGATTGATCGGGGGTCTGGGTTTAGTTCCGGGAGCAAACATCGGGGAGTTGGGCGCGGTGTTTGAAGCGGTGCATGGATCAGCGCCGGACATTGCCGGACAAGGAATCGCTAATCCCACTGCGTTGCTACAGTCAGGAATTCTGATGTTGCGTCACATTGGTGAACGCGAAGCTGCGGATAAAGTTGAACAATCAATGCTGGCGGTGTTCAAGGAAGGTAAGGTGCGCACCCGCGACATTGGTGGCACGGCAAACACCGCGGAGTTTGCAGACGCGATCATTGCCAAGATGAAGAACAGTAGTGAGTAGTCAGATAGTCCTACTGTCTACTGACTACTGGCTACTTCTTTGGCCGCGTCCACGGCGGCCGCGCCCGCGCATCGACTCTCTTTCCTGTTGAAACTGCTTCCACTGCTCCGGTGATAAAACCTTCTGCAGCCGCTCATCAGCCTGTTGCCTGATTCCGGCAAACCGCGGCTCCGATTCTTTTCTTAGCGCCTCAAGCTGTTGGCGAGTTTCGTCCAGTATCTGTTTGACCTGCGTCTTTTGATCGTTTGAAAGTTGCAGACGGTCGAGCATTGCTTCAAAACGCGTGGCGCGGTCCACCCGGTACTCGCGCGAGCGCGACCACTTCTGATAAGCATTAAATGCCAGTGCGCCGCCCGCGAAACCGATTACAAAGATCAGCAACGCCGCTGCCCGCACCTGCCATTTGCTCTTGCTGTTTATGTTCATCGTTACCTCGCTTTACTCGTCTGCAGCGTAAAGGGTACTGAGAACCTGCCCGTCCGTTTGCTCTTCATCGAAGTCATTCAAAATCACGGCTTCTGGTGAATATGCTGTGGTCAAAGATGCGTCCGTCGGCAGCGTTTGGTCGAATACTGCAAAACTCAATACTGCGAACAACACAACTGCGGCCGCCATAGATGAAACTAAAGCACCGGCTGCGCGCCATAAGCGTGCGAAAGCCGGACCCTCGTTTTGTTGCTCGCGTAGTGCGGCCAACACTCGCGTGTGGAAAAACGGCGACGGCTCGAAAGTTTCGACCATGCGATTCTCCAGCATTGATGCTGAAACAGACGCGAGCTTGTAGGCGCGCGCGCACTCCTCGCAAGTGGCGCTATGTGCGCGAATTCTCGAATGATCGTTGTCGCTCAAACTCGCGAAACGAGTACCCTCGAGAATATTTATAATGTGTTCGCTCATTTTCCTCTTCCGTTCCGTAGCCTATTTGCCTAACAGTTTCTCCACCGCTTCTCGCATTCGCTTCCGTGCTCTGAATGCCTGAACTTTAACTTTCGATTCGGACCACCCGGTCAACTCCGCCACTTCTTTCACCGGCGCATCCTCGCCATCAACCAGTGTCAATACCAGGCGGTCGTCAGGTGACATAGTCTCCAAAACTCTTTCGGTCAGGTCTGCTGCGACTTTGCTTCGTTCACTCGATTTGAATTCTTCTTCCGCAGCACCCGAGTATTTGCTTTCCAGCCAACCACTTTCATCTTCACTCAAATCCGATACCGTCATCTCCGGCCGTCGCTTGGCGCTGCGCAGCAAGTTCAAACAAGTGTTGGTGGTAATCCGTGTAAACCAACCTTCCATTGACCCGCGGCCTTCAAAGCTGCCGAGCTGCGTAAACGCCTTCAGGAAAACTTCCTGGGCCGCTTCTTCAACGAGACTGCGCTGTCTGAAAAACTTGCTGGCGAAATGGAAAACGCGAGGGCTGTAACGCCGCACGATCTCGGCAAACGCATCCTCGTTACCGGCGTTCGCAAGTTTTGCCAACTCGAGATCTGAGCTGTGCTCGTAGTCGCCGCCTTTGTAATTGTTATCCAGGAGCGTTCCTCAAATGGCCGGACCAACGGGCCAGGCCGTGTGCCAATGCCGTGCGAATTGGGAGGGCGGATCCGGGAACGCTTTCCGGACCCGCCTCCCATTCGTGTTAGTTGTCCTGCGTGGTTGGTGCTCCGCGTCGTCCACGGAACTCGCCGCGCCGCGCTTTGCGCTGTTCACGCTGTTGCTCCATCTGGGTTCGCTGTTCTGCAGTCAAGACTGAGAGCATTTCCTGTCGCAGTTTGAACTGCTCGCCCATCATTCTCGCCTTCAGAGTAGCTTCCTGAGTTAGTACCTGCGTGGCCAGTGCTTCATTGAACGTACCGCCCTGATTCGCCTGACGCAACTCCTGGTGCCTGGCACGAAGCTGCTGACGAAGAGACTTGGTGCGTTCGCCGAAACTTTCCCTGATCTGCTTCATCCGAGCTTTCTGATCATCAGTCAGGTTTAGATTGCGAAAACCGCCGCCGCCGAAGTGACCTTTACCGAGGTGACCTTTATCGAAGCCACCACGACCGCCGCGTCGACCCTGCCCGCGCCACTCGCCGCGTGCTTTTTCGTTATTGTCCTGGTTGCTGCCGGTCGTTTGTGCAAACGCAACGGAGGCAAGCAGCACGATGCTCGACAGGGAGACTAATGCGAGCATTTTAATCCGTGAAAACTGTTTCATCCTTAATACTCCTAATTCTAAACGTAATAGTAGAGGCCCACTTAGCCTCCCGTACTCAGCTAGACACCGCCAACGCCGGAAGCGTTACAACCTGTCCAAATTCACAAGTCCGAGGTCCAAAGTCTGTGTACTGAATGGCACTCATTTCATTCAAGGTGACTACTGTGAGTCTCGAAGGGGAAATATCGAATTTTGCGCCGAAAAAGAGAGACTTTGGACCTTGGACTTGAGACTTTGGACCAAGTCCGGGAACCTTTTTCAGGCATCCGGCGTAACCATTTCGTCATCTTAAGTGTCTTGCTAGTTGGGCACTTTCACTCTCGATTAATGATGAAAAAGAAGAGCATATTTCCTGTCCTTTTATTAGTGCTGGCGCTGCCCGTCGTAGTGGCGGCACAGGCAAAAAACACCCCAAAGAACCAGCTTGCTTCAACGCGTTCAGAGTTGATTTCTGCGACGGAAGCGTACAAGACCAGCGCTCAGGAAGTTATTAAGTTTCAGGAGCAGGAAGTAGCGAATGCTACTGCGAAGGCTGAACAACTCCGGCAGTTGGTGGCGGACGGTTTGATTGCTCGCAACGACCTGGTAGCAGCCGAACAGGAGATCGCTACTGCGACGTCCAAACTGGAAGCGACAAAGAAGCAGATTGCCGATTCGGACAATTTGATCGCGCAAATCCACCAGGCCGAAAAAACCGAGAAGGCATTAGCCAAGGCTACGCAGTCGCGCCGGCTGGTGCATCCGGTGTCCATGCGCTACTACGGTATGGCCGGGTGGGCACTATCGAACATCTCCAGCGTCCAGACATTTTTCTCCACCACGTTTGGCCGACCGCTTCCGATCAGCACGATGGGACAGAGCTCAACGCACAATGCGATGCGCTGGGACCACCGAAATTCCGCTGATGTGGGAGTTCATCCGGACAGTGCTGAAGGCCGTGCTCTGATTGCATTTCTACAAAGTAAGGGAATTCCCTTCCTCGCGTTCCGTGGCGCCATCCCCGGCGTCTCGACCGGTCCGCATATCCATATCGGTTATCCCTCCGGCCGCCTGGGTTGAGTCAAATTAAACAAGTGTGAGATGGCAGATTTACCATTTGTCATTTCACATTTGTCATTTTCTATTGCTTCCAAATCTCGCCTCTTAATTTCACAGTCGGTTTCTACTCCACTCCACTCCTAGTCAGTTCATATTCCACGGCAATTCATTGTGACTGCGCGCTCCTATGGGGCTAGCCTTGTCCAATGAGAAATGGCGCATTCAAGTTTGAAGTGCAACTTTGAGATTAGTGGTTAAGGGCAAGCTGCGATAGCGTGAGCGTGCTTTATTAACCGCCAAGTCAAGGAAGCACACAAATGAACTATTCGCAGCTCACCCGTGGACAAAGAT
>DATEPF010000353.1:0-50184 GCA_035273325.1 Pyrinomonadaceae bacterium | reverse complement strand
TGGACTTCACCAAAGGGGGCGAAGGATCTGGATCGGGGATGGTCTATTTGGTAGCCGCCGTTTACGGTGTGATTGGCCGCAACATGCTCGCCATTCAACTAATTAACTCCATTGTGGGCGCAGCGACCGCGCCGTTGATTTTTCTTATTGCGAATCGAATATTCAACAATGTGAGGGTTGCGCGGTTCGCCGCAATTGCCGTCGCTTTCTATCCATCGCTGGTGCTCTGGTCGTCCCAGGGCTTAAAGGATGGACCAATTGTTTTCTTCCTTGCGTTGGCGATCCTGGCCACGCTGCGATTGGGTGAGAAACTTAGCGCAAAGTATATTGTCGCTCTAGGTGCTTCGATGCTCGCAGTTTTGTCACTTAGGTTTTATGTCTTCTACATCCTTTGTGTGGCAATTGCGGGCGCTTTCGTAATTGGCATTCAAGCAGTGACTGCCAGAAGTTTCACGAGGCAATTCGTCGCGATGCTGCTCCTGGCTTTGGGAATGACATATTTTGGCGTCAGTCGATCAGTGAGTCTGCAATTTGAACAGTATGGTGATCTGCGGCAGATCCAACGCATCCGCGCGGACGCGGCCACCTCCGCTGAGTCCGGTTTCGGAGAGCAGGCCGACGTTTCCACGTCCAGCGGCGCCCTGTCGACAATTCCGCTGGGATTGGTCTATTTACTTTTTGCGCCTTTCCCATGGCAAATGGCTTCGTTGAGACAAAGTATCACTTTGCCGGAGATGGTCGTCTGGTGGGCTTCGGTTCCGCTACTGATACTCGGTCTGTGGTTTTCACTTAAGTACCGTCTGCGAATGGTCGCGCCCATTGTTATCTTTACTGCCATGCTTTCGCTTTCATATGCGGTTTTCCAGGGCAACGTGGGAACGGCCTACCGTCAGCGCGCGCAGTTGCTGGTGTTCTACTTTATTTTCGCTGCCGTGGGCCTCGTGTTGGTGTTAGAGAAACGCGAGGATAAGAAACGGCGACAGGCGCTTGAGGCGCAGCAAATACCAACCCGCCGGGTTATGCCGCTGGGCGTTACTGGAACGAACCCGGAACAGGAACTCAGCTAGATATGTGTGGAATTGTTGGAGTTGTACGTAACGACGGTCGAGACGTCGATCGCGCGGTAGTGGAACGAATGTGTGAGGCGATCCGTCATCGTGGACCTGACGACGATGGGTTTTACGTTGATGGATCCGTTGGCCTCGGCATGCGTCGGTTGGCGATTATCGACCTGAAGACCGGCCAGCAACCCATACACAATCAGGATAGTTCATCGTGGATTGTTTTCAACGGCGAGATTTACAATTACCTGGAGTTACGAGAAAAACTCGAAAAACTCGGCCACACCTTTTATACCAACAGTGACACGGAAGCGATCGTTCACGCATACGATCAATATGGTTCGGATTGTCCGAAGCATTTGCGCGGGATGTTTGCCTTTGCGATCTGGAACAAGAATACGCAGGAGCTGTTTCTCGCCCGGGACAGAGTCGGGAAAAAACCCTTGCTGTACGCCGAGATTAACGGCGAATTTATTTTTGGCTCGGAGTTCAGCGCCTTACTCACTCATCCCGGCATCAGCCGCGAAGTAAATTCCGAAGCCATTCACTACTACCTCAGCTACATGTGCGTGCCGGCGCCGCTCACGGCCTATCGCTCGATCAAAAAGTTAGAGCCTGGTCATTCACTGCGGTACCGCAAAGGCGAAGTCAAAACAGAACGTTATTGGCAGCCGGATTTCTCGAAGAAGATCGACGTCGATGAAGTTGAAGCTGGAGAACGCATTATTGAGTTACTGCGCGACGCCGTGCGTGTGCGGTTGATGTCGGAAGTCCCGCTGGGCGCGTTTCTATCCGGCGGTATAGACTCCTCGGCCGTGGTTGCGTTGATGAGCCAGGAAATGTCGCAGCCGGTCAAAACATTTTCGATTGGATTTGAGGAACAGGACTTCAGTGAACTCAGCCATGCACGCCGGATCGCAGATTTGGTCGGTGCCGACCATCACGAGTTCATCGTCCGACCCGACGCCCTCGACGTGCTACCCACCCTCGTGGAACATTACGGCGAGCCCTACGCCGACTCGAGCGCCGTTCCCACGTATTACGTGGCCCGCGAAACACGCCGTCACGTTACTGTGGCTTTAAACGGTGACGGCGGTGACGAATGTTTCGGTGGTTATCAACGGTATGTGGCCATGCAGCTGGCGGAGAAGTATCACAAGCTGCCGCGAGTATTTCGGCATGCGGTCATAGATCAGGCAGTTGGGTTTCTTCCCGGTTCCGAAAGAACACGTAGTACACCGGCGCGCGTGAAACGATTCATGCGTGCAGCGTCCTTGCCGAAGGTTCCCCGTTATCTGCGGTGGATGAGCGTATTCGATGATGCGGTCAAGAACGATCTGTACTCGGATCAGTTTGCGCGAGCAACTCGCGATTTCAGTGAAGCAAGTATTTTGGAACCGTGGTTTCAAAAAGCTAACGGCGCCGGCATCGTTGACGCGACGCTACTTGCAGATACGATGAACTACCTTCCCAACGATCTTTTAGTGAAGGTTGACATTGCCAGCATGGCCGTCTCGTTGGAAGCTCGTTCGCCGTTTCTTGATCATCACGTGATTGAGTTTGCAGCGAGCCTCCCGGAAAATTACAAAGTTCGTGGGTTAACCACGAAATACATTCTCAAGCGCGTTTTGAAAGGTCTTTTGCCGGAAGAAAACCTCGTGCGGCCGAAGATGGGTTTTGGCGTACCAGTCGGTCATTGGTTCCGCAACGAGATGCAAGGCTTTCTTCGTGAGGTATTGCTTTCCGAAGCTGCCTCCCGGCGAAACTTATTCAAACCCGAAACTGTTCGGTACATGGTCCAGGAGCATATCGAAGGCCGGCAGGACTTTGCGCATCAGCTGTGGTCGCTGTTGATGCTGGAGCTGTGGTACTGCAGGTTCATAGATTAAGTTCGCATCGCCATTCGTTTGCCGACGAATCAGAGGTTGTTTGTGACAGAAGCTGTTGATGCGACAAATCGTGACTCCGCCTACCGATGGGTTAGGCGGTGAATTTCTCAAAGCAGCGTTGGGACGCCGGGTGGCAGCCAGTTGGCATCGAGCCGTCGGAGGTTTGCTAAACACGCCGAGAAGTATTCGGGAGTGGCTGTCAGACGCGAGTCGATTGAAGACTGCAACTTCGAGAACGAAGCTTTCGATGTTGTGATCCTTAGTGCCGTTTTCGAACATTTGTACGATCCGGAATCCACAGTTCGGGAGTCTTACGGCCGGGCGGCGCGCTCTTTGTGGATCAATCGCGGCGGCGCAGTCGCTGATACAAATTGCCGACTCGAAAATACTTATTGTTGGAGGTTTTGAGTGAAAGGTGTAGTGCTGGCAGGCGGACTTGGTTCGCGACTGCGTCCGTTAACTGCCGTGACAAATAAACATCTGCTGCCCGTTTACGATCAGCCGATGATCTACTATCCGGTTCAGACACTGGTGAACGCGGGCATTACGGACATCATGATCGTGACTGGCGGAAACTCAGCTGGCGATTTTCTCAAGCTGCTGGGAAACGGAAAAGCGTTTGGACTAAAGCATCTTAATTACACGTACCAGGAAGGCGAGGGTGGTATCGCGGAAGCGTTGGCTCTTGTCGAACATTTCGCTGCGGGAGAACCGGTGTGTGTGGTGCTTGGCGACAACATCATCGAAGGCAACATCGCCGGAGCGGTTCAGTCGTATCGAACGCAGAAAACGGGAGCGAAGATAATTCTGAAAGAAGTTCCTGATCCCGAGCGGTTCGGTGTACCGGAATTGAGTGGAAATAACGTGGTGCAGATTGAAGAGAAACCGAGTTCGCCGAAATCGAAGTATGCGGTGATTGGAATCTACATGTACGATCCCGATGTTTACGACATCATCCGAACCTTGGTGCCGTCACGCCGCGGAGAGCTCGAGATAACCGACGTTAACAACGCCTACATAGAGCGCCACGCGATGACGTGGGAAGTTCTGGAAGGCTGGTGGACCGACGCCGGTACGTTTGAAAGTCTGCTTCGTGCGTCAAAGCTGGTGGCCGACACCGGCGCAAACAAGATGGAGTTGAACCTTGCAACAGAAGCCAGCGCGAATGTCTGAAATGTTTAAGACGGGTGATATCGAAGATGTAGTTGTAAAAGACCTGCGCAAATTTGTTGATTCGCGTGGTTGGTTGGCCGAGTTGTTCCGTAACGATGAATTGGATCAGCAGTTTTATCCAGTCATGGCGTATACGTCGGCTACCACTCCGGGGGTCACCCGCGGCCCACACGAGCACGTGGATCAGGCGGATTTCTTTTGCTTTATTGGACCATCAAACTTCATGTTACGCCTGTGGGACAACCGGCCCGAGTCCGCCACCTATAACAACGTCACCACCTTGATAGTTGGCGAGGACAATCCCAAGTCTGTCTTGATTCCAGCGGGCGTCGTTCATGCATATCGAAATGTTGGTTCTGTGCCGGGGATGGTTTTCAATTGTCCAAACCGCCTTTACATGGGCGAGGGCAAGCGCCAACCCGTTGATGAAATTCGTCATGAGGACGACCCGGAAACCATTTACCGTATGGACTGATCTGCGTTAGATCAATCACCCGGCCTGTCCAGAATTGCCAAGCACCATGAAGATAGTCCGTGTCATTGCCCGGCTGAATGTAGGAGGGCCGGCCAAACACGTGGTTTGGCTGACGCACGGCTTGCAAGCGCCAGAATGTGAATCCGTGCTCGTGTGTGGAAAGGTTCCTCCAGGTGAGGAAGACATGAGCTATTTCGCGGAGACGATGGGCGTAACACCAATGTTCATGCCCGAAATGAGCCGCGAGATCTCGTCGAAGGATCTGCTGACCGTTTGGAAACTGTATCTGCTGTTCCGCCGAGAAAAGCCCGACATTGTTCACACGCATACGGCCAAGGCAGGAACTGTGGGGCGCGTTGCCGGGTTGCTCTATCGATGGCTGACGCCTCGGACATTGCTGGGACGCCCGCGCACGTGCAAGTTGGTCCACACATATCACGGGCACATCTTTCATAGTTACTATGGTCCATTGAAGACGCGCGTTTTTTTGACCATTGAAAAAATTCTGGGACGCTTTGGCACTGACCGGATTGTTGTTATTAGTGAACAGCAACGCACGGAAATAAACGAAAAGTTTCACGTGGGTCACGCTGATAAGTTCAATGTCATACCGCTCGGCCTCGACCTTAGTGTGTTTCACGACTGGAAGTCCCGACGGCATCTGCTGCGAAACGAGCTGGGGCTGGCAGGTGACGACATCCTGGTGGGAATCGTGGGACGGTTAACAGAAGTAAAAAATCATCAGTTGTTTCTCAACTCGATTGCGACTTTCAAAACAAAATTTGCCTCGTCGGTGCGGCAGAAAGTCTTATTTGTGGTCGTCGGCGACGGTTCGTTGCGAAAGGATCTGGAAGACCAGGCAGCCAGGCTGGGTTTGGAAGACGAAGTAGTTTTTCTGGGCAGCCGTCGCGATATGGAGAACATATATCCTGCTTTTGATATTGTCGCGCTTACGTCATTGAACGAAGGGACTCCATTAACGCTGATTGAGGCGATGGCGAACGCTCGGCCGGTGGTTTCAACTTCTGTAGGCGGTGTGGTTGATCTGCTTGGTGCGGCGGTTTCTCCAAAGAATTCATCAACCTATTCGGTTTGCGAGCGTGGCGTTGGAGTACCCGCCCAGGACAAAGAGGCATTTGCTTCGGCGCTAAACGAGCTGATTCGCGATGAGAGCCTTCGTCGCGAAATCGGCGATGCTGGTTTACAATTTGTGACCAGTCGATACTCGAAAGACCGATTACTTGATGACGTGAGACAGCTCTACGCCGAGTTACACGCCGGCCAGAAACAAACGGTTCGAGCGCGTCCGACCGAACAACGGCTGGAATCGAGATCCTGACTATTCTTAACGCTCTGTTAGATCGACAGAAATCCATTTGGAAATCCACGGGTTGCGCGGCAAGTGCGGCCTTATGTTTGTGTAGAGGAGTCTAATTTGCGCGTACTAATCACCGGCGGTGCAGGTTTTATCGGTTCTCATTTGGCTGAGGCTTATCTGGGCCGGGGCGACGATGTGTTGGTCATCGATGATCTCTCAACGGGTACAATCGAAAACATTCGTCATTTAAAAGACAATCCTAAATTTCATTACACGATCGACTCGGTTCACAATCAACCAGTCACCGCAGAATTGGTTGATCAAAGCGATGTCGTTTGTCATCTGGCGGCAGCAGTTGGCGTCAAGTTGATCGTCGAGAGTCCCGTGCGAACAATTGAAACCAATGTGCGGGGCACGGAAGTTATTTTGGCCTTAGCCAACAAGAAGAAAAAGAAAGTTCTGATCGCTTCCACGTCCGAAGTATATGGTCTCAGCGCGGATGTTCCGTTTCGTGAAGATGGGAACCTGGTAATGGGAGCGACAACTAAGGGCCGATGGAGTTACGCCTGTTCCAAAGCGATTGATGAATTCCTGGCGCTGGCCTACTGGCGGGAAAAGAAACTACCAACTACGATCGTCCGTTTGTTCAATACAGTTGGGCCACGTCAGACTGGCCGGTATGGCATGGTCATCCCGACGTTTGTCAAGCAGGCTTTAGCTGGAAGGCCAATCACTGTTTTCGGTGATGGCAAGCAAACCCGTTGCTTTGGATATGTGGGCGACGTGGTCGGCGCGCTGATTAAGTTGATGGACCACGATGACGCCGTCGGTAATGTCTACAACATTGGATCGAATGAAGAGATTTCAATTGTTAAGCTCGCAGAGAAGGTCAAACAGTTAACGAATTCAGATTCCGAGATAGTCTTTGTGCCGTATGACGAAGCCTACGAAGAGGGGTTTGAAGACATGCCGAGACGGGTGCCCGATACGTCAAAAATCCATAAACTTGTGGGCTTCAAACCCGATATGTCGCTGGACGGCATTTTGCAAAGCGTAATTGATTTCGAGAGCGGCCGACCTGCGTCCTGGGATAATTAGTTTCGGGCCGCTGCACAATCGTCTAAAGCTACCCGGCCCTGTTTCGACCAAGTTCCCGCCCCAGCCACTTGCTTTGATACCCGCTATCGATTAGGTTTTTACGTACACTTAATCCAGTCAGACAGTCCATCACACGTTCCGAAATGCCCTTTACTGTCTCTCATCTCCTGGCCGTTGCCGCGTCTTTCGCACTGGCGCTCGTTCTCACGCCGGTGGTTCGCTTGATTGCGCGCAACATTGGGATGGTAGCTAAGCCAAAGACTGACCGTTGGCATAAGAAACCGACGGCCATGCTGGGCGGCGTCGCGATTTGGCTGTCGGTAGTTATTAGCTATCTGATCTTTATTCCGCCTACGGTATATGGCTGGGTGGTTATCGGCGCGAGCACCTTTCTTTTCTTAGTTGGACTCGCGGATGACTTGATTCATACCAAGCCTTATCAAAAGCTGATCGGGCAGGTGATGGGATCGGCCTTCATCATCTACTACGGGCTGGCATTACCATGGACCAGTTCCCACTCACTTAACATGGCGCTCACGATCTTTTGGCTAATAGGAATCACGAATGCGGTAAACCTGCTGGACAACATGGACGGTTTGGCCGCCGGAATCGCCATCATCGCCTCCTCTTTCCTGGCGCTCAGTTTCCTTAGCACTAACCAGATTAGCGAAGCGTTGATGCTGTTGGTATTTGCGGCCGCGCTACTGGGATTTCTTGTTTACAACTCGAATCCAGCTTCAATCTTCATGGGAGATTCGGGATCGATGTTCATCGGTTTCTTTCTGGCTAGTGCCGCGTTGGTGAACGTTTCAGGCGGAAGATCCCGCAGCCTCCTTCCAGTACTGGCAGTGCCAATTCTCGTTCTGTTCATTCCCATCTTCGACACCACCTTTGTCACCATTCTTCGCAAGTTTTCCGGACGCGCCGCTTCGCGAGGCGGCAGAGACCACACGTCTCACCGGTTGGTGGCTTTGGGAATGTCTGAACGCCACGCGGTGTTAATGCTATACGGATTTGCGGCATTGTCCGGCTTGTTAGCGCTGGTGGTCCAGCGGGTAAAACTTGATGTCAGCCTTGCGGCAATCGCGGCCTTTACTGTGATACTGACGCTACTCGGCGTTTATCTGGCAGGCGTCAAGGTTTACGACGAGAGCGAAGAAGCGCTGGCTGCCCGGAACAAATCCGTTTACGCATTCATTGTTGATCTGTCGTACAAGCGCCGCATTTTTGAGGTGTTGCTTGATGTCATCTTGATTCTGCTGGCGTATTGGTGTGCCTATGCTGTTAAGGTCGGGACGATTTCCGGTAGCGACGCATGGAAGCTTTTTCTGCGGACACTACCGGTGCTGGTCTTCGTGAAGATGGCGTCGTTTTTGGTGATGGGTGTATATCGCGGAATGTGGCGGTACACCAGTCTCGACGATCTGATTGTATTCGCCAAAGCAGTTGCGCTAAGTTCGGTGTTAAGTGTTTTAGCTGTACTGTTCGCTTTCCGGTTTGAAGGGTTCTCGCGGGCCATTTTCATCATCGACGGCATGCTGATGTTTTTGTTCCTGGCGGGAAGCCGCATGACGTTCCGCCTCTTCCGGCAGGTAATACCGGTTGCCAGGAGCGTTGATGGGCGAAGGGTGTTAATTTACGGCGCGGGCGATGCCGGCGAATTGCTGCTTCGGGAACTTCTCAATAATCGTTCGCTGAAGTATTCACCAGTTGGGTTCGCCGATGATGATCCGGCTAAGCGCGGCAAATTGATTCACGGATTTAAGGTGTACGGTGGCAATGGCGATCTCGACACTATTTGCCGGCAGCATTCCGTTAATGAAGTATTAATCTCGAGTCTGAAAATGACAGAAGATCGATTGCAAGAGATACTTGAATTCTGTCGAACTCAGGACATCGGCGTAAAGCGAATGCGGATTACAATCGAGGACCTATCAGAACATTAATTGCGCGTGGTTCAGCAGTTTACCTAGCCGTACCGATGCCCGATCAATTAGTTCAATTTAAAACCAGCCCGCTGGCGCGAATTATTCTGCTGTTAACGGTCTTACTCGCTTTGACGGCCTCGTGGTTTGTCATGCGTTGGTATTTCGGAAACACGCTAGCGGAATATTTCAATCCCGAAGAAGCGCGCTTGCAGACGGCACGCACTGCAGTTTCGTTAGCGCCCTCAGATCCACTTACCCATTGGCGTCTCGGTGATTTCATTCATAAACGACTTCCTCCTGACCAAATTTCCCAGGCCGTAGCTGAATTCGAACGCGCGGTAGCATTGTCACCAAATGATTATCGCTATTGGACCGCCTGGGGACAGGCGCTCGAGCAAGCGGGCGACTACGAGAAGGCAGAAAAAGCGTTGCGTGAAGCAGTACGACTAGCTCCGGCCTATTCGTTTCCGCGTTGGCATCTCGGAAATCTTTTAATGCGCCGAAGCCGATACGATGAAGCATTTTCAGAGTTACGTTATGCCAGTGAAGCAAACGATGATTTGCAGCCACAACTTTTCGGTATGGCTTGGCAGTTATATGGAGCCGACCCGAATGCACTGCAAGCAGCCATCGGCAATCGCGCAGATATAAGAGCTCGGTTTGCGTTGTATCTAATTCAGAGATCGCATTTTGATGAAGGCCTTCGGTTGTGGAACACGTTGAGTGAAAGTGAGAAGAAGACGCATCGACCAGTTGCGGAATCAGTAATATCAAACTTAATAATGCAAAAACGATTTCATGCTGCTGCGGAATTTTGGAATGAAGTAGCGCCGGGTGATGCCTATCGTGCGGAAATTGGACGGATTATTGACCCAAGTTTCGAAAATAACATTTCGCATAACCCGTCATTTCTATTCGGCTGGCAAGTGCCGTCGATAAACCAGGTTCAGGTTGGCATTACACCGAATGTGGGGCACAACAGTAACCGAAGCTTAAGAATGTTTTTTCAGGTACGGTCGCATTTGGAACCAATCGCAGTTACGCAGTTGATCCCAGTTCACCCGAACACCGGATATAGTCTCGACGGTTATGCCAAGACCGAACAACTGGTAAGCGCATCAACCCCTGCGATCGTCATTGAAGATCCGGTCAACGGAGCGCAACTGGCTGCGTCGGGTAAACTCCCGACCGGAGACAACGAGTGGTCGCAGATTTCTTTGCCCTTCACAACCGGGCCAAAGACTGAGGCGATCCGCTTAAAAATTTATCGAGCTACGTGTGGGCGGGAAAATCCTGTATGCCCGATTTTTGGAACGGTTTGGTATGACGACTTCGCTCTCAAATCCGGAAAGTAAAGCGATCGCTGTCGGCGAAGTTGAGATCGCTACGCGTCCAGCGAAATACACGACGTATCGGGTCAAGCATACGCTCGCCAGCCGTTTTGCGTTCTTGACCATCTGCGTCGCAATTATTCTTTCGGCGTTAGCTTATGGCACGGTTCACTATTGGGCCTTGGCCCTGTTTTTTCTCGGTGCAGTGGCCGTCGTAATTCTCTGGGTCGTCGATAGCTGGAACCTCGGCACGATAAGGGTTAGTCGCAACATTTTGCAGCTTCCCCTCCTGGGGATGCTGGTACTTGGTATCGTTCAATTGCTTCCATTGCGAACGTCGAGCGCCTCCGGCCTCCCCGTCCCCTTCGTCAGAAGCTTATCGCTTGATCCGTACTCGACCCGGTTAGTGCTAGTGCAAACGTGTGCGCTTTTTGTTTACTTCGCCGCGACCCTCGTTTTCACGGACACGCCAAAGCGGCTGCGAATGTTAGTCAGAACCATCATCATCTTCGGATTCCTCCTTGCGATCTTTGGGCTCACACAATCATTTACCAGTCCGAACAAACTCTACTGGTTGCGTGAAATGGCGCAGAGCACTCCATTCGGTCCCTTTATTAATCGTCACCACTTCGCAGGTTATATGGAACTCGCGTTGGCACTACCGCTTGGCTTAATTGCAACGGGTTCAGTAGCGAAGGAAAAACGGATCATTTACTTGTTCGCGGTCGCCCTGATGGCGGTGGCGCTTCTGATGACAAATTCGCGTGGTGGGCTGATCAGTCTCGGTGCCGAGATATTGTTTATCGCAGTCATCGGATTCGGCGTTCGAAAGAGGCATCATGGAACTAAGTCACTCAAGGGAGGAATTAAGAGCGTAACTGTGCGTGTCGGGCTCGCGACGGCCCTGATGGTTACGCTGTTGTTGGGTGTGGTTGCTCTTGGTGGAGAGGATGCGTTGAGCCGTTTAGTTGGGACGGTTAATTCCGAAGACCCTACCACAGGACGCTTGCATTTTTGGGACGTTACGATGGACATCATCAAGAACCATCCAATCATTGGAACCGGATTGGGGGCGTTCGGTGTCGTCTACACCGGATACGATTCGCGAAACGGGTTGTATAGATTAGAGCAGGCTCACAACGACTATCTACAGGTGTTATCCGATGGCGGGATAATTGGTGCGCTACTCGGGATCTTTTTCGTGATTAACCTGTTTCGCATGGGATTCACCCGTCGTGAGTCGCGCGATGAATTTAGGCGTGGTATCGCAACTGGCGCCATGGCCGGCTGCTTTGCAGTTTTCGTCCACAGCTTTTTTGATTTCACGCTGCACACGCCCGCGAACGCGCTTCTTTTTTTAGTACTGGCTGCCCTGGCGACTGTCAATGGTCGGGTAGAAGAAGTGCAGAATCGAAAGAAGCGCGGGCGAAGTCGCAATCGTGAACGCACCAGTCGAGTCCCTGCCGTAGTACCACTGTAGTATCATGCGTTTAAATTTAACGATTTAAGTTGCCAGGAGCCGAATGTGTCTTCAGTAGCTTCCGCCCAATCAGGATCCGTTAAAACCCAAAGTTCTGAATCGGTGTCGTCGGTTCCTGGTTTGTGTCTCAGTGCTGCCTTAAAGCACGGAAAGTTAGACGCGCTGAATCACAAGATTGGCAAGGAATGGGTCAACATTTCGGCCGAAGATTTTGTTGAGCGTGTTAAAAACCTTGCGCTTGGCCTGGCGGAAATGGGCATCAAACCCGGAGATCGAGTTGCGCTTTTGTCAGAGAACAGACCGGAGTGGTCCATTACAGATCTCGCAATTCTGAGTCTTGGTGCCATCAATGTCCCTATTTATACGACTCAGGCGGTCGACCAAATCCGTTACATATTGAGCGACGCCGGCAGCCGTGCGATGTTTGTCTCTAACTCCAAGCTGTACCTTCATGCGGCCGACGCCATCCACGGCTTGGATTTCCTGGAGAAAATAATCTTTTTTGAGGAACCGACGACAGAAATCCCTGAAAGATCGATGACGCTGAGTGCGTTGGAGATCAAAGGGGCGGAGCGAGCGCGGAATAAACCGGCCTCATTCGATGCGTACCTTAGTGCGATTAAGCCTGATGATTTGGCAACGATTATCTATACGTCAGGAACCACGGGCGAACCCAAGGGCGTCATGCTGACGCACTCCAACTTCATTACCAATGTCTTAACGATAACAGCAGGATTGCCGATTACTCCAACCGACATCGCACTTTCTGTATTACCGCTGTCACACATTTTCGAACGCACAGGTTTCTATATCTTTTGCTACAACGGCGTTTCTGTCTATTACACAGCCTCGTTCGACCAGGTGGGAGAGAACCTGCGCGAGGTACGGCCCACGATTATGACGGCAGTTCCCAGATTGTTCGAAAAAGTCTACCACCGCATTGTGAAAAAAGGCTTTTCTCAGAAACCTTTGAAGCGAAAGATCTTTGTGAAGGCACTGGAAGTTGGACAGCGATATGCTGAGCTCAAGGACAGAAAGAAATGGGTTGGACCGAAGCTTGCGCTCGAACAAAAAGCGGCAGATCGGTTGGTATTCTCGAAATGGCGCGAAGGCGTCGGCGGGAGGCTACGATATTTCGTATCGGGAGGCGCGCCTCTGTCTCCAGCTTTGTCCTATGCGTTTATGGCTGCTGGAATTCCAATTCTACAGGGATATGGTGCTACCGAAACTTGTATCGTTTCAGCGAATCGCCCTGATAACAACAAAGTCGGATCGGTGGGGCTTCCATTTGAAGGCATTGAAATTTCACTCGCCGAGGACGGCGAGATCTTGCTGCGCGGTCCGAACGTGATGCGGGGCTATTACGGACACCCGGAAGAAACAGGGTCTGTGTTTACTGATGGTTGGTTCCGAACTGGCGACGTCGGACACGTGGACGATCATGGTCACCTATATATAACGGATCGCAAGAAAGATTTGTTTAAGCTTTCAAACGGCAAGTACGTGGCGCCTCAGCAAATTGAAAGCCTTCTAAAGCAGAGTGAATTCGTGAGTCAGGTTGTGGTTGTTGGAGCAGGCCGAAAACAGCCGGTAGCTCTCGTAGTTCCCGAATGGGAGGCAGTGAGACAGGCCCTTTCCACCGCCGCCGAAGATTTCCCCGGGCGGCGGGAAGACCTAGCGACTTTTCCGGCCGCTATTAAGATCGTTCAAAACGACGTGGCTTTACTCACAAAATCCCTGGCAGATTACGAGCGCATTCGCAGGATTGCACTCTTGCCTAATGAATTTTCTATTGATAACGGAGAATTAACTCCAACTCTTAAAGTAAAGAGACGAGTTGTCGATGAGAAATTTGGGGACGTGATTGACAGGCTATATTCCTAGAGTGTTCACGCGCTCAGCACATTAAACATCCGTAATTTAACCCACCACAGATTCATCTACTCTACGGTCGCGTGCGAGAATTGACTCCGCCAAAACTCTAAGATTTATCGGCAGATCGGGCACTCGGCATTCGCCGCGACTGGGAGCAGAATAAAACGCCAAAAGAGGAATTTCGCAGTAGCAAAAATCGCAGGTATCCAGATGATGTCTTATTAAAGAATTGATTTCACGTGCGAGTGCGCCATGGGCAAACGACATAAGCAGGGTGGATGAAGGGCAAGATAGTTTTTTACTGAAGGTTTTTACACTCGTTGCGGTCATTGACATTGCCCCCGAGGTAGGACCTGGGCCACCGAATTTCGATTTAGTTTGTACGGACGGGCCAGTTGTGTAAGGTAACAAGGGGGCAATTGCTTGTTGCCTCATGAATAAAAACAACTGTTTGTTCAACACCTTAATAGAGCCAATTACGATAACATTCCATAACTTTGGAGAGTCTGACATGCAGCTTTGTTCTCTAAAATCAACAACTTGCCTCCTGTGTAAAAACATGTTGCCCATTGTTGTGAATGTTGTTAAGATGCTGCGCGTCGAGGGTCCAACACTCTTGGCACCGTCCAGGTAACCCTCCTGTTTCACAGGTAATCGGTCAAATCACGCATAGAGATAAGCACGTTACGACGTCCTAGTTGAGTTTCTCCAAGAACTCGACTTCGTCAGACTCACGTCACCTCCGGAACCCTGAAGCCCACAACGTAGCCGACTTCATCGAGCCAAGCGTTGGCTCCCGCCTTCAATCAAATCCAATCTCCGTCCAAACAAAACTCTTGTGAAATCCCTAAGTCGCGAACTCGAAAAAGAACTTGAGCCTAAGGCAGCTAGCGAGCCGCAAACTGCCCGTGCGAAGCGTTCAGCTGAGCGAATGGCGAAGAGTGGCAAATGGATCGAAAGTCTCCGCAGCTCAGATGTGAATCGATTATGGTCCGAGCTGCACAGGATTGTTTCGCATCATCCGCTGGTCCGCGCGTCACGTAATGCCGGACTTCTGGTTGAAGAGGGTGCGAGCACCGCTTACACCGATCTAACGCAGGAACTGTTTGTTCAATTGCTAAGTAAAAATCGCTTTGAACACTACCTGACGTCTGAGATGACGGATTATGAAGTTGAATGCGAAATTGGCCAGATTGAACTTACGAATCTGCTGACAGCGGAACTGCGAAAGCGACATCCCGAAAGTTATAGACTAGCGCGCCGTATCTCCACACTCATTCAGTCCAGCCCCAATTTCCGAAGGTTCGATACGAGCGGTACCGGAGACGAACCTCACCGCCGCTTGGCAGATCGAGTCTATGGTCTCGGCGAATGGAACGACGGCAAACGTCGTCGTGACTCGCACGATGTTGAGCAACGCGTACATATTGTCCCGGTGAGAGCACGCGACACGCGGATGGTTGGGTGCACCGGAGACTCTCAAGTCGTCATTAGCAACTCGGATCTCGAAGATTTAATCGTCTCAGTTCTGGACGCCGTGGATTCGCCGGTAGATGTTCGCACGCTACGAAGTCTCGTTATGTCGCGACTTCCTGTAATGGATATTTATCTGGTTCCGTTGGACGGCGATGATAGCGACGGCGAGGGCAATCACTTTCAACCCGTCGACAAGGGAGAAGATCCCGAACAAGGCCTGTTAAGGCGCGAGTCAGAAGACGAGGCAGCCGGATTTGTGGACCACTTCCTCGCCAACCTTCACGAAACAGTCCGAGGGAAAATCAAGCAATACAACCGTATCTTGGGCGTACTCTGGCATTGCTACCTGAGTCCCCAACACTCCACCCAACTCGAGGTCGCTGCTGTCTTGGGAGTGTCAGATTCGTTAGTTTCTGATTATCGCCGACGCATTGAGCAGGAATTACGAGCTCTGTCATTCTCAGAAGTTGAAGAAGCCCGCAGGTTCGAAGGAGCTTTGCGTGAGCGCGTTAGAGAACTCGTCGTAGTTGAAGACCAGAATGAGGTAGCAGTTTAGCTGTCCCGAAAGTCTTTGTTTGGTTGTGACCTTTGAGGCTGCGGCGCGTTCAGCGTAGCAGCTTCTTTGATTTTAGAAATTGAATCATCCCAAGTTAACCCCGATATGCGGAACAGGCGCAAATTCCAAGATTACGAATCGCTGAGGCCGTCAGGGGGCCGGCGAAAGTCGGTTGACCGAGGCGAAACTGAACCCGTTAACCTCCGTGTACTAAAACAGCAATCAACGGCAGACTCCGTTCACGAGGTTCAATCCAAAACTGATTCTCAGCACGACAATACCAATATTGAAGAGGCGTCGGCGGCTGTAATTGAAGAGCACTGGATTTACAAACGTGGGCATGCGGTAACGTTTACTGGCATCTTCTTGTTCACTTTTCTTGTTTTTTTCCGACCCTACGAGCTCTTCCCCGCACTTTCCTGGCTTTCCAAGAGTGCTTTTGTAGTTGCCTTAATCACCGTTGCGATTTTTGTACCCGCGCAACTTGGACTTGAGAATGCAATCACCTCCAAACCCACCGAGATCAAATTAGTCCTGGCACTTTTGGTGACCGGGTTACTTTCGATTCCATTAGCTCTTGATCCTTCAAGAGCGTTTCAAAGCTTTATTGATTACCTAAAAGTAATCGTGATGTTCGTGGTGATGGTTAATGTCGTGCGCAACGGTAGACGACTGACTAATCTCGTGCTCCTCGTATTGCTGGCAAGTTGTATATTGAGCCTTGGAGCACTCAATGACTATCGACTTGGAAACCTTGCTCTACAAGGCCGGCGAATCTCGGGCGTTATCGGAGGACTCTTCAGTAATCCAAATGATCTCGCGCTTCATTTGGTTACCATGATTCCAATTAGTTTCGGCCTAATGCTCGGTTCTAGAAGCTTACTTAAAAAGTGTCTGTACTTCGGGTGCGCGCTTCTTTTGATAGCCGGAATGGTTGCGACATTCTCCCGGGGCGGCTTTCTTGCTTTGATTTGTGTGATTGGCTTTCTCATTTGGAAGTTTGCACCTCGGAATCGAATTGTTTTCGGCGTTGTTGCGCTTACGGTTGTTATGGCGATAATCGCCGCCGCCCCGGGCTACAAAACTCGCATTTCCAATCTCAGTGATGCCTCAGCCATCGCCCGAACAGACGACTTAAAGAGATCGATCCTCGTTGCGATTCGTCATCCGATTTTTGGTGTCGGAATGGACAACTACATTATTTACTCCAATGTAAGTAAGACTACTCACAACGCCTACACTCAGGTTGCCGCGGAAATGGGCCTTGTCGCTCTTTTTGTTTACATCGCCTTCTTAGTCACCCCGTTGCGACGTCTCCGCCAAATCGAGCAGGCAACTTTGACAGCTAAAGGAAAGCCTTCCATCTACTATCTCACCATCGGACTCCAGGCAAGTTTAGTAGGTTATATGGTGGCCAGTTTTTTCGCTTCCGTCGCCTATCTTTGGTATGCCTACTATCTTGTCGCTTATTGCATCTGTGTTCGCCGAATCCACGCGGAATGTTTCGCACCCTCCCGTTCGTCTCAGGCGGATGGCCGCGAGTCAGTTTTAGGACATCCACTGACATCTCTTAAACCGTCCCCCGCAGCCGTTACAGGAGAACGATAGATGTCGACCACATATTCTGCGGCGTCGTCTGCGGTCGATAGCTGCTCAAGCATCAAAACACATCCGTTGGTGAGCGTAATTATCCCAGCTTACCGAGTGGCCGGATTTATCAAGGAAACCCTCGACTCAGTACTCACGCAAACTTTCAGAGATTACGAAATAGTCATAGTCAACGATGGTTCACCCGACACGACCGACCTTGAAGAGCAAATCAGACCTTACGAGCATTTAATTACCTACTTGAAACAAGCAAACGGTGGGGCCGGTGCCGCGCGTAACGCGGGTATTCGAGCGGCAACAGGTGAGTTTGTTGCCTTTCTGGACGGAGACGACGTTTGGCTTCCGAGCTTTCTTGAATCCCAACTGCAGCTATTGGAGCGTGGCCCGTACGACCTTGTCTACGCAGACGCAACCAACTTCACCGAAGCCGGCCTAAGCCGAATAACTAACATGGACGTAAATGCCTCTGAAGGCGAGGTCACCGTGGAGAGGTTAGTGACTGGTCAATGCAACGTTATTACATCGAGTGTGGTGGCGCGGAGAAGTGCAGTCATGGCAGTCGGATGCTTTGATGAGCGTTTCCGAAACTCCCAAGACTTCGACCTTTGGCTTCGCATGGCAAAACACGGAGCACGGTTTACATACCAAAAACGTGTCCTCGTACACCGCAGAATTTATGAAGGGAGTCTTGCTTCCAACCCCGTGAATTCGCTGGAAGGGGAGATCCAAGTTCTGGAGACTGCCAGAGATAGAGGCGACCTTACGTCGTCAGAACAAGCGGTTCTAATTGAAACGTTGGAATTGCGACGCGCAATGGCCGGCGTATGGAAAGGAAAGCAGAAACTATCTTCTGGCGAGTTCGATTCGGCTTTAAAGAATTTCCTTTTCGCCAACAACTACTTCCGAAGCTGGAAACTGAGCGTAGTGACGCTGTGGCTTCGTTTGGCACCACGCTTACTCCAGCGAATCTATCTTTTGCGATCTGCCAACCTTTGATTCTGAGCAACAAAATGTCGCGGGAAACTCTACTGCAGCAACCACGATCCAGCGAGTCCAGCCGAGAGTATCTAAAGACAGATCACCTCCAGGCGGCCCTTGGGAGACGCACAGCCCGGGGCGGTGCAGTGACGATTGTTTCTCACTCTTTGAGATTCATTTTGACCATCGTTGCTACGTCCGTGATGGCCCGGTTGCTCAATCCTACGGACTACGGGTTGATCGGAATGGTGGCGTTCTTTACCAACTTCGTTGCCATGTTCAAAGACCTGGGCCTTTCAATAGCAACCATCCAAAGATCGGAAGTTAGCAACGATCAGGTGAGCACCTTGTTCTGGCTCAATGTCGCGTTCAGCATTGCTATAACAATTCTGACAATTGGGCTTTCGCCGCTCATCGCTTGGTTTTATGGCGACCAAAGGCTAATGGCCATCACTGCGGTGACTGCATTTGGTTTTGTGATCGGTGGGCTTACGGTTCAGCACGAAGCACTGCTTAGAAGACAAATGAGATTCTTCGCTCTCGTGAGTACCTTCTTCGTTGCAACCGTCATTGGTTATGTCGTCGGAATTTATATGGCCTGGCGAGGCTTCAGTTATTGGGCGCTCGTAGGTAGCCAACTCGCTCTGTTAGCTTCAAATACCATCGGACTGTGGATCGTATGCCGTTGGCGTCCCACTCTGCCTAAACGGAATGCGGGTGTTCGGTCAATGGTTGCATTCGGCCGAAACTTCACAGGCTTCTCAATCATCAATTACTTCTCGCGGAATCTGGATAACGTTCTTCTCGGAAGGTTTTGGGGAGCGAACGAATTGGGACTCTACAACCGCGCATACCAATTGATGACCTTACCGATCGATCAGATAAACGAACCGATCACTTCTGTCGCAATTCCTGCTCTAAGCCGAATCAATCATGCCAGCGAAAGGTACCGTCAAGCTTACCTACGAATGCTGGAAAAGATTGCGATGTTAACGATGCCTGCTGTGGCATTCATGATAGCGACATCAGACTGGATCATTGAAGTTGTTTTGGGCCCTCAATGGTCGGCAACGAGCCGGATCTTTTTGTTGCTGGGAATAACCGGCATGTTCCAGCCAATAGCAAACACCAGTGGATGGCTTTTCCTCACGCAGGGGCGCAGTAAAGACATGTTCCACTGGGGCTTGATTAGCGGACCAATAACAGTAGGCTCCATCTGCATTGGTCTCCCCTGGGGAGCCATAGGCGTTGCTACCTCATATGCTCTGACGCGCGTCTTGTTAACGGATCCCTTGCTGTTTTGGTTTGTAGGGCGCAAAGGCCCAGTGCGGACAATTGATTTTTATCGAACTATTGCACCGTTCATCCTGGCATCGTTGGTAGCACTGGGTTCAGCCGTAGTTTTCAGAAGCTTCGCTGAAATCCAACACCCCGTTACGGGCTTGATTACACTTTTCTTTATTACGGGAGGAGTGACTCTATTGTCACTAACTGCGTTACCCGCCGGAAGGCTTGCATTAACCGATGTAAGGAACACCATTGGCCTTTTGTTCAAACAAGAGCCAGTTCTGTTGCGTTAGACAAATCGATTTAACTATGTGTGGAATCGCTGGATTTGTGGATCTTTGGAACGCGACTGAAAGTCGCTGCAAGCAGGAGCGTGCCCAAACTCTTGAAAACATGTGTCGTGTCATCCGCCACCGTGGTCCCGATGATCAGGGGGTCATGGTGGACGCAGGAGTGGCGCTGGGTATGCGCAGGCTCTCAATTATTGACCTGAGCGGCGGTCGCCAGCCTATTTCAAACGAGGATGGCACCGTCAGGATTGTTTTCAACGGCGAGATCTACAACTACCGGGACCTCCAGTCGGAATTAGGAGCACTTGGACATCAACTTCAAACCAACTCCGATACCGAAACAATCGTCCACCTGTATGAGGAATACGGCCCCGCCTGTGTCGATTCGCTTCGTGGAATGTTTGCTTTTGCCCTTTGGGACGATAGAGAAAAGAAACTTTTTATCGCGCGTGATCGAGTAGGGAAGAAACCGCTTTACTATTCAGTGACTCGTCAAGGTACGTTAGTTTTTGGCTCCGAACTCAAATCGTTGTTGCAGCATCCTGAAGTCACGCGCGAAATTAATCCTAACGCCATTGATGCTTACTTCTCGCTCGGATACGTTCCGGATCCGCTCACCATTTTTCAGAACATCGAAAAATTGCCTCCCGGACACCATCTGACTTTTCAAGATGGCCGACTGTCGATCGAGCGCTACTGGGACTTCAAGTACGACACGAACGGCAATGGCCACTCCGCCGTGGACTATTTGGACGAATTGCGTGCGCTGCTGGATGAGTCAGTCAGGATCAGACTCATCTCCGATGTTCCGCTTGGAGCATTTCTTTCGGGCGGGATCGATTCGAGCGCTGTTGTGGCTCTCATGGCTCGGAATCTGGATCAGCCTGTTAAAACCTTCTCAATCGGATTCAAGGAAGACAGTTACAACGAACTCAAATATGCTCGCCTGACCGCAAAGAAGTTTGGAACGGAGCACCACGAGTTTTTCGTCACGCCCGAAATTTGTGACGTAGTTGACGAACTGGCGTGGCACTTTGATGAGCCGTTCGCAGATTCGTCCGCTGTTCCGACCTACATGGTTTCAAAACTCGCGCGGGAACACGTGGCGGTTGTCTTAACTGGCGATGGCGGCGACGAATTATTTGCCGGTTACACGCGCTACGTCACTGAACAGAAACGGCGGGGGTTCGATTTTCTTCCCGGCGCGATCAAAAAAGGACTGATGGGGCCGATTAGCCGCACGCTACCGCATGGTGCATTCGGCCGTAACTATTTACACAACGTTTCACTCGACTCGGTTGATCGTTATCTCGACAGCGTTTCTATATTTACCGCACCAAACAAAAACCTCCTCTACACTAACGACTTCAGCGCCACGGTAAGTAGCAACCAACAAATGAGTTCGTTCTTTAACGAACTCAACGACAAAGTGAAAACAACCGCCTCACTCGACTCATTACTTTATATCGACAGTAAGACGTATCTACCTGGTGACATTCTTACAAAGGTGGATCGGGCCAGCATGGCAGTATCTCTCGAAGCCCGCGTCCCATTGCTAGACCATAAATTAATCGAATTCGTTACTCGAATTCCTGCGGGCATGAAGATGTCGGGACTAGAAACGAAACATATATTCAAGCAAGCGGTCTCAGATCTGATACCTGCGGAAATACTGAACCGGCCCAAGCAAGGATTTGGGATCCCGCTCCAGCAGTGGATAAACCGCCAGCTCCGCGGCCGCATCAGAGACACCCTGAACGATCCGCGAACACAACAACGCGGATATGTATCGAAGAGTCACGTTGCAGTCTTGCTGAAAGAACACGAAAACGGACGACGCGATCACTCCATGGCCCTGTGGTCACTGCTGATGCTCGAGCTCTGGCACCGCAACTTTGTTGACACTTACTAACTGTGAAACAACGGATTCTTCAACTCGTCGATAGCTTTAACGAAGGCGGCTCCGAGCGCCAGGCGTTGGAATTAACGCGTTTGCTGCGTGACTGCGGACGGTATGACGTGTTTCTGGCGACGTTAAATCACGAAGGACCGTTGAAAGGTGAAGCACAGTCGCTAATGGCTGATATACCGACATATCAACTCACGAGTTTTTGCAATCGCAACGCCGCCTTACAACTCCGCAGGTTTGTAGCGTACCTCCGAAAAAATGAAATTGATCTAATCCAGTCCCACGATTTCTATACCAACATTTTTGGAATGACAGCCGGATTCTTCGCGGGTGTTCCGGTGCGCATCGCCTCGCGGCGGGAAACAAACTGTATGCGCAGTCGCGCGCAACTAATTCTTCAAAGAATCGCGTACGGTCTCGCGCAACAAGTCGTTGCCAATTCTGACGCTGTACGAGTGAAGTTAGTAGCGGAACGAGTAAGCAAAAAGAGAATCACGGTGATTCATAACGGTATCGCGCCGAGTCGGGTCGACGCAAGCACGTCTCGAAATGAAAGCTTGAAGCAGCTTGCGTTAGAAGCTGCCCGGGGTTTTCGCAGTCTAGTAACGATTGTCGCGAACATGCGACACGAAGTTAAGGACTATCCAATGTTTCTGCGGGCGGCCCAGCTTGTGAAACTTTCTGTTCCAGGTACGGCGTTTCTAATCGCGGGCGAAGGTCAGTTGCGCCCGTCAATTGAAGCCTTAACCGAAGAACTAGGACTCCGCGAAAGCGTTTTCTTCTTAGGACGTTGTGAGAAGGTTTCTCATTTGCTGAACGCTTCAGATGTTTGCGTACTTTCGTCCAGGGCCGAAGGATTCTCCAACTCTATTCTCGAGTACATGGCCGCCGGTTGTCCCGTTGTTGCGACGAATGTGGGTGGTGCTGCTGAAGCAATAGTCGAAGGGGAAACCGGATATCTGGTGGACTCAGGCGATTACATTTCAATGGCGAAACGATTGGTTGGGCTCATTCGAAATCCGGACAAAGCCCAAGCTATGGGCGAAAGCGGCAAGCTGCGAGTAGAGCAAAATTTTTCGTTAAGCTCTTTACTTTATAAGACGGAAGAGCTTTACCAAACACTGCTGAACGCTTCCGGACGAAGGTCCGAAACGGTCCTCACGGCCGCAGATGCAATTGGACCAGAGGCGCTCAATAGATCGACCACTCAATGAGACTTAACGCTGCACAGTTTCATAAGTATCCGACCGCCTCGCGCCCGCGAGTTTTAATCGTGGCGCCGTCTATCGACATTCTCGGCGGTCAGGCTATCCAGGCCGACCGATTGATCTCCCGGTTGCGAAAGCAGGAGATTTTCGAAATCGGATTTCTTCCAATCAATCCCAGATTACCTGGCCCACTTCGACCCTTGCAGGGCATCAAATACCTGCGAACGATCGTCACGTCTTTACTGTATGTTGCCACCCTACTCGCGCAGGTGCGTAGATTCGACGTCATTCATGTTTTCGCGGCTTCATACTTCTCATTTGTACTTGCTCCCACTCCGGCGATCCTGATCGGTAAGTTATTCAAAAAGCGCGTCCTCTTGAACTATCACAGTGGAGAAGCGGCTGATCACTTAAGGCGATGGCCATCAGCTATTAGAACGATTCGTTTGGCTGACCAAGTAGTTGTACCCAGTGAGTATTTGGTCAGGGTGTTTGCGGATTTTGGTCTAACAGCCGAAGCGATCAATAACCTGATCGAACTCGAGAATTTCAAATTTCGTGAACGAGAACACCTTCGCCCGCGCTTCTTAACAAATAGGAATCTGGAGACACACTACGGAGTTGATTGTGTCTTGCGCGCTTTCGCCAAAATCCAAGAGGCGCATCCTGATGCTGCACTGACGGTTGCAGGCGCCGGCAGTCAGCTCGCGTCTTTACGGATACTCGCCAATGATTTGGGTTTAAGAAACACGGTGTTTACCGGCCGCGTCGAACCCGAAAATATTTTTATGCAGTACGACGCGGCTGATGTGTACCTGAATGGATCCAGAGTCGACAACCAACCTCTTTCCATTCTCGAAGCGTTCGCCTCAGGCATACCGGTGGTCACCACCAACGCAGGCGGCATCACCGATATGGTTACTGACCTCGTCTCCGGATATGTGGTCCAAATTGACGACTACGAATCGATGGCTGCGAAGGCTCTGGCCGTTATTCAGAAGCCAGAGGATACCAGGCAGGTAACACGCCGTGCTCTTGACGAGTGTCAGAAATACACGTGGCAAGCCGTGGGCAACCAATGGGATGTTCTGTACAGATCCATGGCTGAGCGCGAGGAACCTCTCGGTGGTTCTCTAATCCGCAAACTCAGGCGAATGAGCTTTACCGAGGCGCGCGTTAGAGGCGTGCAACTCATCAAGAAAATTGGTGAGCGTACTGCGTGGTCGCGATCGTCTAGGTTGCTAACTGACCGCGAATTACTATCACAGTTTCGTGTAGTTTCTGACGCTAAGTTTGAATCCGTTGACCAACTCTGTCAGCACCTCCGGTGTGTAGAGCGGCCGTATTTCTTTCCGGCTTTCCTTAATCTGGATTACACAACATCTGTCTGGCGCAGCATCTGGCCGGCAGCAGAGAAGCAAACGGTGGAGACGGCCAATCGCATCATGTCGGGCGAGTTTGATTTACTGGGTTGGCGAGGGCTCAGCTTTGGCGATCCGATCAATTGGCATTTAGAGCCAGTGTCGGGAAAGGTCGCTCCGTTAGTACATTGGAGCGAGGTCGACTACCTCAACCCAGAGCTATGTGGTGACAAGAAAATAGTTTGGGAGCTAAACCGTCATCAGTATTTCGTCAAGCTCGGACAAGCGTACTCGTTAACTAAGGATGAAGCTTATGCCGAATGCTTTGCGAAGCACATCGAGTCGTGGATGGATGGGAACCCGCCAAAACTGGGAGTCAATTGGGCCAGCAGTTTAGAGATCGCTTTTCGATCTATCGCGTGGATCTGGGCCCTGCAGTTTTTCCGCAACTCGACCTCGGTGAGCAACCCAACAATTGCTCGGGTAGTGAAGGTTCTCTATCTGAATGCACGTCATTTAGAAGACTATCTTTCTACGTATTTCAGTCCCAACACCCACCTGACTGGCGAAGCGTTGGGTCTTTTCTATCTTGGCACGGTCCTACCTGAATTCCATGAAGCGAAACGATGGCGCGAAACAGGGGCCTCGATTCTTATCGATCAATTGCACCATCAGCTCCATCCTGATGGTGTTTACTTCGAACAGTCCAGTTACTACCAGCGTTACACTGCGGATTTTTACATCCATTTTTTGATTCTCGGTCGGCTAGCCGGTCAGACACTTCCAAGCGCAATTGAAAATAAATTGAAGTTGCTATTGGACCACTTGATGTACATCACTCGCCCGGACGGCACCACCCCACTGTTTGGCGATGAAGATGGTGGGCGTTTGATTAAGTTCGACGATCGAGCGACCAACGATTTTCGAGCATGCCTCTCGACGGGAGCTGCCTTATTCAAACGCAGCGACTACAAGTTTGTTGCCGGCCAGGTCGCCGAAGAGACGTTGTGGCTACTCGGTGTTGCGGGGCTGCAGGAGTTTGACCGCATAGCCGTAGAAAGTCCGTCGCGGAGTTCACGCGCATTTCCAAATGGCGGTTATTACGTTATGCGCGACAATTGGGAATCACAGTCAAACTATCTATTGTTTGATTGTGGCCCACATGGAAGTTTGAATAGTGGACACGCACACGCCGATGCGCTTGCAGTCCAGATTGTGTCCGGTGGCGTTAGTGCGCTTGAGGATTCAGGAACATATACCTATACGGGGTCAGTCAACGAGCGAAATCTATTTCGAAGTTCGGCGGCTCATAACGTTCTCTTAGTTGACGCACAACCGTCTTCTGTTCCGGACGGTCCTTTCTCCTGGAAATCAATCGCCACATCTACGACGCTTTCGTGGCTTTCCGAGAAGAGGTTCGACTTTGTTGAGGGAAAGCACGATGGTTACAGAAGGTTGCCGGATCCAGTCGATCACGCACGCAGCGTCCTGTTTCTGAAGAACGATTATTGGATCTTACGTGACCGGCTCGTTGGTTCGGAAACCCACACGTTGGAGCTCCTTTTCCATTTCGCTCCTGGCTTCAAAGCTCAACTAACATCGAGCGGTAACAACGAACCCGACCTTTTAACGGGGACCGCAGCCGGTGGGGAAGCGACCCTACTAGCTACCTTCGGGGAAGGGCACTGGCGGAAGGAAGACGGTCCGATTTCGCACTGTTATGGAAGTAGAACGGATGCTCCGGTGTTGACATATTCAGAAATTTTTAAAGGAAATAGAGATGTGGTCACACTGATCCTGCCGCAATGTGGGATGCGTGCAGACGGCCCAACCATACGTCAAATCGAGGCAATTGGGGGACAAGGCTTTGAAATCAAAAAAGGCGGTCATCGCGATCTGATCCTAATTAAGGATCCCAGCGCCCGCCGGATTCAAACGGTTCATTTAGTCTCCGATTTCAAGTGGACCTGGGCGCGTTTCCCTTCAACTACGACAGAGCTTCCAGAAGAACTAGTCCTATTGGACGGTCACACCCTCGAATTGAATGGCAAAGAAATTCTGATGTCGGCCGGTTCTATTAACTACCTCGTGGCAAGCAGGATAGGAAACAAATTTCACCTTCAAACCAGCGCGGGAAGTTTGGACTTCTCTTTTCCAATCGCCAATCTTGAGCAGCTCTTCGTCGAGTCATCTCAACTTCAAAGCTAAGACCAGTATGTGTGGAATCAACGGCATCGCTTTATCAAGTAATTCCCGGCGCGAGCTTACCGCGTCAACCGTGGAGCGCATGCGTGATTTGATTGTACATCGCGGTCCGGACGATGCTGGACTGTTCATCGCCAAGTCCGCGAAAGTAGGGTTGGGGCACCGTCGGTTGAGCATCGTCGATGTCACCGCCGGACATCAACCGATGTCGAATGAAGATGGCTCGCTGCAAATTATCTTCAACGGCGAAATCTATAATCACGCAGATCACCGACCAATCCTAAAAAGTCTGGGTCACGTCTACTCGACGAACTCCGATACAGAGACGATCCTGCACCTTTACGAAGAACACGGATATCGCTGCGTCGACCACTTGCGGGGCATGTTTGCGTTTGCGATTTGGGACGAACGCAAATCCGAGTTGTTTATTGCGCGCGATCGGCTTGGCGTGAAGCCGCTTTATTACGCGCATACCGACGACGGGTCTATTTACTTTGGCTCAGAAATAAAGATTTTGTTGGAAGCGAGTGCCGTTAAGCCCGAGATTAACTATGAGGTTCTTCCTGATTACCTAGCTAACCACGCTCCTTCGGGCGAACACACGCTTTATCGAGGCATTAAACGGTTATTGCCGGGCCACACTTTGACTTGGCGAGACGGCAGAATGGACGTTGATGAGTATTGGGATTTAGATTTTGGTACGGATGACGGCACGCGCAGCGATCGCGAATACGTAAATGAATGGACCGACCTTTTTGAAGAGTCAGTTCGCCTTCGATTGATGGCAGACGTACCGCTGGGAATGTTTCTTTCGGGGGGGATTGATTCTTCTGCGATTGCGGCCGTGATGAGTCGCATGGTTTCCGAACCAATCAAAACATTCTCGGTGGGATTCGCCGAACGGGAAGCGAATGAGCTCGAGTATGCGCGAATTGTTGCCAGGACGTTTAGGACGGATCACCACGAGGTCGTAGTTACTCCTCAACAATTCTTTTCTGCTTTGCCTAACCTCGTATGGCATGAAGATGAACCCATCGCTCACCCTTCGAGCGTGCCGCTCTACTTCGTTTCAAAACTTGCTTCTGAACACGTGAAGGTTGTTCTAACAGGCGAGGGTAGCGACGAGATGCTTGGCGGATACGCGCGTTACCGCAAGACGTTGATTAATCTTTCGTTCGGTCGACGCTACCAGGAGTTACTTCCAGGCAACGTAAGAAGTTTGGTGTCCGGAGCGATCAAGGAACTGCCGTATTCCTCTTACACTCAGAAACTCGCCCGAAGCTTTTTGGCGCTTCCGCCGGATATCGAATCAATATATTTCGATAACTTCGCAGTGTTTCCCCGCGCGATGCAATCTCAACTTATGACCGCCGAGACTGTGGAACGGGTGACCGGGGCTCGACCCTACTCGGTGTTCCATGGCGCGCTGGCGAAATGTGGTTCGACCTCTTTACTCAACCAGCTCCTTTACGCTGACACAAAAACTTACCTGCAGGAACTGTTGATGAAACAGGACCAAATGAGTATGGCCGCCTCAATCGAAAGTCGTGTCCCATTTTTGGATCACAGGTTGGTGGAGTTCACTGCGCGACTGCCGGAACGAATGAAAATACGAGGTGGCAAAACTAAATACGTTCTCCGCGAGAGCATGAAAGGGGTGTTGCCCGAGCCCATACTGTCCCGGCCAAAAATGGGGTTCCCTGTGCCGATCGGTGCCTGGTTTCGCGGTTCATTCAAAAAGGTCGTCGATGAGTACGTCCTGAGTGAACGCGCACTGCAGCGACGGATATTCGACAGAGCTTTTGTGCGCTCATTGGTTAAGCGACATGACGCGGGTGAGGACCACGCAGAGAGGTTATGGTCGCTGGTTAACTTTGAAATCTGGCAGCGTCAATTTTTTGATTTGGAATCGCCAATGGTTGCCGAGGAATACCAATTGGAGTTGGCCCACGTCTGAGGACAGTTTCCGAATGAACATTCTCTGGCTCAAAACAGAACTTCTTCACCCGGTCGACAAAGGCGGGAAGATTCGCACTTACAACATGCTCAAAGAATTGAAGCGTGATCATACGGTTACGTATTTGACGCTGGACGAAGGCACCACGTCCGATGCGGTTTCTGCTGCCGCGGAGTATTGTCACGAGTTGATTCAAATTCCGCACGCAGTGCGGAACAAGTTCACCCCGGGCTTTTATTCGGATCTCTTACTCAATCTTCCTTCGCCGCTTCCCTACGCAATCGCAAAATACAAGTCATCCGAAATGCGCAATCGGATAAATGAGCGGCTGGCTAAGGATGATGTCGATGTATTGATCTGTGATTTTTTGACACCCGCCGTCAATCTTGATTTCAACTTCGATTGTCCAGCCATTCTGTTTCAACACAACGTGGAAGCAATGATTTGGAAACGTCATCATCAGGTTCAACCGAACCCTGTGAAGAAGGCGTACCTTTACGGGCAGTGGGCCAAGATGCGAAGTCTGGAAGAACGACTCTGCCGTAAATTTGATGCCGTCGTTGCAGTTTCCGCTGAAGACCGCGATCAGATGCGCGGTGAATATCAACTGGAAGCCGTCTTTGACGTGGCGACTGGCGTCGACACCAATTTCTTTACCCCGATGCATGCAACGAAAGCCGAGCCAATGAATCTTGTTTTCACCGGGTCTATGGATTGGCTACCCAACGATGATGCAATTGATTTTTTCACTGATGAAATCCTCCCGCTGGTCAAGCGAGAGGTGCCAAACGTTAGTCTCACAGTAGTTGGCCGTAATCCATCAACGCAGCTTACGGAACGAGCAAAGAGAGATCCTTCGCTGGTCGTTACAGGCCGAGTGGAAGATGTGCGGCCTTATATGGATAAAGCCGCCGTCTATGTTGTGCCGCTCAGGATCGGCGGCGGCACGCGACTGAAAATCTTTGAAGCGATGGCGATGGAAAAACCAATCGTCTCAACCAGTGTCGGTGCTGAAGGATTACCGTTACAGAATGGAGTTGAACTGCTGTTGGCCGATAACGCGCCTGCATTTGCCGACGCAATCGTCAAACTCTTGAAGGAGCCTGAATTGGCCCGTCGCATCGGAACTCGGGCTGCTCAGCTAGTGCGAGAGCGTTTTGGATGGAAACAGGTAGCAACACAATTCTCTCAGATTTGCGAAAAAACAGTGGATCGACGCCTCAAAAAAGCAGATGTCGTTCCCTCAAATCACCCGTTGGCTTACGGAGAACGATGAGCGCTTCTACACTTACAAGACCAACCGATTTAGGCAATGCAGCACCCTTGATAAAGCGCACGTTGCCGACGGTTTCCGTAATCGTTCCCTGTTACAACGAGGAGCGTTTTATAGGACAAACTCTTGGTAATCTCATCGCGCAATATCCCTCACACATATACGAGATCATAGTTGTCGATGGAATGTCAGAGGACTCGACCCGTGATGTTGTTGAGAGTTTTCAGAAGCTACATCCAGACGTTGTCATCAGGCTGGTTCTAAACCCGGATCGCAGTATTCCGAAGTCACTAAATCTTGGCATCGAGCAGGCTACCGGAGAAATGATTGCGCGCATGGACGCCCATGCGGTTCCATCACGCGGATATATTCGCCGGTGTGTGGAGGTACTAAGTACCGGCAACGTCGAGGTAGTTGGAATGCCCTGTCTTGTTCAAGCGGGTGCCAATACAACTACGGCGCGCGCGATCGCCCTGGCAGTGTCGCACCCCTTTGGGATCGGTGATGCGCGTTATCGGTTAGGTGCGGGTAAGAATCAGCAGGAAGCAGTTGACACCGTAGCGTTCGCTTGTTTCAGAAGAACGCTCTGGGAGCGACTCGGTGGATACGATGAAAACCTGCTAACGAACGAAGACTACGATTTCAACTACCGGGTGCGGCTGCAAGGAGATCGAGTAATCCTCGACCGTACTGAACACTGCAACTATTTTGCGCGCGAATCGCTTTCGAAACTCAGTGCTCAGTACAGGCGCTATGGAAAGTGGAAAGCACGAATGATCAAACTACATCCGCGCTCGGTTCGCGTTCGACATCTCGTGGCCCCGATCTTCGTTGCTTCGATCATTCTTCTTGCTGCACTGGGGTTGTGGAGGAGCGAGGGGTGGCTAATTTTGGCCGCAGAATTGGTCTTGTACTTCAGTCTCGCATCCCTTTTCGCAGCTCACGCGGTACGAAGAGCGAATGAAACCGCCAGTGTGTTGTTCATCCTGCCTGCGGTCTTTCTCGTAACGCATCTTTCATGGGGCTCGAGTTTTTTGCTTGGATTAGTAGGCGATCGCGTCAGGAACGTCAAAATATGAAAATAAGCATCTTCGGTATCGGTTATGTCGGATGCGTGTCGGCAGCCTGCTTTGCTAAATCAGGCCACCAGGTAATCGGTGTGGACGTCAACGCTACAAAAGTCGAGCTCATTAACTCTGGCCGCAGTCCGATTGTGGAAGCAGGCATAAACGAGTTGATGTCGGAGATGGTGGCAGCGGGACGGCTTCGCGCTGTGACCTGCGCTTGTGAAGCAATTCGCGACTCGGAGATTTCGCTGGTGTGTGTTGGCACACCTAGTAACGCAAATGGAAGTTTGAATCTCCAGCACGTTCAACGTGTGTGCGAGGAAATTGGCGCCGCGCTAAAAAACAAGCAAGAGCGTCACACGATAGTCATTCGCAGCACGATGTTGCCGGGAACAATTGAGAATCTCGTTGTACCGACACTCGAAGAACATTCTGGCAAAAAGGCCGGCCAGGATTTTAGTGTTTGCATTAATCCGGAGTTTCTCCGTGAGGGAAGTTCACTGAAGGATTTCTATGCACCGCCATTCACTCTCATCGGTGCGGATTCAAAAGAAACTGCCGATATGGTGTGCTCGCTCTACTCAAATATTGAAGCACCGTTAATGGTCACAGAATTGAAAACTGCGGAGATGGTGAAATACGCGTGCAATTGTTTTCATGCATTGAAGGTGAGTTTCGCAAACGAAATCGGAAACATCTGTAAGGCCGCAGGGATTGATAGTCACGAAGTGATGGAAGTTTTCTCACAGGACACGAAACTAAATCTCTCTCCGTACTACTTAACTCCCGGTTTTGCATTCGGTGGTTCATGTCTTCCCAAAGACTTAAGGGCAATCAATTACAAGGCTAAGCAACTCGATGTGGAGGTTCCGGTTCTCGGTTCAATTCTTACGAGCAATCGTCTGCAAATCGACCGAGCCGTTGACATGGTCTTACAAACGGGCAAGAAGCGGATAGGGGTACTGGGGTTCAGTTTTAAGGCCGGAACTGACGACCTGCGCGAGTCGCCAATGGTGACGCTGATCGAGACCTTGATCGGCAAGGGACTACAGCTGGCGATCTACGATCGTGATGTTTCGCTCGCAAGGTTGTTTGGAGCGAATAAGGAGTACATCGAACGAGAGATACCCCACATTTCACAGCTCATGCGCGCCAGTGTTGATGAAGTAATCAACGACTGCGACGTGATTGTTATTGGAAACAAGTCCAACGAATTTCGCTCAATCGAATCTCGCATAAACAGCAATCACACGATTGTTGATCTAGTACGCATATTTGATCGAACTTCAGATGGTTCGTACGAAGGTATTTGTTGGTAGGTCGACAGTGACAATGACAGTAAGAACCAACAAAAGACAAAAGAAGTTACGTCGACTGGTGATCAGCGTCGTGTCGCTTGCCGTTCTATGGCCTGCCGGCGCATGGGCCGCCGCCGAGTTCTTGATTGTTCGTCATCCTATTGAAAAGAGTGACGCCATAGTGGTTCTGAGTGGGTCTGCAACATATCGCGAGCGTGCCCAGCACGCTGGACAACTGTTTAACGCCGGTCGAGCGGGTCGAGTTGTGCTAACTAACGATAACTTAAAAAGTGGCTGGTCCTCAGCGGCGCAGCGAAATCCTTACTACCACGAACTAGCGAAAGAGGAGTTGAGACGAGCCGGTGTTCCCGAAGCGAACATTCAGACGATGATGGTTCCGATCGTTGGTACGCATGATGAGGCTCTAAAACTCAGAGACTATTGCGAGCGGCAAAACGTGAATTCCATTTTGGTAGTGACTTCCGCTTACCACTCGCGTAGGGCGTTGTGGACCTTTCAAAAGGTCTTCACTGATAGTCGCATGCGGGTCGGTATCGATCCCGCCGCGGCTGGGATTGAAACTCCTTCGCCGCGAACGTGGTGGATGCATCGTTTCGGTTGGGATTTGGTTCCGAGGGAGTACGTGAAACTGGTCGGCTATTGGGTTCGATTTAGTAACGAGATCTAGAAAAATCAGATGAGCGTCATTACTCAGACACTGAATAACAGCAAGCGCTTTGCAAAAAAACAAGCACTGAACCATTTGCCTGAATGGGCGCTGACGCCCCTTCGGAAGCGCCACTACCTGCGCGTATTACGTCAGGTGTCAGAAGACTATGCGCCCGACTTCGTTGTCCTAAAACGCTTAGTGAAGCCCGGTGAGGTTGTTGTTGACCTTGGCGCTCACGTAGGCGCCTGTACCAAATTCTTGTCTGATCTGGTCGGTGAAACCGGGGCGGTTTATAGCGTAGAGCCGTTCCCTCTCACCTTTGAAATCCTTCAGCAAAGCGTCGACAAGTTGAAACTCTCGAATGTTCAACTGATCAATTGTGCAGTGTCAGATGCAAGTGGGAAGTTGATGATGGAAGTGCCGACGTTTGCTGAGTCTGGGGAAAGTTTCTACGACGCCCGTCTAATTCCGGCGGGTGCGACAAGTTCTTTGCGACAAGCGGCTGTAGACGTAAAGACTGTGGACTCTCTCTTTTCCGGTCGTCAGCGAGCCATTTCGTTTATTAAGTGCGATGTCGAGGGTCAGGAACTGCAAACATTACGGGGAGCGAAACGAGTGATTGACACCGACCGACCTATGCTCATGCTGGAAGTGTCATTGATGTCGCAGGAAACACACACAGAGGTGAGGGAATTACTGGCAGGTTTTGACTATCAGGAGTTTTGTTTTGAAGAAAGCAGGCTCCGACCGTGGCAAGCGAACGATAGACCTGTGGACGTTTTCTTCTTTCAACCCGAACACTTAAACAAGGCTTCCGACGCAGGATTTGAGGTAAACAGATGAGTGCGCACGCTGTTGACGTATCGGCCGGGAAACGCTTCAAGTTTGGAAACAACTGGAGCCGTTTTCTTGTGTTGGTCGACGATAACAGGATTACACAGGCCGAGCAGTCTCTCAGGTCGATGTTGGAAGTTGAGGACCTCAATGGTAAGCGGTTGATAGATATCGGCTCGGGAAGTGGTTTGTTCAGTTTAGCCGCGCGTCGCCTCGGAGCGCGGGTCCATTCCTTTGATTACGATCCCCAATCAGTTGCTTGCACAGAAAAATTAAAGAACAAGTTTTTTGCTAACGACGAATCCTGGACTGTTGAAGAAGCTTCGATACTGGACTCTCAATATCTCGAGGGCTTAGGGAAGTTTGATGTGGTCTATTCATGGGGCGTGCTTCATCACACTGGACAGCTGTGGCAGGCCATAGAGAATGCGCAGCAGCTTGTTGTTGATGGAGGAATGCTGTTCATTGCCTTATACAACGATACCGGGAGCCAAAGCAGCAGATGGCTTCGGATAAAGCGGACCTACAACAGACTGCCGTCGCTGTTGCGGACGCCTTATGCAGTTCTCGTTAGTGCTCCTGCTGAACTTAAGGCGATCGTGAAAGCGATTATTCAGTTGCGCGGAACTGAGTACATCAACAGTTGGCGCGCATACCAGTCACGGCGGGGTATGAGCCGGTGGCGAGACATAATCGATTGGGTTGGTGGTTATCCCTATGAAGTCGCTACACCCGATGAAGTGTTTGAGTTCTGCAAGAGGAGGGGGTTTGTCTTAACGAAGCTTAACGTGGGCCGAGTCGGTCTCGGTTGTAATCAATTCGTATTTAAGAAAGTTTTAGGAGTGACCGTTGGTTAAGCGAAACAGAAAACATGTGGTGGTGTTCACGACGGTGAGTACTCTTGCTGTGTTGTTCTGTTTGGTGCTCGTTATGGCTCAGCGACCGCGCCAGGTTCAAAAGACGGGTACAGATGTCTACCTGCGCGCTGGCCAGGACTTACAAGCGGCACTTCAAGCCGCAAGGTTCGGAGATACGATTGTTTTGGAAGCTGGAGCAACATTCAGGGGGCCAATTGTGTTGCCTTACAAAGCAGGCATCGGCGATTACATAATCATTCGTACTTCAGATCTCAGCGGCATTTCAAAAGAAGGCGAACGAATCAAGCCATCAATTCATGCTCGAGCGATGCCAAAGATCATTGCCCCTCCAGATAAGCCTGCATTGACTACCAAGCCGGGTGCGCATCATTACAAGTTCGTTGGTGTTGAGTTTGTAACGACAAATACGGGGTACGTTCATAACGTCATAGATCTGGGCAGTTCCGATTACAAGTCGCTTTCGCAGTTTCCCGGGAATCTGATCTTCGACCGTTGTTACGTCCACTCAACTGGTCTCAATCGAGCACGACGCGGGTTTGCCTTGAACAGTTCTGAAACCTCGATTGTGAATTCGCATGTGTCAGGTTTTGCGGGTGCGGGCGATGAGACACAGGCAATAGCCGGATGGAGTGGCCCAGGGCCGTTCCACATTGTGAACAACTATCTGGAAGGTGCCGGCGAAGTGGTTATGTTCGGCGGTGCAGATCCATCAATCCCTGGATTGATTCCTTCGGATATAGAAATCCGGCGTAACCACCTGCGTAAACCGAAAGAATGGTTGGGGCGTGCTGCTATCAAAGGAACCTTCGAGTTGAAGAATGCGAGGCGCGTCGTCATCGAGGGCAATTGGATTGAAAGCGAAATACTAACTACTGCAATCGTTCTCACGGTAAGAAACCAAAATGGAAAGGCTCCATGGAGCACACTGCAAGACATCGAGTTTAGGAACAACGTAGTACGTCACGCCGATACTGGTGTGAACTTTTTGGGAATTGACAATGACCATTCGAGCCAAACTGCTAAACGCATTCGCATTGCAAACAACTTGTTTCTGGCAATCGTTGTCAACGATCCAAGAAACATTCCCTATTTTCTGCAAACCAACGGTGGCGAACACCTGATCGTTGAACACAATACGGTCGAGCAAGCCGGCAACGTGATTACTGCCTATGGTGCGCCCGTGCGTAATTTCGTGTTTCGCGGAAACATCGTGCAGTTCAATCAATATGGAATTGTGTGTATGACGGATGGCGTGGAGTGCAGTCGCCAAAACTTGTTCTGTAACTGCTTCCCCGGCGGCATCATTCGAGGCAATGTCTTTGCGGACAATCTGGGTACGGCAACTAGTCAAAGATTAGATGAGAAGTATCCAGCTGGTAATTACTTTGTATCTTCCCTTCAACGAGTTGGATTTGCTGATTACGCGCACGGCGATTGGAGCCTATCTGCAAACAGCAACGTCCGTAACAAAACAGTAAATGGCAAGGCCCCGGGAGCCGACATCCTTGCGATCCGCGCGGCCGGGGCTTTCGCAGCGCGAACAGGTAACAGCTTTTAGCGACACTCAATGGACGATTTCGTAAACACACGACTGAGTGACAAGGTTAGGTGGTCGCTTCCGTGGCTGGCACGGTATCCGTTCTGGCGCGCAAGACAGCTGCGCCGTGCGTCAGCTGGACCACAGCACGTTATTTTTGTCGTAGCGAATCACTTCGAGCCGGGCTTAGGTGACGAGGCGTTGCGACGACTGGATAGGTGGTGCGAGTTGGCGAGAAACACAGGCGATGCGATTCGCGATCACGAAGGGACGCCGTTTCGTCACACTAACTTCTTTCCTGCGGAGCAATATGAACGCCCTCTTATTGAGCGTCTTGCCGACTTACAAGCAGCTGGATACGGCGAAGTTGAGATTCATTTGCATCATGGTGTTGACCATCCCGACACTGAAGAGAACACCAGAAAGGCTCTGATCACATTTCGGGATCTACTCGCTGAAGAACATAAATGCCTTTCCCGAGAGCATGTATCTGCCATGCCCAGGTATGGCTTTGTCCACGGCAATTGGGCCTTAGCTAATTCGGCGGGTGGCCGTTTCTGTGGCGTTGATTCTGAAATGCAGATACTTGCTGAAACAGGTTGTTATGGTGATTTCACCTTGCCCTCAGTCCCGTTCCAATCACAGGTACCGCGGATAAATGCGATCTATGAATGCGGGAATCCATTGACAGAAGCAAGACCGCATCGTTCAGGTCCGTCTGTAAGAGTGGGCAAGGAAGTAAATTTGCCTATTATTTTCACTGGCCCACTGGTGTTTGATTGGACTCGCCGAGTCCACGGTGCGCCGATCCCCCGACTCGAAGATGGCGCGTTGGCAGCGAACTATCCGTTAAACCTAAATCGGTTGGAAGGTTGGCGCAGCGCTGGCATTGGTGTGGAAGGAAAGCCAGATTGGGTGTTCATTAAGTTGTATTGTCACGGGTTTTTCGAGCACGACCAGGACGTAATGATTGGTGAGCAACTGCGACGGTTCATGGGGGACATTCTGGAAAGTTCTGAACGAACGGGGGAATTCAAGGTCCACTTTGCCACGGCGCGAGAGGCTTTCAATATGGTGGTTGCGGCAGCTGACGGTGGCAACCTGGCACCAGGTCAATATCGCAACTACAGGTTAAGGCAGATCATGACTGAACCATTGTCAACGTCTGTTGAGGCTGAAAATGAAAGAGAGCTCATTGGTTTGGTTAGTTAATGCAAATGAGAAACGAAGTTCAAATTCAATCAATTGATACATCTGCTGCGGCATGGCTGGCACAGTCACCTGACGACGCCACCACTAACGATCTGGCGGCCAGGTTGGAGCTTGAAGGCGTCGTTGTGATGCCGCAGTTGCTCTCGCCGCCTACGCTGCGCGCAATGCAAACAGCATTTGACGCACAACTTCAGTCGCTGCGGTGGAACAACTTCGAGGGATATCGAAAGACCGAGCCGTATCGGCACATGGTTGAAGACGTGTTGCTTCTCGAACAAGGGTTCGTCGATCTCGTACTGCACCCGTTGGTGAAGGCTGTGCTTGATCGATATTTGGGAAGTCGATACGAATTAACGGAGGCCAAGGGTTGGAAGTCGCTGCCGACCACGCGCGATTTCCACGGTTGGCATGGCGATGCATGGTACGACCAGAAATTAACGACCGATATCCCGCGAGAGGTCAAACTCGCAATTTACCTGAGCAACGTTCGCAGCGGCGGGTTTAATTACATCAAGGGAACACATCGTAAACAGCATCCGCGTTTGGTGAAGAACCATGAAGTCGAGCAGTATTCCGGCTCCGGGATTGCCGAATTAACTGGTCCTGCCGGTACTGCTTTCTTGTTTGATACTTCCGGGATTCATAGACAGAGTGTACCCATGTTGGAGGAGCGACGTGCGTGCTTCTTCAACTATCACGATCCTCAGGTGGCTTTGCAGAAAGAGGATCTCGATGGCTACCGGTATCACCCCCTACTCCTTAACGCGGCATTCCTCGGAAACTTAAGTGCGCAGGACCAGCAGATCCTCGGGTTCGGCAACAAGACAAACTTCAAACCTGCATTTGTGCGGCCGAACGAACCTTCGTTGTTGTATCGCACTTTCGCTGCCGCCTACAGCGCCGAGCTCCGCCTGCGAAACCTGAAGGAGCGTTTTGTGACCAGACTGAATCGCGCACTTAGTTAAACCTTCTGCATGGCCGTCAATACTTCAAGAATCGAGTTTGCAACGATGCCAGCGGCGGTCTCCGTGTTTGGTGTGAAACCGTTTCGAATTGGCGGGACGGAAACTTTTGCGAGGGAGCTGTCATCACAACTCCATGAACGGGGTTGGCGCAGTGTCCTATGTTTCTCATCCGAGCCCGCTGAAGAAGTGCGAAAGTTTCTCAGTGCTCCGAATGTTTCATTTGAAGTTCTACAGGATCCTTCCGAAGTAAGTTGGAATTCGATTCGAGCATTGGGCGAGATTGTTCAGCGACACAAAGCTCAACTACTGCACCTGCATTTCACCGGCTTTCTGGGCTTTTTGCCTTGGGCGGCGCGGATGCAATCCGTCCGGCGGATCTTTTTTACAGATCATTCATCAAGGCCGACCGGATATGTTCCAAGGAGAGCTCCCTTCTGGAAACGATTAATGTCTCGTACGCTCAATAACCCTATTACAAAAGTTATATCCGTTAGCCAGTATGGAGAAAATTGTCTAACGACCCTTGATCTGCTCCCGCGTACGCGTCACGAGTTGGTTTACAACGCTGTAGACCTCTCACGAGTTACGCGCAATCCGGAAGAGGGAGCCCGATTTCGAGAGCGTTTCGGGATCCCGAAAGATCGAATCGTCGTAGTTCAAGTTAGCTGGATGATTCCCGAGAAGGGAGTGCCCGAATTGCTCGAAGTGGCGGCGGAACTAATTTCACACCATCCGAACATTCACTTCGTGCTGGTGGGCGAAGGCGAGCATCGGCAAAGCTTCACGAAGAAAGCGGAACAACTCGGCCTCGCGGAAAACGTCACATTCACGGGTCTGGTTGAAGATCCGTTCGCAGAAGGAGTGTACGAGGCTGCCGACATCGTGTGTCAGTTGTCGGCGTGGGAAGAACTGTTTGGCTGGATGATCGCTGAGGCGATGGCGTACGGAAAGCCCGTGATCGCGACTAAGGTCGGTGGCATTCCTGAATTAGTCCAAGATGGCGTCTCTGGATTTCTTCTGGAGCGTGGGGACAAACCTAAAACCGTGGAAGCGTTCGCTAATTTGGCCTGCAATGCCGAGCTAAGAAAACGAATGGGCGAAGCAGGCGTGGCGATTGTTCGGGAAAAATTCGATCTAAAGCGGAATGTCCAAAAACTAATACAACTCTACGGTATCGGTTCATAACCCTCCCTTCATTTTCACATCGAATCACTACATGAACATACCTAACATCGCATTTTTGCTTGATTCCGCGCCTCGCACGTGGAGCAGCCAGGAAGATCGGCACTTGGCTATCTGTCGTGCGCTCGCCGCCCGGGGGTCTCGGGCGGTACTCGTCTTTGCTTCAGAATTGCCCGCGTCTATTCGACAACGGTTTGTGGACGGGGGCGTCTCAATAGAGACCATCAACTATTCGAAGGGACCAAGCCATTACTATCGAGAGTTAAAAAAGGTTATTGAGAATAATTCAATTGATTGTGTGCATATAATTTTCTTCGATTACTTCCGCGCTATCGGTTGGCTGTCCAAGCTTACTGGCGTCAAGTCGATCATTTATGAAATGCAGAACGGTGGAGTGTTCAAAGCTAAGTCGTGGAAGCGCAAACTTATTCACGCGCGAAATCGCATCATGACAACACCATACGTCCGCATCATCGCGATTTCCCATTTCATTAAGGGTCAACTTGTCGAAGGCGGCGTGCCAAAAGAAAAAATTGTGGTCAGACATCTCGGCATCGACACGGAGAGGTTTAAGCCAGAGCCGTTGCAGCGCCAGACGTTAGTTGAAAGGTATTCAATTCGGCCGGACGAAGTTCTGCTTTCGACGGTCTCATACCTACGGCCGATCAAAAGCCCGGAGATAATTGTGAAAGCCATTGGCGTGCTCGCCGAACGCCAAGTATCCGTGCGTCTATTCGTCGCAGGAGATGGAGAGATGTTGGAGGAGCTTCAGCAACTAAGCGCGGACTTAGGTGTGGAGGATCGAATTCACTGGTTAGGTTTGGTACCGGACCCTCTTGAATTGCTCCAGGCTTCAGATCTCTTCCTCCTGGCCACAGTCGGCGAAGCGTTCGGATTGGTTTTGGCGGAATCGATGGCCTGTGGTGTACCGGTCGTAGGAAGCTGCGCTGGTGCTATTCCGGAAGTTGTTGAAGACGGTGTCACCGGGGTGCTGGTCACGCCTCGAGATCCGGTCAAACTCGCAGACGGAATTGAAAAACTAGTACAAGATCGAGTGCTACGTAGGCAAATGTCGCGCGCTGCAGTAACTCGCGTGCATGATAAGTTCACCATGGATCGTACGGTCCTGGAAACATTACGAGTATACGAATCACTCAATTAACTTTTCCGTGCGCTTCTGAAAGCCAGCCTCATTTAATCCTTTTATGTAAACGGGCCTTACGCTGCAACGCGTTTAACTGGCCCGCTTGAAAAACCACTAATAAAGTTCCGTCTGGAAATTGCCCTTTCCGCACGCAACTGAATCCATCCCAATGAGTGTCACCAGCTCCGTCTCTAATCAACATACTACTGCAACGTCGCGCGTCGATCTTTGGAAAATTGTGGCGCTCGGTTGCGCGCTCACGCTTGCGTATGCCACGGTGCTCCGGAAGTTGGGCAATGATTGGTGGAATGATGAAAACTATTCGCACGGTCTGTTGATACCGTTCATCGTTGCTTACATTCTTTGGAGTCAGCGAGAACGATTTGCACGCACGCTTCAGTCCCCGAGTTCAGTAGTAGGCTTGGCGATAGTCGGGTTAGGCCTTCTCGCCTTGTGGGCTGGAACAGCCGGCGCGGAGCTTTTTATTCAGCGTCTTTCGTTGGTGCTGGTGTTAGTCGGAGTAGTGCTGTATTTCTGGGGAGTTCGGCTCCTACAACTACTCGTTGTACCGTTTTTCCTCCTGTTGCTCTCAATCCCAATACCATCAATCCTCTTCAATAAGATCGCTTTTCCACTTCAGCTTTTTGCTTCCAGGTGCGCCGTTTGGTCGATGGGGCTTTTCGACATTCCTGTCTTAAGGCAGGGGAATGTCATCGAGTTAATGCCGCTTGGGGCACGGGAAACTAAACGACTTGAAGTCGTGGAAGCTTGTAGCGGCATTCGGTCATTGATGACCCTGGTAACGCTTGCGGTTGTGTTTGCGTACTTTACTCACCCCCGTGGTGACGGGTCTGGTGACGGTCCCTCGGGAAACCGTTTCGCGGGCCTAATTTCGCGCGTGCGAACTTACGGATTCTGGCGGTCTTCAATACTGGTTTTGTCTGCCATTCCAATTGCGATATTCACAAACGCCCTGCGTGTTAGTGGTACAGGTGTTTTGGCCCACTACTATGGCACGCAGGTAGCGGATGGTTTCTTTCACAGTTTTTCCGGATGGGTGATTTACATCGTCGCCTTCGTGATGTTGTTTGCCGTAGGAGTAACGTTAGATCGTCTGAAGCCTCATCGCGCACCGACAAGCGAAAGCACAACCATGGTCCTCACCGTGCAAACTGAAGGGGCAGAAGGATGAAAAGTCGCCGATTTTTAATCTTGCTTGCTCTGATCCTTTGTGGTGGAGCTGTTGTTAACGCCTGGCACTACGTCGGCGAAGCTAAAATCGAACGAAAGCAACTGCGTGAGTTTCCCAAGACGGTGGGAAATTGGGAGCAGATAGGCGGAGATGAACAACTAAACAACGAAACGCTGGCCGTACTGCGGGCAACTGATTACCTGTTGCGGGATTACCGTAAGGCGGACGGTAGGGTTATGGGATTTTACGTTGGTTATTACGCCAGCCAACGGGATGGGGCTACGTACCACAGCCCACTTAATTGTTTACCGGGCTCTGGCTGGGTAATGAGTCAGCCGGGAACAATCACGATTTCTCCCAGCGGCCGGGCTCCATTCATCGCCAACCGTTACATCATTGAAAACGGTGGCCATCGCGAATTGCTTCTCTACTGGTATCAGGGTCGTGGTCGCTCAGTCGCAAGCGAATACTGGGGCAAAGTCTATACGGTATTAGACAGCGTCAGCTTGCGCCGCTCCGACGGCGCTCTGGTGAGAATTACCGCGCCGGTAGGGAAGTCTGAATCCGAAGCGCTTACAGCAGCTGTCGAATTGGCTGCGGAAGTTTCGACGAGGCTGCCCGAATTTGTTCCAGACTGAACGAAGATAACATCTAGATGATGAGCCTCTGAGTTTCTCGCACCATACCTGTTCTGATTTGCGGAATCACTTCTGAATTGACCCTTTTCTGAAAACGTCTCCCTCTCGGGACATCAACCTGGCTTTGCCCGCCACGATGCCCATGAGAGTGCAGATCACCAAGACGGGACTTAACTTGCCATTTCAGATAGGCAAGAAAACCAATCCCGACGAGAGGAAAGAGAATGAAAACTGAGTGCCGAACCATCGCGTATCGCGTTAGCCTTCTGTCCCTTCTTATTGCCGCCCTGCTAGTAATCAGCGGTTGCACCAATCCAGATAAAGCAAAATTAGCGCACGTCGAAAGAGGCGAAGCGTACCTGAAAGATGACAAATTTCAGGAAGCGTCGCTGGAGTTCCGCAACGCTATTCAAATCGATGACAAGCTGGCGTCGGCTCATTGGGGTCTCGCACGGGCGTACGAAGGCTTGCAACGGTTTCAGGAAGCGTTCGAAGAGCTGCGTATGGCTACGCGACTCGATCCCGATAATCTGGACGCTCGCGTTAAGCTCGGAAACTATTACATCGCCGCCGGGAAAGGCAACCTTGAGCTAATTGCCGAAGCGGATAGGCTGGCAAAAGAAATTCTCCAAAGGGACCCGAACCACGTCGAGGGACATATCCTCCTGGGGAGCGTTTACTACGCTCGCGACGAACGCGATAAAGCGTTTGCTGAGATCAACCATGCAATTCAGTTAAACCCGCAACGGGTCGAGTCGTACCTCAGCCTTGCCCGTTTCTACATTGTCACAAACGACAAAGCCAGGGCCGAAGAAACATTTCAAAGAGCAATCACTATTAATGCGCACTCCGGCTTGGCGCATACCGAATACGGTAAATACCTGGTCCAGTTAAACCGCTTAGGTGAAGCAGAAACACAAATGGTTAAGGCGGTTGAGGTCGAACCGACCAATCGCGCGTCGCGTTTCGTTCTGGCTAGTTTCTATCTTGTAAATAAGCAACTGGATAAAGCTGAAGTCGCCTACAAAGCACTGGCTGACCTGGATAAAGAAAAACCAGAAAGCCGGGCGGTCTTGGCTGACTTCTATTCGGCAGTGAATCGCCTGGATGAATCAATCGCTATCTACACGGAAATCCTCTCGCAGTCCCCCGATTTTACACAGGGTCGTTATCGGTTAGCCGAAATCATGCTCATGCGCGGCGATACGCAGGGCGCGATGGGTCAGATCAATCAGGTTCTGGCTAAGGACCAGCACGACCGGCAGGCATTGTTGCTACGCGCGCGGGTTCGTTCGCAAACGGGACAAGCGCCTGATCTGCAGGCGGCCGTGGAAGATCTTAAAGAGGTCCTGGTTCAGGAGCCTAACTCCCAACCAGGTTTATATTTCATGGCCCAAGCGAACTTCAACCTCGGAAATATGGACCAGGCGCGAGCGTTCGCCGGAGATCTGGAGCGCAACTATCCGGACTATCTGCCGGCGAAATTGATGCAAGCGCAGATCAGTCTTGCCTCGGGTGATGCCAAGGCCGCGCAGCGGTTGGCCTCAGAACTGATAACGCGCCTCGATCAGACCGCTCCTGACAGACAAAATTCTCCACAAATGTTGGCGGAGATCCGCGCCAAGGCGTTTCTTGCGCGCGGCTCAGCCGAAATGGAACAGCGGAACACAGCGGCGGCTCGGAAAGACTTTACCCTGGCTCGTGATGCCGCTCCTGGCGACACGTACCCGCTAATCAGTCTTGCCGCTGTCGCTCTTTCCGACAACAAGACTGAAGAAGCAATCGAGTTTTATGAGAACGCCCTTTCAATCGAAAGCACAAACTTTAATGCGTTGACCGGACTGATTCGTCTACACGCTCGCAATAACGAGCTCCAGAAGGCGCACGCACGTATCGATCAGGTGCTTGCGGCTTATCCAAATAATGCATCGCTGCATTACTTGAAAGCGCAGATCTTTGGTTTTGAACGGAATTCCGGCCAGGCAGAAGTCGCGTTACGCAAATCACTGGAGTTAGATCCAAATTATCTGGCCGCATACTCCGCTCTTGGCGCCCTCTTCATCAACACGAACCAACAGGACCGCGCGATTGCTGAATATCAAAAAATCGTTGAGCGTCGGCCTGATAACGCTACCGCATATACATTGATCGGAATGTTGGACGACTCGCGTAAGAACTATGACGCGGCCGCCGACAGCTATCGTGCCGCACTAGGCAAGGATCCCAATGCGGTCATCGCCGCTAATAACCTCGCGTGGCTGTATGCCGTAAACGGTAAAGGCAATCTCGATGAAGCTGTCCGCCTTGCCCAGGGCGTAGTGCAGAAAAATCCGAACATCCCTGGTTTCGTCGACACACTCGGCTGGGTCTACTACAAGAAGGGCCTCTACGGCGCTGCAGTGGAGCAATTGAAAAAGGCGGTCGAGCTTGATGAGCGGAACGCGAAGATCAGCAACGGAACCCCGGCCCCGAATTATCAATATCACCTGGGTATGGCTCTGAAGGCTCGCGGAGAAAAAGATGCCGCGCGTCGTGCACTTGAACAAGCCTTGCGTTTGAACGAGAAGGCGCCATTTGCTGACGCTGATGAGGCGCGCAACGCTTTGGCCACGCTGTAAGCACAGGTGCCAAAGGAGGGTTCTGGATATGAGTGTTGAGTTCCGTCAAAGAGGGCCGGGCGAATACGCGAAGATCGCGTGGAAGAGAAAATGGCTGATTATCCTTCCTGCCATCGCGATCGCTACGGCGGTGTCCTGGGTAGTTTTTCAGCTCCCGGACTTATATGAATCGTCAACCTTAATTGTCGTTAAGCCTTCCACTCTACCAAACACTGTCGTTCCCACAATTACTGAAGACAGTCTTACGCGACAAATAAACAGCATCGCCCAGGTGGTCACGAGCCGGAGTTCATTGGAACCGCTCATCCAGAAGTATGACCTTTATAAGACTGAACGCGAGCGCGGCGAGCCGATGGAAATGCTCATCGACTACATGCGTCAAAGCATTAAGGTTGAAGTAAACACCAGCCGCAATGACATTACTAATGGTTTCAACATCACTTATCGCGGCCGCAATGCCCGAACGACTCAGGCCGTAACCGCAGAGTTGGCCAGCAAGTACATCGACGAGCAAACCAAGAACACTATCAACTCGACTACCTCTGCAAAGCAGTTCATCGATCAACAAGTCAATCAAACAAAGGAAGAACTAGACGCGGTCGATCGTGAGCGGCTCGACTTCATGCAAAAGAACGTCGGTAACCTGCCTTCGGAAGCCGCATCTTTGGTAGGGCAGTTAGCGGGCCTACGCGAACAACAGAAAGCGTACATATCAGAAGTTGGTCGTTTGCAGGATCGTCGTTCCGCGTTGACCAGTCAATTGGCGTTGGTTCAAAAAACTTCCGAGCAATTGAAAGAAGATGTGGCTGAGAATACCACCGACCCAAAGACAACACTCGCGTGGTCTCAACTCGTGTCTCGCAAAGCCGATCTCGAATCGCAGTTAACGAGGATGCTCACAGAATTGCGTCCCAAGCATCCTGACGTGCTCGCGAAGCAAGCGGAAGTCGATTCCGTGAAGTCCGCGATGGAGCAGATGGTTGGGGAATGGAAGGACAAAATTCGTGAGAAGCAGGACAAGCTTCGTAATCGTCCGGATCTAACAGTCGGCGCATTGGAAGTAGAACTGCAACTCGTCGATGGCGAAATCAAGCGGCAACAGACGGTGCTCTCCCAGGTCGATTCGCAGGTATCGAATGTAATGCAGCGCATTAACAATGTGCCGGGGGCCGAAGTGACGTTGGGCGCTTTAGAGCGCGACTATCAAACAAAGAAGACTGCTTACGATCAGTTACTAATGCAGGCGCAGAAAATTGGTTTGGGTGCGGAAGCAGCCAGCCAGCAACAAGGCGAAGGCATTCAGGTAGTAGATCCTGCCAACTTGCCGGCGCGTCCCGTTGCGCCAAAGCGTCTAATGTTAATGGGCGTCGGGTTGGCAATAGGGTTGGCTATAGGTTTCTTGCTCGCAGGGTTGTTCGAGGTTCCACGTCTTCTAACGATTCAAACCAGTGAGGACGCAACTCACTACACATCACTACCAGTATTAATGACCGTTCCTGAGCTACTGACTCCGGCAGAGGCCTTACGCGTTCCAAGACGTCGCAAGATGCTTCTAGCAGTCGGGATAACCGCTATGTTCCTCGCGATACCCGCCCTGGCTCTGATTTTGAAGTTGACGCAGGTGTTCGAACGTTTTGCGGTTTAGGAAGTTAAAGCCGGCCCTACGGCCTGGAGGTAATAAGGTGTACGCAGAATTCTACGGATTAAAAGAACTACCTTTCGCGCTAACCCCCGATCCGCGCTTCATCTATTTCACTCCGTCGCACACTGAGGTGATGGCGAACCTGCACTACGGGATTGAAAGTGGCAAAGGATTAATTGTGGTAACGGGTGAAGTCGGAACCGGTAAAACCACGATTCTGCGCTGGATGATGCAACGGCTCGAACGCACCGTAATGGTTGCGTATCTGTTCAATCCGCGTTTGTCAGTCACCGAATTTTATCAACACATCGCATCGCTGCTTGACGTGCAGAATTGGGAAACGAAACCAGAACTCCTTACCTCGCTGGGTCAAGCGCTCGAATCACGACACGCACGGGGCTTGCGGACGGTGCTGATAATTGATGAAGCGCAAGGCTTGTCGCAAAGCGTGCTCGAGGAGATACGACTCCTGTCGAACTTCGAATCAAATACTGCAAAGCAACTCCAGATTGTTCTTACCGGTCAGCCTGAATTACGTGAAGTCTTAAACAACCCTGACCTGAGACAATTGAAACAACGCGTGGCCCTGCGCTGTGTTATCAAGGCACTGCCCACCGTTGACGAGACTAACCGTTACATAACTTCGCGCCTGCTCGCCGCGGGGGCAAACCGTACTGACATCTTCGCTCCCGAGGCGGTCGACTACATCTATAGGTGCACAGACGGTATTCCTCGAAACATCAACAATATCTGCGATAACGCGCTGCTCGCCGGTTATGCCGCCGGAACCACAACCGTCAATCAGGCGATCATCGCAGAGGTCGCCGAAAACCTCGACATGCTGCCTCGACTAGAAAATGGCATGCAGAGCGGTAATGAAAATGAGTTGACCGCAAAGATTTTCACCCCCGCGGGTCACGCGGAATTGTGGTCAGTGGGCAATGGCAACGGCGATCACAATTCCTCAAATCTGTCGTTCATCGAGAGGCAGAAGGAGAACTAATGGGCAGAGTCTATGAGGCATTAAGACGAGCTGGAATGGATCAGTCCCGGACTCCCACTGGTCCTCATTCGCATCAATTTTCAAGGGATGGCGAAGGAAGCTTCGCTAGCCGAGTTCACCAGTTTGCTCCGAGCGCCGCACAGCTTGAGGACGAGTTATTTACGTCGTCTTCAGTTTCAGGCCGAGAGCATTCGGTGAAGAGTTCAGCGTTCACTGCGCACACGGCGTATGCATCCGATGGGACGGCACTCCCCGGCGGATATGCATCGCGTGCTGCTGGGGCAACTTTGGACGCTGCCAGGCCGGCGCGCGCGAGGGGTTTCGTCTCTTATGACGTAGCCTCAGCGCGCGTCGAGCCTCATTTAGTGGCCCTAACCCAACCGCGTTCCGCCTACTGCGAACAGTTTCGTTCGTTACGCACGAGAATATTGCAAGCAGGCGAGCGCGAACAGATGAAGACTTTTGTAATCACCAGTGCCGGCATGGGCGAAGGCAAGACGTTGACGGCATTGAATCTTGGATGGTTACTGGCCCAAACAGAGGGGGTACGAGCGCTGGTTATCGATAGCGATTTGCGACAGCCATGCGCTACCGAGTATCTCGCGATCGACGCACCACGCGGTTTGTCCGAAGTATTAGGCGGTCAACTTAATCTGCGAGATGCGATTGTTCGTTTGGATCCTGCGGGACTCTACTTATTACCAGGTGGGCAGGCCCGTGATGACGTTGCAGAACTGCTATCCGGGCCTACTTACGCGAAGGTCATAGCCGAAGTTCGGCGCATGTTCGACTTCATTATCATTGATGCTCCGCCGCTGGGAATCTTCACCGACGCCAATGTGCTAATCAATCGCGCTGACGGAGCCCTGATGGTGGTCCGTGCCGGCAAGACTCGATATTCAATGGTGGACAAACTGCTGGAACAGCTACCGCGAGAACGCATGCTGGGGGTGGTTTTGAACCGTGCCGATGAACAACTTGAATCAAACGCTTATTACTACCAACAGCGTTACTACCAACCGAAAACGTTGCCTCCCGATGAAAAATTGCGTCTGGTTTCAGATTCAGAAGGCGAGGTGGCTATCGCCAGTTGAGATCATCCCGCGCCAACACCCGCACGACGTTACTAATTCTTGCTGAAGCAACTGTTATCTTTGGCGCGATAGTTACGGCTGTGTACGTCCGTGTTGGCGTCGACGGTGCCTATTTTGAATTAGTCGAGCGTCAGGGATTTCTCAAGTCCGCCCTGGCAACCACGTTCTGTCTCGCCGCATTTTATCTCTTCGACCTTTACGACTTCATCGTTATGCACGATCGCCGGGAGTTAGTTCTGCGATTGGTGCAGGCGCTTGGCTTGGCCTGGATCGCTTTAGCGCTGGCCTTTTATGGTTTTCCGCAGCTCATGTTGGGTCGAGGAATATCTTTGATTGCATTGCCGCTGGCGTTAGGTTTGATGGTCAGTTGGCGAGTGTCGATACATTGGCTATTGGGCCATCCTGATTTCGGAGAAAAGATTCTAATTGTAGGGTCGGGTCCACTAGCAGTTGAGGTCGCCCGTGAGATGTTGGACCGACCAGATGCGGGCTACCGCATTGCCGGCTTTGTCGGTTCTGACCCCGAGTTACTAGGAAAGAGTTTGATCAATCCAAAGGTGATCGGTTTAACCTCGGAACTTGAGGAAGTCGTGGCACGCGAGAACATTGATCGAATTATCGTGGCTATGGGTGAACGCCGCGGACAATTGCCCACGAACGAGTTGCTACAACTTAGCCTAACGGGGAAGGTCAACATTGAAGAGGGTGCGTCCTTTTACGAAAGAGTGACGGGCCGTGTGTCTCTCAACATGATTCGCCCGTCATGGTTAATTTTCTCGAGTCGTGGTCGGCAGGCACGGATTGCAGGAATCGCTCGTAATGTGGTTCACCGGTTGGTCGCCGTGGTTGGCGGGGTCGTTTCACTCCCGATTGCTTTTGTAACGGCAATATTGATCAAGATCGACTCAACAGGTCCGGTGCTTTACCGCCAGGAGCGCGTGGGAAAGAACGGTGCGCCGTTTACGGTTTTGAAGTTTCGGTCTATGCGAACGGATGCCGAAACGGCAGGACCGGTTTGGGCCAGTGAACATGATGACCGCACGACTCGTGTGGGCAAAATCATCCGAAAACTTCGAATCGATGAGATTCCCCAATTCTGGAACATCATGCGCGGGGAGATGGACTTTGTCGGTCCCCGACCGGAACGTCCGCATTTCGTCTCCCAACTTGCTGAGGAAATACCGTATTACCAACAACGTCATCTGATCGCGCCGGGTCTCACGGGCTGGGCGCAAATTAAGTATCCATATGGAGCGTCGATAGAAGACGCCCGACAGAAGTTGCAATACGACCTGTATTACATCAAGAACCAGAGTTTAGTGCTCGACGCGATCGTCCTGTTTGAAACAATCAAAATTATTCTCTTCGGTCGCGGAAGGTAGTTGTTAAGTTTTCCGGAGGCTTGTATGAAGTTAGTAAACAAAATCCTAATCTTCTCTATCGCGGTGCTGATCGTGGGCATGCCGGTGTCAAC
>DATEPF010000352.1:0-4098 GCA_035273325.1 Pyrinomonadaceae bacterium | reverse complement strand
GATTACGCTCAAATCGTCGGTGGATACAAAGTGTTTGAGGGCGACGTGAAGGTTGTCGTTAACAAACACGGTGAAGTGCTTTCAGTTCGCGAGGGTTTTCTGGTTGAAGGCCAGACGGTAAAACTGAAAGCCAGAATCAGCGAAGAAGAAGGCATCGCAAAAGCCTTTGGCTATGCGGGCCAGGACGTTGGTCCGGCGTTCGCGGAGACACAACCCCGGTCGTCCAGGAGCGAAGCATCTCGCTTTGCTAATCCAATCAACCCTTATTACGAGGACATTCTTTCCGAGCTCAATGTCGTGAGAATCGGAGACGCAGCCCGTCTCGCATGGCATGTGTTCGTCGAAGTCAGTGCCGACGAGTGGTACGAAATTCTGGTCGACGCTCAGGATGGCAAACTTCTGTTGCGGCATAACCTCTACGTCGATCAGGCGCAGGGAACTGTCTACCCGGAAAGTCCCGGTCACGGCGGGCGCGTGTTGCTGTCTTTTGTTGGTGACACAACCATCAACACCAGTGCGGGATGGATGGGTACCTCCACAGTCACGACCGGCAATAACGCCGAAGCATATCTCGACCGAGACGCAAACAACGCCCCGGATTCAACGAGTGGTAACGGCCTTTCCAACGGGCACGCCTTTGCTTCCAATCAGAACTTTACCTTCCCATTCTCGACCACGGTTGATCCACGAACCCAACAAGCAGCGGTCGTGACCAACCTTTTCTACTTCAACAACATCATGCACGACTTCTCCTACGGCCTCGGCTTTACGGAGACAGCTCGTAACTTCCAAACCAACAACTACGGTCGCGGTGGCACCGGTAACGACTCAGTTCGTGCGGAAGCGCAGGACGGCTCCGGTACTAACAATGCAAACTTCGCAACGCCGCCAGACGGCTCCCGACCCCGCATGCAGCAGTATCTGTTCACGGCGCCAAATCCGGATCGCGACAGTTCGGTCGACGGCGACGTCGTGTTCCACGAGTACGGTCACGGAATTTCCAATCGCCTGATCGGAAACGGCAGCACAGCCCTGAGCGGAACCCAGTCAGGCGCCATGGGTGAAGGTTGGTCTGACTACTGGGCCGTCACACTCAACGGCGACGGCGCGGTCGGCGAGTATGTAATGAACAACACCGCCGGCATCCGCCGAGCTGCCTACACAGTGCCCGCCAACACGGTGCACGATTCCTATGCCGACGTGTGTGGGGGTGGTTGCCAGGTCCACCGTGATGGCGAAGTTTGGGCCGCCACATTGTGGGACCTGCGCCAAACACTGGGCGCTGCAACTACTAACCTGCTGGTCCTGAACGGCATGAAGTTCACGCCGACGCGTCCGTCATTCTTAAACGCGCGCGACGGAATCCTGCAGGCCGATCAGAATCTAAACGGTGGGGCGAATCGTTGCGCAATCTGGACGGTGTTTGCCCGGCACGGAATGGGTGTTTCGGCTGTCGGCAACGACGGCACGACGCACACCGCCGCGTCAAACATTCCCACCGATTGCGGCGGTACCTGCAGCTATTCGATCAATCCGACCAGCGCAAGTTATGGTTCGGGTGGTGGGACCGGCAGCGTGACTGTTACAGCCGGAGCAGGATGCGGATGGACGGCGTCAAGCAATGCGACGTTCATTACCATTACTTCCGGCAGCAGCGGCACAGGCAACGGAACCGTGAACTATTCGGTAGCCAGCAATGCCGGTGCATCGCGTAATGGCACGATGACGATTGCAGGACAGACCTTCACAGTGTCGCAAGCGGCGGCGGGTGGTGGAGGCACTAACCTAATCGTGAATCCGAGCTTTGAAACGGGAACAACTCCATGGGTAGTTTCGAGCCAGGTGACACGAAGCACCGGAGCCTATCCACATTCTGGCGTGGCTTACATGATTATCAACGGCGTCAACAGCAGTTCCGGAACGCTGTATCAAACAGTCACGATTCCGAGTGGAGGCGCTAATTTGAATTTCTGGTTGAACATTACGACCAGCGAAGCAGCGGGCGCTGCCGTATATGACCGATTATTTATCGAGGTCAGGAACACGAGTGGAACGTTGTTGGCAACATTGGCAACGTTCAGCAACCAAAACAGCGGTACCGCCGGTGTATATGTGTTGAGAGGGAATTACAGCCTCGCTTCATTTGCCGGCCAAACCGTGCGGATTCAATTCCGCGGCACCAATGACATCACATTGCCAACGTCATTCCGAATTGACGATGTGACGGTCCAGTAAAGCAGTAGGCAGTAGGCAGTAGGCAGTAGGCAGTAGGCAGTAGGCAGTAGGCAGAAAAACGATCCACGAAGGACACGAAATTCGTGTAATTCGTGGATCGTTTTTTTGGTTTGTTACCGACGTTTCCGCGAAGTGCGCGTTGCCTTCTTTGCGACGACTTTCTTTTTCGCTGTCGCCTTCTTTGTTGCCTTCGCTTTCGCCGCCGATTTCGCCGCAGGTTTCGCGGCGGCTTTGGCGACTGGAGCGGCGGCGTTTCCACTGCGTGACGAAGCAATCAGCTTCTCGGCCGGCCGACTGCCATCCACGAACGCAAACACGTGGTAGTGATCACGGTTCTCGCGCAGTACCTCGATTCGCGCGGCGTCCTTCAATTTCGACAAATGATCCATGACGTGCGCCTGCTCGGCGGCTGTCATATACCGGTAGTAAATGTCGAAAGCTAATCCGGTCGAATGCGGCGGCGTCTCGATCTTCGTAGCATTTGGATTAACTTTGCTCAGTGCGTGCTGATATTCATCCGGCCGCACGAGGGACGTGATCGGAAGTGGTCGTTGAAATTTCTCGTGGTATGACGCTGCAATCTCCTCCAACACTTCCAAAGCCTCTGGACGAAGGGAACTGAGCAGGCGGACTTTCATATCTCGACGGGCCGTGTCGTCCTCGATGTTGAAATCTCGCTCGCGGAAGTTTTTGGAAAGGGCCTCCAGTGAACGGTACTGGCTGAACAACTGTGCGCGCGTTTCCGCGTTGTTGTAAAAACGATCCAGGAGTTCCTTGTCTTCGTTGTTCGCCTTAATCGAGGCTTGCGCGGCCGTAATTTGCGATTGCAGCTTGTTGCGCTTCGATCGTTCCTTCTTGCCCAGTCCGCTGATCTCCTTTTTCAGCGTGGCAATTTCCTGCTCGCTGCGGGCGCGCTGCTCCGCCAACTCCTCATATTGACGGCGCAACCCCTTTTCATCGTAAACCGGAACACTCTTGCCGTTGATGTAACGAGTGAACGCATTTTTGCGTGCGTTTGCGCCGACACCAAAGAGTACGTAGTGGTCGGTGGCCGGCGGCAGGGAAACCATTTCGCCCTTCGCCACCATTTCAGCTAGTTCGACAAGATCTTGAGGCGTGTGCAGTCCGTGTTCCTTAACTTCGGCAACCTGAGTAGCGAGAAACCGGCGCGTGTCGCCGTAGTGCCTCACCTGGCTTGGGATCTCGACCTTCGCCTGCTTGCCCATTGGCTCGCCGCGATCGGCTTTGACCTGTTGGACGGCCAGCGTCCAGCGATTCATTTCGGAAGCTTGCGCCGGTAAAGACACGGGTAGGTATTGGGAAATGCTGCGTTGCCGCGACGGTTTCAATCCTGGCAGGACGAATAAACCGGCGATGGCCAACAGAAGTAGGCTTGGCAGTAGGAATGCTGAATGACGTTTCAATGATTTCAACTTTATGCCCCCGGGTTCGTTTGTTACAGCTGTATTGCCGACGGATTACTATGATGATTCAACGTGCGGAAATGTACGCTGGGATCATGGACAGAAAGCCGTATTTACTGGGGAAAACTATATCTATTTGAACGACTTAATCGTCCGAAAACGAAGCGCCCGGTTGCCTTCAAGAATGGATGGATCTCAAGCAGATTTGGGGTAATTCGTGGATCTCTTTTTCTCGCGAAAACGATCCACGAATTACGCGAAGTGATAGAAAGGTGCTACCGGCGTTGTTCCTGCTGACGTACTCGGTTCATGATTGAAATATGTCCTTCAAGGATTCTCGTCGTTTGTTGAGGTTTGGGGGCGAGCGACCAGTCGTGGCGACCCCACGTGCCGCCGAGGACGATGCCGTCGCGGCGCGGGAACATGTAGCCGCGGCTGA
>DATEPF010000351.1:0-5922 GCA_035273325.1 Pyrinomonadaceae bacterium | reverse complement strand
AGCGTAGCATCACCAACAATTCGCAAGCGCTTCCCCACGTGCTTGCCTCTTATCCCCTCGCTGAAATCATATTCTCTTCGCATCAACGTTCTTCGTACATCGTTCTCTCAGCCTTCGTCGGCCGGCGAGTGCTTATGATACGAATCCTACTCGCTCGCTCCGCATATGATACTACCAGCAATCTTTGGTCGGAAGACTGGCCGATGGAAATAAACCATATTCAGAAAAAGAATGATCCGGCTCTGGAATTGTCACTTCAAGCGGATCTTGAAATACCGTCGCGGCTTCGAGGAATGAGACGCGATGTTTCTTTTGGTTTAGGACATTCTTTTTTTCGTCCCATTCAATATTGAGATCGGGGGAGTGATTCATAAATTGGGATTATGCCAGCATCTTCCCCAGCACATGCGGCAGCATCTTCCGCCACCATGGCCAGTCGTGATCCACGTCCGGTCCCCACAAATCCAGCGTGTGCGGAATATCCTTAGACTTAAGTATCGCTGACAGCTGCTTGCTCCGATCGGGATCTTCGTAAGAGCCCTGACCCGACATGATGTAGATCGAATCGGCCTGTCGCAGGATGGGCAGGTAGTGATCGTCATTCAATTTCGAGAGGTAATCGACGGGATTGTTAAAATAGACGTTGTCGTCGTAGAAGCCATCCAGGAAGTTACGAATGTCGTAGCTGCCGCTCATCGGAATCGTGCCCTTGAAGAGATCGGGATGCTTGAAGTATTCGTTGGCGGCCAGGTACGCGCCGAGACTCGCGCCGGTGGTGATCGGCCGCGCAAACTGCTCTTCGTTGTCGTTACGGATTAGCGGCAGAACTTCTTCCGTGATGTATCGATCGTAACGCGTCAGCAACTCAGCTTTCAGCTTCGGCGGCATTTCTTTGTTCAGCAGACTCCACTTGTTCACGCTGTTGATTGAGTACGCGCGAACCTTGCCGTGCTCGATGAACGGCTTAATCGCATCGACCAGATAGAATCGTTCGTACTCGAGATAATCCGCCGCCGCAGTCGGTAGCATCAGCAGAGTTTGACCGCCGGCGCCGTAACGCACGAGCGGCATTTCCATCTGCAAATTAGGGCTGAACCAACTGGTAATATGACGTTCCATTACCACCTCGATAGACGTAGTTTGTAAAAGCGAAGCAGAGATATTGTCTCAGTTCGTGGTGACGCGCAAGGCGCTGAAAGCGGTGTGTCGTGTCCTTGGTTTGGCTTTGCGATCCTTTGCGACTTTGCGTGAGGTCAGAATCCCGACGTGTCGGGATAGCGGGCGGTTGATCTGACCTATCCGCGGACTAGTTACGGAGTGACCCTCCCGCTATCGCAGGCGGTTCTCACAAGGGGCAAAGACCCGTTGGCGAAACCGAGTCAATCACAAGTCTCAGCCAACCCAGAACGCGATGAGTCAAACGTTCTCCTGGCAATCCGATTCGTCGCGCGTTCCCCGGGTGATCCAGTAGCCATGTTCTTAGCAGTCCTTTGCAACCGCTTTGACGCGACTAGAAAAGTTATTGACATACAGAGACGGTTTGGATAGGCTGCGCGCACTTTGCGCCCGAGCAAACCCAAACCAATGCAAAAAAAGTGTACAAGCGCGAGCTTACTTGTCTTTGGCGCGACATTATTCTGTTTCCTTATTGGCGCGGAGATTCTGGTCGCGCAAACTCCTTCACCATCTCCGACGGCAATTGCGTCCCCTGTTACTTCCCCGACGCCTGTTCCTGAGCCAAGAGTTATCGCTATCGAAGGAAACCTCCAATTGGACGACCTGATTAAGGTGCAGTTGGAAGGGTTGAATGACTGGGCTGAGGAAAACGATCCGACTAAGTTAGTTCCCTATATCAACGGCCTGGCGATACGCGGCAATTATCCTCAAGAGATCCATCCCAGCAAAAATCATTTGCAGTTTCATCTGGAAATCACTCCGGACAACAAGGAAATGTGGATCGATTTGCTGGGCGAGCCACACGTAGCGCGAAAACCCGTAGCGTTCAGTGTCGGTTTCGAAGACAAGTCCCCTTTCGATTCCGCTATTGATCAGACCCGTCCCGTCTTGTTGACAGTGATTTCCCCGACGTATGGGTTAATAGCCCTTGTCGTTGTCCTGCTGACTTTCATCCTGTTGATTTGGCTGGCGCGCAAAACGAATCTCATTCGCGACGGCAGCGAGTGCCCGGTTAAGGGAAAGCTTAGGCCATATAACCTCGGCCGCACGCAAATGGCATTTTGGTTTTTCCTGATCTACGCGTCTTACATGACGATCTGGCTGATCACCGGCGCCCTCGACACGATTACCGCGTCTCTGCTCGCGCTGATGGGCATTAGCGCGGGAACTGCCTTGAGCGAAGCGATGATCGATTCAGGCAAGTTGAGCGCTAACGCAGATCAGTTGCAGAGTCTCTCCGCCGAAAAGCAATCGCTGGAACAAACAATTCCGGAACTCCAGATCCAGATAGATGCACTCAACGCCAAAACCACCTTGTCGCCGGAAGACACCAGCAATCGAGATAGTTTGAACAAACAGGTGCAGGACCGCCGCGCGCGGTTGGCGCTAATCACGCCACAACTGGAACAGTTGGAGGCATCAGCCGACGCGGCCGTTAGCAAGGGCTTTATTCGCGACATCCTCCGCGACGCCAGCGGTTACAGCTTCCACCGTTTCCAGATTTTCGCGTGGACGCTTGTCCTCGGAATTATTTTCGTCTCGTCCGTTTACAACAATCTGACGATGCCCGAATTCAGCGCCACCTTATTAGGACTGATGGGGCTTAGTTCGGGGACCTATATCGGGTTCAAGTTTCCTGAGAAAACTTCATGAAAGTTCTCCCTATTCAAGACGGTCTTTGCCACCATTCTGATCCCTAGAGCACCGCTGTCTCCTCAAGCAATCTACCGGCTTTGAATCGCTGGACACTGAGCTGGTTTGCGTCGATCAGATTTGAATGACCTTCGAGGATTAGATCGGCGGTGATGCGCCCCGACGCCGGCGAATGCATCACGCCGTGGCCGCTGAACCCGTTCACGAAGTACAAGCCCTCCACGTTCGGCGCAGGCCCGATAATCGCATGATGATCGGGTGTCATTTCGTAAAGCCCGGCCCAGGCGCGACGCGGATTAACCTCAGCTTCGGCCAGCGCCGGCACCCGTGAAGCGGCGTGCGTGAGAATCTTCTCCACGAAGGTCCCATCGAAATCTACTTTGAAACCAGGTGACTCTTCGGGGTCGTTCCACGCGAGGAGAATTCCCTTCCCTTCACGACGGAAATGAAACCCGGTGGACATATCTATCACCATCGGAAAACGTTTCGGCAGGTTATCGAAAGGTTCGGTTGGCACGAGTTGCCGCCGCAGCGGCTCAACCGGGAGTTCCGCGCCGGCCATCTCGGCGACCTGTGCGGCCCAGGGCCCGGCAGCGTTGACGACAATGCGAGTTGAGATGAAACCGCGTGAGGTCTGGACGCCAGAGATTTTGCGGACAACGCCCGCCGGTAAACTAACTCTTGATCGTTTAGAGGCCGCACTTGTGCGGCCATTGTCCGGCGAAGCGGGCGGCACAAGTGCCGCCTCTAAATGGTTTGCATTGGATTGAGCGGGCTCGGTCTCAATTCCCGTCACCGACGTGTCCAGCCACAGTCGCACACCTTTCTCTCTGGCACTCAGCATGAACCCCATCATCACGCTGTGCGGATCGACAAAGCCATCCGTGGGACAAAATGTGCCGCCGAGAATGTCATCCACACGAAGTTGCGGCACCATCTTCGCGATATCTTCAGCTGTGGCCCATTCAACATTCGTTACGCCCAGCGCGTTCTGGCGCTCGCGATTCGCTTTCAAATACGCGAGATGCTTCTCGCTGGTCGCGCAGAACAGATAACCGTGCGCGCGATAATCTGCCGGATGACCGACAACCTCATCAAACTGTGAGAAGAAGTCGATCGAATACTTCGACATTTGAATGTTTACGGGTGTTGAGAACTGCGCGCGCACGCCGCCCATGCTTTTGCCCGTCGAGCCCTTCCCCTGATGCGCTTCGCGCTCAAGCACGAGAACATTTGTGCAGCCGGCCTGCGCCAGATGATAAGCGACACTTGATCCAACAATGCCGCTACCGATGATGACGACGTCTGCGGTTTCCATCTGGATGGGAAAGTAAGAAGGAAGAAGAAAAAAGTAAAGACTGCGGCGTAAAAGTTATTCGCCGTATTTCAGAAAGACCGATTGGGGAAGTAGCTCGACGAATTTGTCAGGCGCGTCCCGCCGCACAAAAACCTTTCGCGTTCTTACGAAGCGGCATAATCTCCGCGAGCTGGCCTCCGACGTAAATCTCTATTCGACCTAGGCCCTTTAACCTGCTCCCGTGTGCCAGCACATACTTTAGATCAGCACCTCTTCGCAGCAGATACTGTTCGACGCTCTTCAGACGAGTCTGGTTGAGGGTGCGCGAAACCTCACCGCTTCCCAGCCGAGCTACAAGAATTAAATACGCGCCTTCTAACTTCCGGGTGTTTATTACGGCAAAGTCCAAACGGGTCGCGGCGCCTTCACACTCCATTGGCCACTGGTCCAAAGGCTTGTCAGATTGCTGTTGCTGTTCCTTTTCCTGTTCAGATTGAAAGACTTGATAATTCGCGAGCCCGTTCGGTTGATTTGAGTAGTTCTCGTCATGCTCATCCGCCAGCGAAACCCACCGGGCCACCGTGGCTTGAGCCTCACGCTCGTGAGTCACGATCGTGCCCGGAATGATCAGACTCATCGCTAAACACCCCGAAATCAGATTCATGAAGTACCCCCTGGATGGCTAATTTCTCAAATAAGCGACCGAATATCTCTAACATGATCAGCGACGTCGGAATTTATGTCTCTTGGGAAGCCGGGAAAAGGATTTTCCTCTGTTACGATCGTGGGTTCCATCCGCCAGCGTTCCACCTCATCACGCGACGCTCTATTTTTAAACAGTGTTCCATGCGTGTGCATATCTCCCGGCCGGTCCGCGCCGCCGCCTCCGATCTGACCAATACATTTCGAACCAAGGGGGTTCGGCGGTGGAAGCGCTGGTAATTTCTTGACGTGATAGAAATTTATCGCTTCCTTTGTAACTGGATTTGTCGCTACGACCGTACTGTTGCTTATCCAGTTTATTTTTGAAAACCCCCGTGGAACATAAAGATTTGTCCTTTTTGAGGCACGCTCATCAGCATACACATGGAAGGTATGAACCGTTCCGTCACCAAGCTGATAGTGGGTGTCTCTACCGGGAAGATTCCTGATCGAACAGACTGCTCTAAAAATGCCTGAGCCGTCCGTAAAGAGATCTCTGAGTTGGTTATCGGAATCAATATCTTCCTGATTACCGTTTGAACCGGATGCATCCGGGTTGGGTGGTATGGGATTCATAAGTCGCCTCCTGATGGGTTGAGTTGACGCTTAATGTGAAGAACGCGCGGAGTCTAGCAGCAGGCTATATTTATGACAAGCAAAAGGCGTAAACGAATGTAGTTCAAGATAATAGGATTTTACGGGTGGCTCAAAGAGAGGATGAGCTGGAAAGTAAGAGACGGGAAATTAGTAGGAAGTCACTCATCCCGCGGCCGAGCGACCGCGTCTCACGGCGATCAAACGAGGAACGTCATGATTATCTGTACGACTGCGAAAGCCGTGGGCCACCACGCAGACGGCGCGGAGGAAGTTGTCTGCATGGTTTGTGTTGTCATCTGGGTTTCTTTTGCGGCACAAACAAACTCCTCGGGATACGTCGCAAGCTGGTCCCTAACTACACTAGGCAGGAAACGCAGAAAGTCCGTGCCGTTAAATGATCGTTCAATCAGCTCACGGTTCGCCTTGCGCGTGTAATCGGTGAACTTCGCCGTCACGTCGCCTGCCGCCTTCGCGTTCATGTCGAAAACCTTGACGGT
>DATEPF010000350.1:0-3319 GCA_035273325.1 Pyrinomonadaceae bacterium | reverse complement strand
TCATCTTCGCCAACGCGTCCGCGACCCGCGCATCGGGACTTACCCAAACCAGCGCGCCCGGTGCATTCACGCCTTTTGTCCCACTAATCAATCCGGCGGTCATCTTCTGCGGCTCGAGCAAGCGCTTCTCTTTTAACCATTCATCCGAGTGATGCTTGGTCAAATAGTGTTCACCGGTATCGCAGACGATGAAGACAACGACGGCATTCTCGTCGAGGTCTTTGGCCACGCGCATCGCCGCCGCCATGTTTGTACCGCTGGAACCACCGCAAAAAATTCCTTCCGTGCGGCCTAACTGGCGAGACATTTCAAACGATTCGCGATCAGTAATATTGACTACTTCGTCCACATACTGGATGTGCACGTTGGGCGGCACCACTTCCTGTCCGATACCTTCAACCAGATAGGGTGTCGTCTCAACTACCTTTCCTGTTTCTTTAAAGGTTTTGAAAATCGAGCCGTAAGGATCCGCGCCGACTACTTTAATATTGGGATTCTTCTCCTTCAGAAAGCGGCCGGTGCCGGAAATGGTTCCACCGGTCCCAATACCGGCTACGAAGTGAGTGATCTTGCCTTCGGTTTGTTCCCATAGCTCGGGGCCGGTGGTGCGGTAGTGGGCCTCAGGATTGGCCGGATGTGAATACTGATCGGGATAAAACGAATTCGGAGTTTCCTTGGCGATTCTCTGCGCGGTCGAGACGTAGTGATCAGGTGTTCCAGGTTTCGCGGAGACGGGAGTGATGACCACGTCGGCGCCGAGCGCTTTTAGGTAGCGCGATTTCTCGGCGGACGCTTTGTCGGTCATCACGAAGATGCATTTGTAACCCTTGACGGCGGCGACGAGCGCCAATCCGATTCCCGTGTTTCCTGAGGTTGCTTCAACGATCGTCCCGCCGGGTTTGAGTTTGCCTTCGCGTTCGGCACTTTCGATCATTGAAATGCCGATGCGATCCTTCACGGAAAACCCGGGGTTAAGATTTTCCATCTTGGCCAACACCGTTGCTTTTATACCGCGTGTCAGCCGGTTCAGCTTTACGAGTGGTGTATGACCGATTAATCCGAGAACATTCTCGTGGTAATCCATTTAAGTGGCAGTCTCCGCAAGTGATTTTGTTCGCTTATTTCTAACAGAAGCCACTAGGGAAGTCCAAAGTCTAAAGTCCAAAGTCCAAAGTCTTCTTTTTGTCCAATGTCCAATGTCCAATGTCCAATGTCTGTATACCGCAGACGACTCGTTTCACTTACATCTGTCCGCTGAAACAAACTGTAAACCTTATATAGACAGAGGACATTGGACCTTGGACAAAAAGAAGACTTTGGACTTTGGACTTTGGACTTTGGACTTTGGACTTGTCTTAAACATGTTGAGGCCCGGATGTGCTCTCCCCTTCACATCCGGGCCCCGACAGCGGTCACCAATCTTGCGACCGGCAACCAAACTGAAATTTATTTAGTAGCGGCGGTTCTTATCGCGAATCTTGTAGGTGTAGAGTGCCGCACCTGCTCCGCCCGCGATGGCGCCAATGATCGCGCCTTTCTTTCCACCTAACATGCCGCCTACCGCCGCGCCGCCACCGGCGCCGGCAGCCGTCGTGATTTTGTCGCGATGCCGATCCCAGACGGAACGGTTGTCATCCCAAACCCAACGGCCGTCTTCGTAAACCCACTTTCCGTCGCGATTTCGATTGCTGTCATATCTGCGATCGCGGTTGTAGCGGTAATTGTTGTTGTTATAAACCGAACGTGTCTGGTAGACAGAACGGTTTTCGTAACGGCTGCGGTAACGCGAACGGGTCTGCGCCGCTGCGGGTAACGCCGCCATGCTTATGATTGCGAGTGATAAAACTGTGGCAAGAAATCTTTTCATGATTTTGACTCCGCCCGTTCTTTGGCAACGACCATGCCACATTGAACGCAGTGTTTCGTAACGCTTTGATCCGGCTGTATTCAAGTGCCGGCTACCAATAGCAGGCTGTCGCGGCGCGATTTATCAACCATTACGTATGCACCAAACTACTTTTTCGTGTAATTCGTGGATCGTATTTAGTTAAGATAAAAGCGATCCACGAAGTCCACGAAACACACGAAAAATAAAGACTTTGGACTTTGGACTTTAAACAATGACGCTTCCCCCGCCGTCAGACTCGCCTGCCGACACGCTGCAGCGCTCCAGTGACGAAGATTCTCTCCGAATCCGTCTGGTCAAATGGGCGGCAGTGCTCGCTTCTGCACTCGTCGTTCTCTTAATTCCAGTCCCCGCCGGAATCACTCGCCCATCCTGGAACCTACTGGCAATTTTCGTGGCCACCATTGTCGGCGCCGTCGTCCGTCCCATTCCGGGTGGCGCCATAGTCTTGCTGGGCATCACCGCGATCATGTTGACGGGCACACTGACGCCGGCGGACGCGTTGCGTGGTTATGCAGATCCGATTGTGTGGCTGGTGCTCGCGGCCTTCTTCATCTCGCGAGGAATGATCAAGACAGGATTGGGACGACGGATAGCGCTCCTTTTCGTTCGAGCCATCGGCAAACACTCACTCGGCTTAGGCTACTCGCTGATCGGAACGGACATGCTGCTGGCGACCATCATTCCGTCAACTGGCGCCCGCTCCGGCGGGATCATTTTTCCTGTGGCTAAATCTATCGCTGAAGCCTACGACTCAAGGCCCGGTCCAACTGCGCGTCGCCTCGGCGCATTTCTCACCACACTCCTCTATCAATGTGACGTTGTGATCTGCGCCATGTTCCTCACTGGCCAGGCGTCGAACGTGATCATCGCAAAGTTTGCATTGGAGACTTCCGGTATCGAACTGACCTATGGACGTTGGGCCATCGGTGCGATATTGCCGGGCCTCGTTTCGCTCTCGGTTGTCCCGGTGCTGATTTATAAACTGTTTCCACCCGCAGTGAGACACACCCCGGAAGCGGCGGCGTTTGCGTCGAATGAATTGCAGGCGATGGGTCGCACGTCACGCGGCGAGAAGCTGATGTTGGTGGTGTTTGGCCTGGTCGCTACTCTCTGGATGACGACGGCTTTTCACGGAATTAATTATGCGGTGGTCGCAATGATTGGCATCTGCGTGCTGCTGCTGACAAATGTACTCGACTGGGAAGACCTCATTTCCGAACGCAGCGCGTGGGACGTGTTCATCTGGTATGGCGGCCTGGTAAGAATGGCTGAAGCGCTAGGAGAAACGGGAATAACAAAACGCTTTGCCGAATCGTCGGCGAGTTGGACCATCGGATGGCATTGGGCGGCGGCGTTTGCGGTCTTAGTGCTGGTTTATTTTTACGCTCATTACGGCTTTGCATCGATCAC
>DATEPF010000349.1:0-10720 GCA_035273325.1 Pyrinomonadaceae bacterium | reverse complement strand
AGTGATGACCGTCGGACTGAAGTGGAGGATTACAACGGAATTGGCTTTAAGTCCCCGTGGCTGGCTTTCGCGCTTTCCCTAATGCTGCTCAGCTTGCTTGGTATGCCACTCACTGCGGGCTTCATCGGCAAGGTGCTCGTATTTCGCGCGGCCCTGGATGAGGGATATTACCTGCTCGTCGTGATCGGTGTGCTCAATACTGCAATTTCGGCTTACTACTACCTGCGGCTGATCATCGTCATGTTTTTCCGTGAACGCACGACGAGTTGGGTGGCGCCCCGGGTTCCGGTAAGTGTCGGGGTGGCGTTGGCAGTTACTATTTTGGGTGTGCTTTATCTCGGCTTGTTTCCGGGCCGGGTGATCAATGCGTTGCAAACCAAACCTGCCGGAAGTGTCTCCCGTACAAACGGACCGTGAATGAGATCCAACCAACGACCCCGCGCAACCGCGGAAAGCTACGTCTCCCAAATCAAAGCCGATCTTAAAGACGCCTGGCTGCCCAGCATTTACACTGAGCGCATCCGCAAACTCCGCACACGCGCGTACACCTTCGAAAGCCTGCCGGTTAAATCGCCGGTCGAAATTCAACACACATTATTAGGCGTCGAACTACAGGCCGGACGGCGGCGAATGCTTTGTCCTGATCTCGCCACGGCGCGTTACCTATCGGTATTCGCGAAAGCCGGCTGTAAACAAATTGCCGTGCCTTACGACATCACTAAGATCTCGCAACTGGCCGATCAGCTCGACTCTGCCTGGCACCGGGCATTGCTTCTGGCTGACTATCTGACCGCAGGCGAGGGAACAGCGCTGCGCTCACGCGTGCGGCGGATGCTGGTGGATAGGATCAGGGATGAAGTTGAAAGCGCAGGAGCCGGCCCAGCGACACCGACGTTTGAGCAAAGTACAAAGCAACGCAGGTGAAGTCACCACCTTCGTGTCATGTCGTGTAATTCGTGGATCGTTTTTTATCCGGCATAACAGCCATCCACGAATTACACGAAATCGCACAAAGAGCTGAGCTAATGAAAATGTGCTTCGCCTTACGGAATCCGTGCGCCAAAGGTTCGCTATTCGTCAAGAAACCTTGTCGGCTGGCGCTCATGCAACTTAATTTAGCGGCTTGCGTCTAAGCTGGTTCCGAAGTTTAATAACCATGATGACAGAAGAAACGCGCGAAGCATTGGCAGAAGAGACAGTCGAAGTCGCCCACTCGCTTCCCTTCCCGTACAACCAGCAAACATTTTGCCGCTACGAACCGATCGAAAAACAGATCGATCAGGTACGCGTGCTTGTCGTCGATAGTTTGTTGCGTGACGAGAACGACATCTCCGACGTAGCGCGCAGTGAATGGGGCTCCGCGGCGGCGCTTGAGATTCGCCGCGAGCGCAAGATCGCCGGGATGGCGATGGAAAACATCATCAGTAATGTCGAGCGCCTGGTACAAAATCCTTCTACCCACATCACCAACCTCGCATCGGTAGCCCTGTCCGCGAGGCAAACAAAGCCTGACGCTATCGTCATTAGCGGTACGCTCCGCGATTTCGATTATTACAACCCCGAGGTGATCGAAACGTTTGGCGAGTTTATCCGTGAGACGCGTATTCCCGTGCTGGCGATTTGCGGTGGCCATCAACTGGTCGGATTGAGTTTTGGCGCGCGAGTACTAACGCTCGACCGGCTGGAGCAGCACGAGCAACGCGAAAACCGGCCTCTGGAGTATCAGTACCGGTTCGTCCGGATTACCGATCCAGCCGATCCTATTTTCCGCGGCATCGCCAATCCTTCAGCGGGATTGTGGCAGGAATACACCACCCAGTCGCGGCTGTTGCGCGTTTGGCAGAACCATGGATTGCAACTTGATCGCGTACCCGAGGGTTTTGATTTACTCGCCACTTCGTATCTGTGTCGCAACCAGATGATGGTGCGCCGCGACGCCGGTCAGCTGATTTACACCGTGCAGTTTCACCTGGAGAAGTCTTTCGAGGATTGGAACAAGAGCCGCACTCGCTGGGAACACCAGAACGAATCGCGCGATGGCCGCATCATTTTTGAAAACTTCTTGAATCTCGCCCGCGCACATACTTCCTAATCAAGGCCGTGGCCCTGGTCGTTTCGTGTAATTCGTGGGTTGCTCTACGTGCACGGCAAACGGATTCACGAATCACCCGAATAGAATCGCCGTCCAAAATATCCTCTCAACATTGAATTCCCGTCCTTCAGATCCATTAACCGAAGCTACATTGGTGCTCGCAGCGCAGGAGCTGGCGCAATGCGATAAAGACCTGGCACAAATCCTCCAGAGACATGGCCCGCCGCCCATGTGGGGACGAACGCGCGGCTTCTCAACCCTCATCAAAATCATTCTCGAACAACAGGTCTCTCTGGCGTCGGCCGCGTCTTTGTTCAAGCGTCTGCGAAAAAGCGTTGTTCCCTTCACGCCGGCAGGCGTGATCGCGTTGGGTGAGATGCATTTGCGCGCGCAGGGTCTGACGCGTCAAAAGGCTGCGTACTGCGTGCACCTTTCTCAGGCAATCGTTGAGAAACGTTTGGATCTGCGACAGCTTTCGCAAATGACTGATACAGACGCGCGCGCGATGTTAACTGCGGTGAAAGGCTTGGGATTGTGGAGTGCGGACGTCTATTTATTGATGGCTATGCGGCGAGCCGACATTTGGCCCGCGGGTGATTTGGCGCTGGCCGTGGCTGTGACCGAGCTTCGTCAAATGGAGACGCGCCTGAAGTCGGCAGAGCTGATAGAGATAGCGGAAGCCTGGCGCCCGTATCGTTCCGTCGCCGCGAGGATGTTATGGCAACACTATCTCGCTCGCCGAAAAGAGAAATAAAAGTATCCGCAGATTACACAGATTAAACGTTGAGTCAGACGGTTGCGAGGCGCGTTCTGCGTTACACCGGAACATCGCACTACGCAACCGCCTGACTCTTAATCTGTGTAATCTGTGTAATCTGCGGATCTACTTAGAAATGATCGAAGCAGTGGTCTTAGTCGGTGCTGCGAGATCCACCTGAGCGGTAACAGGTATGCCCTCAATCGTGCGCTGGGCCAGCCTGTCGACTACCGCATTTAGATCGTTAGTCTCACGATAGACCTCAAGTTGTTCGTCGGCTGAGGTGCCACGTTGGAGGATGGTGTGAATGTGTTCAACTTCTTTGCGTGAGCCCAGGGGATCCAGCACGTCATCTACAAACTCAAGAAGCTCCATGATCAAGTCACGGACCGGAACTTCTTTCTGCTTTCCGAAATCGATCATCTTTCCATCAAGCCCGTATCGCACCGCCCGCCATTTGTTTTCCTGAATCAGCATGCGGCGATATAACCTGAAGCCCAGGTTTTTCTCGATCAGCAGATTAAGTTTGCAAACGATGGCCTGAAACAACCCTGCTATGGCAATCGTGTCGTCAACCCTGGTCGGAATATCGCAGATGCGAAACTCGAGCGTCGGGAAGAAAGGATGCGGCCGGATGTCCCACCAGATCTTCTTTCCGTTGTCGATACATTTGGTCTTCATTAGCAGTTCTACGTACCGTTGAAAACTGCCATAAGAATCAAAGTGGTCGGGAATATCCGTACGTGGAAACTGTTTAAAGATTTCAGTGCGGTAAGACTTGAGCCCAGTGTTGTGGCCCATCCAAAACGGTGACGAGGTGGTCAAAGCCAGCACGTGCGGCAAGAAATACCGGGCGGCATTCATGATGTGAATGGCACGCTCGCGGTCAGCCATGCCGACGTGAACATGCAGACCGAAGATCAACAGCGAGCGGGCGACGGTCTGAAGTTCCTGCACCAGCAGCTCGTATCGTTCATCATCGAAAATCTTTTGGTCCTGCCAACGTGAAATCGGATGCGTCGAAGCGGCGATGATGCACAATCCGTTTTTACTCGCGAGACTGGAAATAATGCTGCGCAGTCTGGTGATGTCTGTCCGTGCTTCCTGGATGTTTTTGCAAACGCCAGTCCCGACCTCCACCATTGATTGAATCATCTCGGGCTTAATCTGTTCGCCGAGCAGCATTGTGCCCTCTTCCAGAATTTCAACCACGTGCGAACGCAGCTCACGGCTCTGAGGATCGACGATTTGAAACTCCTCCTCAATGCCTAACGTGAATTGATCGAACATGGGTCGCTCCCTACGTTTCTAGAAAATTTTTGATCATGCGCCAGTCTGGAGTCAGCTTCGAAAGGAACTCGTGTCTCATGTGCAGGTAGCCGCTGCGCACCGTATGGACCGGGCTATACAGGTCGAAGTGCAAATACCACTTCAATGGATTGCCGCTCTGATAAAGAAAATGTAGCACGGCGGTGCTGCGGCGTCTCTCGTAGAACCCTCCATCAGTATCGCCGTGGTTTGCAAAAAGTCTGGTGAAGTCCTTCCGGCGGATGAACGTAGCTTTGAGTCCCGGCCACGCGTCAAAACCAAGCCCTACGCCGCCTTCGCCATAGACGTTATTGATGCTTTTAATAAAAGACCAAAGATTCTTGTCCTGCAGCCGCGCCAGGATGATTAATAACGCCTGTTGCTTGTCAATGGTCAGCCCGTCAAACGCGGCCGCATCACTCGTCGCGCCCCACAAGCCCGTGAGCTTGCCTGTCAACGCTTCACGCGTCGCGTAGGGCAAGTCTGACCAACGAATCAGTGCCGGTTCAGAGGAGTCACCCACTTCCCAACTCGCGCTCTATCAGTTCGCGGTTCTCGTCGGACAGGCTTTTAAATCGAAGTCCCACGCCGCGCGCAGGATTGCTGTAGACGACCTCCGCGTTGGCCACTACCTGCTTCCCGTCGGGGAAAGGAATACGAACCAGCAGCACTGATCCTTCGGGGATGACTGTCTGTGTATTCATGTAGAAGCCGCCCACGCTGATGTCTTTGGTACTGGCGACGCCAGTGGCGTCGTTGCCGTCAAAGAAAACGTCAACAATCAAACGGGCGCGGTCATACCGGCGACGATCATCCGGGGTTGGAGGATTTTCTTCAAACTCTTCAACCAAGCGAGCTTCTCCTGAGTGGACGTCTACGGAACGGAATTATTGTACACGACGAACTACGAACACGGGATCGGGACGCGCAGGAATGCGGATCGCTACCCATCGCTCGCCCAAAAAGATTTGACATTGGTCATTTGACATTTGTCATTTGCCGTTGCGACCTCGTGTGTTGATTCTGCTTTCTTTCTCGATAGACGGCCTCGACAAGATTGTCCGAAATGACAGGAGCCAAATAGCAAATGACAAATGTCAAATGACCAATGTCAAATCGTTCTTTACTACACCTTAATTGTCCATTTTACGCTTGCTGGATCACTTCTTCTCAATAATAAACGTGGGCACCATGCCGCCGCCCGAGCTGACATTGGCCAACTCTGTAAATGATAGGCGCGTGAACGCAGACTTAACCCGTCCATTAAAAAGCAACGGATCAAGGTCAACCAACTGCTCGGCAAACTGCACCGTGCCGTCATCCTGTAAAGCTGGAAACTCCTCGCGCGCCGTCGGCACACGCTCCTGGACCAGGTAGTCGCCGTTTACCAGTGCCCCCCGCAGCGCTTCTTCCCACCCAATTTCGTCCGCGTTCCAACCTATGGTAATGCCGTGTCCACCGTAATCATCATTTGGCTTAAGGACGAGCTTGTGGCGGTTTGCGTTTATGAACTTCAACAGTTCGATTTCTTCGCCGAAGTAATCAGTTTTCTCATCGCGCACCATTCGCGTCCACGGAACGTGGTTACGAATAGATTCCCGTTCGGAGCCGGTGAACAAGCCGGCCCGGCGTTGGTCCGTCAGCACTGCAAACAGCGCTTTCTTATGAATTAACTTCGAACGAAAACTGTTGACCATGCAGATCGCCCCGGCCCGATATGCGTTCAACAACGCAGGATACTCCGCAACGATCGGCAAGTACTCATTAACCAGCAGACGTTTGTAAACAATATCGATCAGGAAATCGCCGTTCCGTAGTCTCCCGTTTTCAAAGGTCAGTTCGTCAGGCGAGCAAATGACAGTCGGGTAACCTTCGCGGTCGAAGAATTCTTTGAACAGCTCAAACTCTTTCTGCGTGGGCATTCCTTTCAGGTCAACGATGGCGATCTGCGGAACTGTATCCGGCTTGCGTCCCAGATACTCTTCGTAGGAATCAAGCAACACCTCCAACATGAACCGGCTGCCATACAACGGCCGCACGTTATAGGACTCGGCAAATCGCTTCATCACCGGCAGTTGCGAAAAGATGTCGTAAGCAGCATCGACATAAGCGATGCCCGCGGGACTCTCGCCGTTGAGTTCGACGAAACTGTAGGCCTTTTCCGTTAGGAACGAATCAAGTCGAGCAGTAGGCGACACCGCACTGTACCCGGGGTCGATACTAATGAGATCGCGTTCCGTGTCCGAAATCCCAAGGTCCTGAAGAATTGTGTCATCTTCAATAGCGGCGTCTTTGACCTTCTGAATAGCAGACCAAACGGTCTCGCAGACGGTGGTGATGCGCGCGAAATCAGTTTCGGTTACGAAATGTGGACGGAGGTAGGGGGAAAGACGCCGGCCGCCAAAAATCAGTTTGGCTTTCTCGAGTCCTTCATCGAGCATTACGCGCGACGATTCGGCGAGGGACGGGTCACGAAGCAACTCGTGATAACGCGAGACTGCGTCATGCAACATAAGCTAGTTCGCAGAATTCTCTGATTGAAGTGTTTAGAACGGAAAGAAGGGTAATTCGAAAGACCGCAAACAGCAAACGTGTATTTCGGGTGTTTGGTGGATCGCTTTTTATCCCTCACCAAAAAACGATCCGCGAATTACACGAAACAACACGAATCAGGAAAAAGGGCCAAGAGCCCGCGGCTCCTGCCCTATTCGTTTCCGGAGCGCTGGTATGCTTTATTTAACGGTCGTGATCGTCAACTGCATTTTCTGCTTGTTGCGCACGATAGAGAAGGCAGAACTAGTTCCGGGATTTTTCAGGAGCGGTCTTTTGTAACGACCGGAAGTGAGATTTTGTCCGTCAATCGCTTCGATGATGTCGCCATTCCGTAAGCCGGCCTTGTGCGCGGCGGTCGAGGGGTGAACGTACACGACTAACAGACCTCCCGATCCCAACCGCGTCCCCGCCTTTGGCTTGATCGCCATCGCTTCAATGCCCTGCGACATTAACGATCCTGGTTCCGCATTCCGTGGGCCGCTGAACGACGACGACACGCGACGTCCGTACAGCGGATCCGGCGATTCGCTTAACTGAATCTGCAGAGCTTCGGTTGCCGCTTTACCGGGACGCGCTACCGTAAACTGAACTGAACTACCCGGTCCGGCTTCCTGTAGTATCCAGGTAAACTCGTCTCCGTTTTTGATCTGCGAGTTGTTAACTTCCAAAATCACGTCGCCCGCTTTCAGTTGGTTCAATGCAGCCGGACTTCCGGGCACAACCGAAGTCAACAAAATTCCGTTTTGGTTTTCGCACAACTCCTTCGCGCGCTCGGCAGTCCAACCGACACCGACAATCTTGTCCATCGTCAGGACACCAATCGGCTCGCCACGGACTCCCAGCCATGGTTTAGGTACGCTCGCTTGCCGCTCTAACACGCGTTTCACTGCGCTTCGCACTGAAGCAATCGGAACGATTGTCGCTTCGTGGCCGTCAACCGTATCGAGGATACCCATGGTCTCGCCGGCTTCATTCACCGCGATAGCGCCGATATTCGCTGTGGTTAATTTCGGCGCCTTAATCTTGAACCGGACCAGGCCGCCGGAGGGCGATTTACTTAGTGCACTCACGATTGCGTCTGTTTGGGCGACGCGCACATACATTCCCGTCCTGGCCGCGGTACCCGGTCTCGGCGCCGGCTGGGGGCCAATTACACGCAACCGTTGTCCAACCTTGACTGGCTCCCGTGCCTCAACCATCTGCGGAAGGTTTGCTCCCTTTAACGTGATTACCGACAGACCAGTAAGCCCATCCAATCCAAGGTAGTGGCCGAGCAGTCGCTTACCGTCGCGCGTCACGATTTTTAAGTCAGGTTCAAACAGGCCGAGCAAAGGGGCAGAAATTGACGGCATCGCCAGCCCAAACTTGAATTGTCCCGGCTGCGGTCTTGGAGTGACCGGCGTCGTTCGCGGTTGCGGCGAAGGCTCGTCGGGCTGTCCCGGAAGTAACGGTACGTTGGGAGGATTGGGAGGGTGCGGCGCGTAATGAATTGCCGGCGGGGCCATTTCCGCTTCCGCTTCCGGCAACCATGCAGCAATGGTCTCACCGTCATCCAACGTGAGGCCCGCAATGATGTTCGTATGCATTTCCTTCGACATACGAAACGCGTCATCAAAGGCCGCAACTGAACCCGGCTCTTCCGTTGAGCGACGCAGTAGTCGCATGACCTTCAGCCCGTTCAGGCGATGCAGGATCGTAACGATCTGCGGAGCTATAACCTCGTTCTCGACAATGACCGAAGTACTGTTTCGTGTTTGTGCCTGTTGCCTCCGCTTGTCCTGCATTGATGCGCGAGCATCTGCTTTTGCTTGTTCTGCTGCCTTTACTTTCGCCGCTTTTATCTTGTCCGTGGTTTGCTGCGAATGGACGTGAACTTGTGCCGGCTCGGGGGCAGGGGTTTGGCCAGACGCCGGAACAAACAACGTGCTGACCAGCACCACCGCGAATGCAATTGTTGTTAAATCTCGCCTCATTTTATTACTTCTTCCTGCCACCTGATTTACCACGCTCCTCTTGCCGAAGCTACCAGGGGAGAATTACCCGACAACACCCGCTGCGAACCAAAACTAACAGTTGGAACAGAAATCGTTCGTGAACTTCCGCGGCCGTCATCCAGCGAAACTTTGACGGGCTGTGGCGACGCGTCAATCGAAAAATCTGATGCACGTGCCGTTAATTCGCTCGACCGCACAGTTGCACGTCTACTGGCCATGTCTCTGGTGCTCGTTCGAACTCGCCCGGCTACTTCACCGGAGCGGACAGCGGGCTTACTCACGGCAACCGGGGTGGAAGCTAATCCCGGCGCCCCCGTGGGTTGTTGGAAAGGAGTAGCGGCAGCGATAGGATTATTTACTGCCGGCGAAATTGCCGGAGCTTGCGGCGTCGTTCGCAGGTTTGCAATCAGCATTGCTCCAGCAAACACCACCAACAACGATGCCAGCGCCACGCTCCGGAACCCAAATGTAAGCCGGCCGAAAGCGGGCGGCGAATCCTGCGTAGTGGCCCGGGCCAAACGCGCGCGCAGACGGAAATCAAAGTCCGCCGGCGCCTCGATAGTCCCAAGGTTCGCAGTGATGTTGCGCAGCGTAACGTGCTCATCATTCAGTTTTTCGCAGGCGGCACATTCCCTGATGTGCTCAGCTGCCGCTTTGGTCAGAAGTTCCCCGCGGTCAGTTGCTTCAATTGCACGGCGTACTTTTTGGCAATTCATAGTTCTCATAGTATTCCTCAGAGATAAGCGCTCATCTTTTCGCGAAGGAAACCACGTGCCCGGCTGATACGCGATTTTACTGTTCCTTCACTGGTTTCAAGGATGCGCGAAATTTCGTCATAACTTCGGCCTTCCACATCACGGAGGATCAACGGTGCGCGATACTTCTCAGGCAATGTGGAAATCGCACGCTGTACAGCTTGCCGTCGTTCAATATCTACCAGTTCGACGTCCGGCAGTGGCTTGTCGTCAGCCGGATTAAACTCGACGGGCTCTCCGCCATCCTTGCCCTGAAAGAAGCCGGTTAGCGAAACGAGCTTACGTCGCTTTCGTTTCCGCAGCTCACTGATCGCAAGGTTAGTGGCGATGCGATAGATGTAAGTGGAAAACGCATAATTCGTTTGATAGCGATCTGCGGCACGGTAAACACGCACAAAAGTTTCCTGCGCCAGATCCACGGCCCCGTCATAATCGCTGGTCATACGGTAAATGTAGCTCGTTATCTGGTTTCGGTACCGGCTCACTAATTCCGCAAAAGCGTCCTCGTCACCGATTCGCGTCGCCTCCAGCAGCGCGTGATCTGACGTAGGATCCGTGATTGCCTCAGGCCGCAAAGCTGCAGCGAAAGGGAGATTTTCGATGGTGCTTATTGTGTCCATCAGGGCAGGTAGGCTCACGCTCTGACGATTTCCTTTATCTTTTTACATCGCAGCTCTGAACGACTCGAAACAACGATACCGGGAATTATACCGACCCGGACGTCCATCCGCAGTTCAATACACGCTTCGACGGCGGTCAAGTTCCCGGAAAACGGTCCAAAATACGTGCCGTCCGTGTAATTCGTGGATCGTTTTTATCCTCGATAAACAACGATCCACGAAATAACACGAATTGTACTTTGAGTGATTTTACGCTTCGGGGCTCTTGAACAGGTTGTCGTCGAGTTTGATTCCGAACGTGACGGTCAGAATTTTTGTTTCCTGAGTCTGACTACCGTCCTGAAGCAGTACTGTTTTGTAAGGAACCAGGGTTCCCTGAGCATAGCGGTAATCGTGGAACGAGCGCCGGAATTTCACGGGGGTCCCCGCCGCGGTTTCCTCATATTCCAACCAAACCACATGAAAAGTTTTGGCGCTTATGAAGTAACGCGTTTTCTGTTTATCGGGACTCACTACGTCCAGAATGTAGAGGTCGAGACCTTTTTGCTTGTCTTTGCCGATCAGAGAGAGTGTTGAACCGTTTTCCTTGTACCGCAGCAGGTTATCGATGCTATGTCGATGTTGAGAAAGAAACGTGTTGG
>DATEPF010000348.1:0-19984 GCA_035273325.1 Pyrinomonadaceae bacterium | reverse complement strand
TGACGATCATATGATGTCGAGTTTTTCAGATTGGTCTGTAGGCTCATTTAGTAGGTCTGCTCACACTGTCAATTGCGAAACAATAACTCTTGACGATCTTCTGAGTTCGGGAAGAATTACTAAGCCTGATTTCATCAAGTGTGATGTCGAGGGCGCAGAGGTGCGCGTCTTCAGAGGCGCTACCGAGGCGTTAAATAATCGCGACGCTCCGATTGTGCTCTTTGAGATCAACTCACAAGCCGCTCGCACCGTGAATAATTCTGTGGACGAGGCGGTCGAATTTCTTAGAACTCTTGATGGTCCGAAATTCACCTTCTACAAAGTTGAGGACCGAGAATTAGTTCCATTCCGAGGCTGTGACGGCTCGTGTAACGTAGTAGCCGTTCCTGCTAACCGCCTCACAGAAGCTACCTCCAGGTTGTAGGCTGGGCGGCTCTACTGCGGGGCCCAAGGCCGGCCAGTGTCATCCTTGACTGACTTGAGAACAATAACGCCGGTCTGATACGGGTCGGTCTCGAGTTTAGTGTTTGACATTCGGGTCTCTGCCATGTCTCTCATTAGCACATTTACAACCTGCGCAAAATGAAAGTGTTAGGTGCCGCCGCTCCCAGGGAATCTAACGACTGACGGCGCGACCTAAGTAGGTTGTGTGTGCCCCTCTCCCTCTCCGCGACACTATAGGACCACTTGGCCTACCAAACGGCGGCTCTGCCGCAACCGGTGCGGAAAGGCTCCGCCTTTCCGGAAAGCTTCTTATGTCAGGAAGGCTACGCCTCATGTTTTCCATTTCCAAGACTTCAACGAGTCTTTAAGCAAGCTTAGTCGCGACCAGGCCACACGCCGGCTCAATACTCGCTCTGGGATCATCATGCAAATTTGAAGCATGTGACGGATGAAGGTATTTATGCAAAAGATGCACTACAGTCACAACAATCCAGTGCGTGCTGGTCTTTTCGAACGTGCTGAACATTATCGTTGGTCAAGCGTTCGTTGTTGGAACAAAAACCGGAAGGCGGAGCCATTGTTGATGAATATCTCTGACATCAAATGGAAAGAGCCGGAAGGCGTAGCCTTCAGTAGTAGGAACGTTTTCGGAAAGGCAGAGCCTTTCCGCACCGGGTGCGGCACAGCCGCCCTGAATTCCCGGTAGGCAGCAACTTTGACACTCAACTTCAAGCCTTTGGAGTGCGGCGACTCGACGCCGCTTTGTTAGATCCCGCTGGAGATCTTCACCGATACAAAAACTCTTACATCTTTCAATCTGTACCGCATTCTGCCCAACCATTGACCTCCGAACCGCACACTCAGTAGTGTAACAATTGGCGCGCCTGACTTCGCGACCAGCACCACCGCATTCCTTCAAGAGCTCACCCGCTCCGTCGCACGTAAAACAAATCTGAAAGGAAACATTATGAGCAACTACGACCCGAGAGTATTTGAGGCAGAAATGCGCTCCGCTCCCAGCCGAGTTAAAAACGCCTGCATCATCTCCTGGTTACTGGCCGTAATCCTGGCGGTGCGCTTCATTGTGATTACCCAGCCGTCGGCAAAAACGTCTCTGTTTTTCCTGGGGTGGATATTCTTCAATTACGTCTTCAACGCCGTAGGGCTCCTGGCGCGCAGCAAGCTGAGTTATGTGATGCTGGCATTTTTCTCATCACTGTCCTTGTTAGGAGGGATCGAGGCGATTCTGGCGATGATCAGATTGCTGGTCACGGACGAGTGGCAAAACAACTCAACCGAAATTGCGCTCGGATGCTGTGGAGTGGTCGTGACGGCGGTGATTGCTTTGCTGTTCCGGAATCTCTTCTCAAAAGAAGCGCGCTCGTGGGTGTGGAGTAGATCGAAGACGGTAACTCAGCAGGCTGATGCGGCTACTTGCTAGTCCTGCTAAAAAATCTCCGCCTAAGTGGAGGGCTTATAGAAACGATGAAAACGAACCCGACCGAATAGCATCAAGACTTGCAGTGCTTCGGCCCGACGTCGCTTTGTTAGCTTTCCGTCAACATAAGTCTTCCCGCCATAAACGAACTTGAAAACAACTTACTGAGTCAGAAGACTAACCCCTATCACTAGGAAGCAAATTAAAAACCCACCCTCCGCATTAGTTTCGCAAACGTTTTTTTTCGGTTGGTGCTCTGCTCATAGAAGACAATCGCTTCTTCTGAAAAGTACGGAGTAATGGGAGGCACGACTGATACCGGCCATCGTGCGTCCGGTACATCTGAAATTGCTTCGAGTGCTTCTCTAATGATGGAAGCATCGTCGCCGGAACATTCTATTCCAATAGTGTATGTGAAATTTGTTCGTCCGTCAGGATATTGAATTTCCATAAGGCCAAGGCGAGCCGATAGCACACTTTCGTTTTGTGCAAAGAGCGCTAGAAGGGCCTCGATTGCTTCCTGCGGCCTTTCGGCTGGTGCGCCAACTCGGATTGTGCTCCCTGCAGGAATAGTTGTAAGTTCGATTCGCTTTTCCATAGAGGTGTTGGGGATGTAAAGCAGCTACTTTGAGCTAAGGTTCCTTAATGTTAACCTGCATACCTCCTCCATCACCGAAACTATTCCGACCAGCCATACCAATCCTGATGGTCGTTCCAGCTGGAATGTCAGCAGGTACAATATGCGTAGGGGTGTAAGGTAACGCAAATTTCTCCTTAATTTGGACAGCACTTAGCCCTTTAATCTCAGAAGCTTCCATCACCCAAGCCCCTACAGGTTTAGTAATTCCTTCAGCGTAAACTCGGACATATTGAGCAGGCCGAAAAATCGTTGTTTCAGTAACGTGTGTTCCCGATGCCCAAGGAGGTTCACCTTGACCTTTACGTGCGGCGAGAAACTTAGAATTAACCTCATCCGCCGTCAATACTTTTGTGCTAGCACGCTGAAGTATCTTAGGCCCGAGGTAAAGGAACGCAACGCTCGCCACTAACCCTACCCCCGCCTCGAAGCGTTCCGATCCAGTTGTGGCCGTGGCCAAACTGTAACCAGAAACCGACACCTGTCCCAAGCTTGCTCCCCACCCAACCACAAACACTCCGCGCGCCGCGTTGCCTAATACCAATGCTCCGACCCCCGCTCCCGTCAACGGAATAGCCGCGCCTAAAATCGCACCTTGAATTGCTCCCCGAACAGCTCCCTGTAGACCACCCGTCAAATAACCAAAACCCGCGCCAGCCACCGCCCCAATTATCGTGGACGTGAGAACAGTATTTAGAAGAGAGAACTGTCCCGAAGGGTCGGATCGGTTGACCGGGTCGGCGTTGGCATAAAGATATTTGTGCAGTGAAGCGGGATCATGAGAATTGCCTTCATACGAATCCGTGGTCCAGAAGCGCCCACGTGCGGGATTCATGTACCGCGCACGCAAATAGTAGAAACCGAGATTGGCGTCGAAATGTTCACCTGAGTAGAGGTAGTCGTTCGAGGTGTTGCCGGTGCGGTGGATGAGACTGCCGAACGCGTCGTACTCGTAGGTGTCGGTTATGGAAGCCGAAGCGTCAGTAAGCTGGCGCACCGACCCGTGGCCATCGTATTGATAGAACGAGAGCGAGCAGTTGACGGTCGCGGTAATGCAGCGTTGTGAAATCAGGTCGTGGCCGTAGGTGAACTGTTTGGTTACTGCGTCCGAAACCAACTCCTCGACAACCTGCGGGTAACCAGTGTGATTGTTCGTATCGATCAGGTAGTTAGTTGTAACACCGTTAACGGTCCGGGCCACGCGATTGCCATCACCGTCGTAAACAAACCTAACGGGTGATGACTGCGGAGTGATGAGTGATGTTAAGCGATTTTCGAAATCATATTCGTAGCTGCTCCCGGCGCTGACTTTCGTGTTTCCATTCGCGTCGTACGTATCGTTCGTCAGTCGATCATTCTCGTCATAGGTCGAGTTCTGCGTTGAAACGCCCGCGAGCGAAGACGCGCGTGACCGTCGATTTCCTGTAGGGTCATAGCCATAAGCGACAGCCCCATTAACTGAATGCGGGTCCCCAGCCACTGTCTCGCCGGTTAAGCGATACAGATCGTCATAGGTGTAAACGACTTTGCGCCCGCTCAACTCAGTCACCGAGGTGCGATTGCCTGCGGGACCGAGCGCGTACGCATAACTCGACACCGTTGATACGGGCGTCGAAGCATTCATCGTCGTCAGCCGATTCAGAGAGTTGTAGTTATACGTAGTAGTAACTGCGTTGGGGTAAACGTAGCTTTGCAGATTTCCGGCGGTGTCGTAGCTGTAATCGGTGATGCCGCCATTCAGAGCCAGATGATTGTCTTTGACTGTCGCCAGCCGGTTCAGTTGATCGTAGGAATAGTTAATGCTGGTGCCATTCGTATTCGATGAGCGAACGGTTCGAACATTGCCGCCGTCATCGTAGGTATAGCTCAAAGTGCCGAATGGCGTTTGCTTACTCGCCAGCCGATCCGAGACGTCATAACTGTAGACAGTCTGCCCCGAGGCATCAGTCATCGTCGCCCGCAACCCGCTGATGTTGTAGGTATACGTGACGGCGGACTGATTCAAAGACGCGTCCGGGACCTTTGATAGCAGCCGGCGCATCGAGTCATAGGTGAACGTGGTGGTGTGACCGTTGAAATCGCTGCGTCCCCGCAAGTTGCCGCCATCGTCGTAGGAGTACGTTTCAAACTGTCCGGCCGGCAGCGTGCGTTTTACACGCCGGCCCAGCTGATCGTAATCGAAACGCGTGGTGTGATTGTTAGCGTCGGTTTGCGAGAGTTGCTGCCCGAGCTCGTTGTAGGTGTAAGTGGTTTCCTGGTCCAGCGCGTCCTTTACTTTTATTAACCGGCCCCGCGCGTCGTAGAAGAATCGCGTGGACTTCCCTGCCTGGTCCGTGCGCGACACGACCCGTCCCAACTCGTCATAATTAACCAGGTCGAAAGAATTGTCTGCATAGATGGTCCTGGCGCGCCGGTTGTTGTCGTCGTATTCGAAGACGGTGACCCGGCCCAATGCATCAGTCGTCGAAATCTGATTGCCATTGGCATCGAAGCCGAAGAGCGTCTCCTCATTTAACGCGTTCCGGACTTTCGTTCGGCGGCCCGCGTCGTCGTAGAAATACTGCGTAACGTTGCCGCGGGCGTCACTCGAGGTCAGGACTCGGCCGGCGGCATCGTAGGTTGTCGAAGTGAAGGTAAGATCCGGGTAGGTCGTTTTCGTGAGCCTGCCGAGCTCGTCATAGGTATATGAGATTACTCTTCCCGCTCGATCACTTGTTGTTAACCGACGCCCTTCAGCATCGTAAGTGGTTTCTTCCTGCGTGGCGTCCGGATAAACCGTCTTAGTCAAACGGCCCATTTCGTCATACGTGAATTCCGTGCGGTGGCCCAACTGATCAATCGTCACTGACTGTTGACCGATGGCGTTGTATTCGATCTCAGTGAATGTGTTGTCGGCAAAGGTGGTACGTGTCAGGCGATTGAGACGGTCGTAAGTGTAACTGGTGGTAATTGTTTCCGTCTGACTCTGTGAATTGGTGCGCGTGACGCTCTGCGTGATGCGATTACCATTGGCGTCGTAACCATAGATGGTCACATTTCCCTGTGCGTCCGTTTCAGTTTGCAAGCGGTTGAACGAGTCGTAGGCGTATCGCGTAACGTGGCCCAACGCGTCCTTCACGGTGCTGCGCAGACCAGTAAACGCGTTGTAAGTAAACGTTGTGGTATTCCCCAGAGCATCCGTGCTGGCAAGTATGTTCGTTCCGCTCACGTCGTAAGTATTCGTCGTAACGTGGCCGCGTGCGTCGGTGATGGCTAGCGGTTGGCGCGCCGCGTTATAGGTGAAGCGGGATACATGGTTAAGAGGATCCGTGATACTGGTGCGATTATCCGCGCTGTCATATGTATACGTGACTGTTTTACCCAGCTCGTTGGTTTCGGTGAGCACATTGTCAAAAGCGTCGTAGCTGAACGTCTTCACGCCACCGCGCGCGTTAACCTGGCGCAGCACATTCCCGCGATCGTCATATTCATAACGCGTCTGCTGTCCGAGCCGGTCGGTGATCGTCTCCACCCGGCCAGGAAGGTCATGGTCGTAGACAATTGTTTTATCGAGCGCGTCAGATTGTGCGAGTAAACGCCCGGTCGTGTCGTAACGATTGTCGAGTAACTGAACACCGCGCGCGTCCGTAATCGAAACCAAATGATGATCGGGGTTGTAGGCGAACGTAGTCGTGTTCTGCTCGCGATCGGTATGACCCACCAAATCGCCTTGCGCGTCGTAGTGGTAGCGTTGGGTATTTCCATTCGGATCTGTGACGTTGGTAATGCGGCCGGATGAATCTCTGGTAAACGAAATGCTTTGGCCGGAGGAATGAACGATGCCGCCCGCACCGATAGTCAGACTGTTACCGTGTACGTCGCGCACACTTCTGACCCCGTCGCGCTGATCTATTACATAGACGATTCCTTCAGGGAGCGTCAGCCGGAATGTGCCCGTATTAAAGATGTCAGGATTCGTTTGATTGATTAATCGCACCGGGCCGGGAATGCTGCCCAGCGTCTCCACAACCACGTCGGTAGCCGTAGTCGATTCGAGTGTCGCATGTGTGCCCGGTTCGGGCGTGAACGTCAGGCGCGCAGCGCTAATCGGTGCGAGTGGTTGGCAATGAATGGCCGTCGTAGCCCGAAACTTGAAAACCTTACCATCACCGAAAGTGATCGCCACCTTGTGGGGTCGGGTTGGTTCGAGACAATAAGTGGGAGTTAGACCACTGGTAGCCGTTTGGTGCCATCCAAATCCGAGCACGCCTGTCTTCTCAACCCGCGCGCTGCGAATTCCGAGCTGCCAGCCGACACCGAAATCACCAACGCGTTTGTCGCGACTGTCATAGCTGCGCACGAGTTCGATCGGCAAGCCACCGACGGGCACACTCAAATCACTAAAGGCGATTTGGAAATGACCAACTTTGAAGTTTCCATCAACCAGGAGCGCGATTGAAGTGAACGACGACTGACCAAAGTCATCGATGGCGCGAAGCCGCACACTGTAAAGACCATTCAGCATCAGCGTCGTGTCCAGCGTGCCGAGTACATTGTTGGTCACCCGACCACTGCCTGACGCGAACTGCGTCCAGACCTGTGCTGCGCTGCCGTCTTCAGAGTTAAGGCTGTACTCCAGAACCCAATCACCGCCTGAAACGGAACCTGCGACCGCGGTAGGTTGTGTTACGTCCGACGCGTCGGCAGGGTTGATGATCTCAACCACCGGCGGAGGCACGTCGTCGACTACGTTAATCGTAATCTCGTCAGTAGCAGTCAACGCACCGTCGGTGGCAGTCAAACGCAGCACGTAAAAACCGGTGACGTTAAAACGCGCACCCGTGACGGTGACGTTCGGATTATCAAAGGTGACAGATCCTGGTCCACTAACCTTGGACCAGGTGGTCATTAGCGAGCCTGTAGGCAAACCGTCGTCGCTGGCGGCGCCATCGAGCTGAGCGCCCTGTGACAGTAGGACAGTTTGATCGGTCCCCGCTTGAGCCTGTGGCGCATGATTTGGAGGAGTAACTGTGATCGTGACCGGATCGGTAACGACATATTCCCCGTCGCTCGCCGACAGGCTAAGTACGTAGGTTCCCGCAACACTGAACTGCGCTGAAGTGTCAGCCGAGTTCATATTGCTAAACACAACATCTCCAGGCCCGCTCACCCTGCTCCACGTGACGGAAAGTATCGAGCCAACTGGAAGCCCATCGTCTGCCGCAACGCCATGCAGGGCGACAGCATCGACCGGCAACGAAATCAGTTGATCGGAACCGGCATTAGCTATTGGAGGCTGATTATTAAGGGCGGCACTGACGTGAATAGTTACCTCGCCGCTGGACGAGTATTCCCCGTCGTCCGCAGTCAAACGCAGTGAGAACACCCCGGGACCACTAAAGGTCGCGGTTGTTGACCCTTGATGTTCATCCGCGAATGTCACCAGGCCCGGACCGCTAACCTTGGTCCACGCCACAGACACAGTGCTGTACGTTGCGTGCCCATCGTCGGTAACCATGCCGCTTAGAGCAGCCACTTCCGGCAGGTGTAGGTTTTGATCCGCACCTGCGTCAACGATTGGTTGTTGGTTCGCCGGATTAACTACCACGGTAAGGTCATCTGTCGTATTTGCCGCACCGTCGCTCCCGGTCAAACGCAGGATATACACACCGGGGACGGTAAACATGGCCGACGCGTGCGCCGAACCGGAATTGGTAAACACCACATCACCAGGACCTGAAACGGTGGTCCAGGATGACGTAAGCGAGCTGCCGAAGGGCAGCCCATCGTCATTCACTCCACCAAGCAGTCTGACGGCGGCGTTTTCCACAGGACGCAAACTGATCGAATCAAAGAAGGCATCGTTGCCGGCACCGGTGTTGGTCGTTGCCAACAACCTTATGCGAATCCAACCTGTCCCCTGGGGTGCAGTCCTGATGTCTTCGGTTAGTTGCCAGTCTGAGATTGAGGTGATGGAACCTGAATCCAGTGTCGCCAGCGTGTTAGTGTTGCTCGCATCGCGATACTCAACTATTACTCGCGCGGAATCCGGAGCGGGCTCCGAAGCCGAACGCAGATAAGCTTTAAACTCAAATCTCTGGAAACCCGCGGCGATCACGGAAGCAAACGCGGAAACATCGACATCGTGACGCAGCTCAGCTTCCTCGCCCGTGTCCACAGCGAATATTCCGGCTCCCCGTTGCGGTGAGACACCACCAACAGACTGTTTCCAACTGCCCTGCACTTCAATCCAGCCGGCTATCTTGTTGTCGATTAACTCAAGATCGTTTCCTCCATTCAAAACGAGGTTGCCTTTGATCGTCGTCGAGAGATCGGGGCCCGCTTGAACGGCCGGAGGATTGTTCGGTGGTGGCAGATTAACTGTCACCAGCAATTCATCGTTGGAGCTCAACTCACCGTCGTCGACGGTCAGCCGCAAAACGTAAATACCAGCTACATCGAATCCAACAGCAGTCGCGGCGCTGGTAACTTGGGTAAACGACACCTGGCCAGGACCACTTACTTTGGACCACCTGAAGCTAAGCGAGTTGAAAGGCAGTCCATCGTCCGTAGCCGTGCCTGAAATGTGCAGTGGCTCGGGCATCGTGATTATGTGATCCGGTCCTGCGTTTACGACCGGAGGATTATTTGGCGGGGTCCAGACGATTGAAGCTGTAGCAGAGCTGTCGTCGACCGTGGCCTCAACATGGTCAGTACCAATGTGGACTCCGGTGAAACAGAAACGCGCCTGGCCAGCGGCATCTGTGGCAAAAGACGTCGTCGCCGGATGCCGGCCCGTCACTGTGAACACAACTATCTTTCCGCCGAGTGGATTCAACTGTTCGTCGGTGACGGTCGCAGTCGTGCACGCTTCCGAATTAATCGAATGTGCCGAAGTTTCCGGGGTCAACGCGACATTCGTCGTGCGTTGCGTCACCAGCATGTTCATACCACCCGGATAGCCGTAGCCCTCGTCGGGCCCGAAGCCATAAACGAAAACTCCGAAACCCACCGGGCCGGCAAACGTATGCGCGCCCACGGTCAGTGGAATCTGCGCGCCCGAAAAGCCACTGAGACCGATCGGCGCAAAACCTGCCGTGGGCAATGGCGCGCCATCGAGAGTTATCGTGCTGAGCGACGCGGTCGGGACGATTACATTCGCGTAATTGACGGAGAAACCTGTCAGCGGCGTACTAATCGTGTAGTGATCAAGAAACTGCGAATACGGCGGGACGATCATCAGGAACGGATCGGAAACGCTCGAAGGATCAAACTTTACGCTGGTCGCATATTGCGCCACCATGATCGGTTTAGTGGAAATGATTTCTGTTTTGACCGTTACCAGACGTTCAACATACTGGCCGGCGTTGAGTGTGTGGGCCAAACTCCCATTGAGATAGATAGCGGTATCGTCTTCCGCGGCAATGAAACGGAAAAAATCGCCTTTTGTGCGCGTGGCAAAGGGAACGGTGGCAAAGCGTTTCCCCCAGACACTTACCGGCGGCACTTGCTCGACGAGATGATCGGCGCAACAAACCGCTGCTGCCGGAATTGTGGCGGCGGTGTGAGCTGCAAATACTGCGATTGGCCTGTCTGAAGAAAGCCGACTACCGCTGAGGTCGGATTCATTTGTAGGAGTGGTGTTCTGGAGGAGATAGGTTTGTCCCCGCTGAAGTGTGACGTTATAAGGAACACCTGCCGCGCGGTTTAACGTGGTCACCGAAGGCGTGATAGTGACGGTGGTGTTATTTTCAGTAGCAACTAGTCCGAACTCCGTCGACGGAGCAAACGACATGTTGCCGTAGGTAAGAACGTAGTGATCCAACCCCAGCACGTTAACCGGTAACCCGAGGAACGCATCAGACGTTGAATGCCGTCTGTTCAGACCGTAGACAGCGACAGGCAACTGAGAAGTGACATGAATGCCCTTCGTCGTGACCACGTCGCTTTCGGTAACTTGTATCCTCGGGAGAACGATATTTGCGACACCGTTAGCGGCGACTGAGAAGTCGCTGGTGAAGTTAATACTCGGAATGTTCACGTTACCGCTGGTCGCGACTCGCGACGTTATCAGCAGCGACTGAACTGCGAATCCCTGGCCGTCGGTGTAGGCGTGAGGAAACATCAACCAAAAGTCTGTACCTTCATGACTTGCCCCGCCGGCCGCCGGCGCAGTTCCTGCCGTTACCGGAACGGCAACGCTCTTACCGCTAAGATAAAAGTCATCGCCTGCAAAGCTGCCGATGATCGTGTCGACTTTGGTTCCAGCCGGCATGGGAACTGTTATTTCGGCAATCCCGTTCGCCGCAGTCACGACCTCAAATGTCGCGCCGTTTATCGCAAATTGGACGGGCTTGCCTGCCAGACCGGCGTTGGTATAACTGTCTAACAACTGGGCATGGACCATTAATGGACCATCCGTGCGGGCCGGCGGACTTTGAAAGATGAAAGTTATAGGACGTTTGTTGACTACATATGTGGCGCCATCAGAACCGACGCCACCGTCTTTGTCCGTTACCGTTAGTACTGCGTTATAAGTTCCCGGCTGGTGATAAGCATGCGTGGCCGTCGCGTTTGAATTAGTGCAGTTGACACAGGTTGAACTCTCACCGTCGCCAAACTCCCATTTGCCGGTTAGCGACAGACGATCAACCGGACTCTGCTCGGAGATTTTGGGCACACTCGTGAAAGTTTCGCCCCAGACGATTATCTTGCCGGGATCAATTTCAACGGCGGGCGGCAAATTCAGAACGGTAATGTTTCGCGAGGCCTCTTGATTGATTCCCAGCGCGTCGCCAATCTTCAGCCGGGCATTGAACACGCCACTGTCGGCGTAGGTATAAAGCGTGGGAAAACTGTTTTGAGAAATTGCGCCGCCATCGCCGAAGACGTATTGCCGCAGCGCGTTTGGTTGAAGCAAGCCGCCGCTGATGTCAGTGAAACGAATGGAGGCGCCGCCCTCATACGCGACAACGGATGAATTAGTAAAAGCAACTGCGAGTGGCGCATTAACGCTATATGACGCTGATTTAGCGCTTGTCAGACCGGTGTTATCGGTGACGGTGAGGAAGACGTGATAAGTCCCGGGTTCAGCGTAAGTATGTAAGGGGTTCTGTTCTGTGCTGGATGATCCGTCTCCGAAGTTCCACTGCCAGTTTACGATCGCGCTATCACTGTCAGTCGATTGGTCGAAGAACTGCACCGTGGTGCCCACGTCCGTGGAGGAGAAAACGTAAAAGCTCGCCAGGCCAATACGAGCTGCCGAATAACTGTTCCTCAGATTTAACCGAACGTAGCGTGCGGCAGCAGGTGCGAAGTAGAAGTCTTGTAGTTGGTTGGAGTTCGCAAGTGTTCCCGTTACAACCGTCGAGAACGATGCATCAGCGGCATCGGTAGTCGAAACCTGAAACTCAAAATCTTTCGGCGCTCCGAACAATCCGTTGATGGCAATCGCGGGACGCAAGGCGATGTGATTGATAGTTGATAGCTCGGCTCTCGGCAACACCAACTTGATCCATTGATTGGTGACTTGTCCGGAAGCTGTGGTCCACTGATTTGTTGGGTCCAGATCGATACAATTGCTCGCCTCGTCAGTCTGACTTGAGACGCCGACCACGGCGGAGCCACGGTCCGGGGCAGTTCGAACTTCAAGTTCTCTGACTCCAATGTTTGAATTGTTATATCCACTCTTCCAAACGAATTGAACATACTTCGCTTCTACCAGTTCGCTCAGAATCACTTCCTGGAACCCGCCACCAAACGTGCCGGCGAAAGTTCCGGCGTGAACCGTATTGAAGGCGCTGTTTTCAGTCGTAGTTGTAGACACCCGGACTTCAAAGTCTTTCGGTCCCAGCTGACCGGAACCGAAATCATTTACGGGCAGAATGCGAAAACCATAGACCTTATGAACCCGGTCGCCGGCCAATGCAGTCTTAACTGAAATGTAGTCACCCGTTGTAATCGGGGCGAGCCAGACGCTATTCGCGTCGCCATCAAAAGCAGCCTCCGCCGGGCGCGGCGCGTGAGGATATTCGATTGACACTTCGACGACGCGCGCCCCGTTGTCACTTAGCACATCAAAAATCGGTGTATGGATCGTCAAGCCACCGCCGTGATTGTTGAGTGGAACGTACCTGATGAACCGCGCGGGGGTTGGACCACCGGGAAACAGGTAAGTCTGCACAGGCGCCACGAACGGCGCTGTGGCAGTTAAGACTTTAGAAAATGCTGCAGGTTCAGTTGAGGTTGTGGAAATCCAAACTTCGAAATCTTTTACCGCGGTCGTTTTAGTGTCGAACCCCGTCGCCAGCTTCACACCTCGAATAAGGTGGGGCTCACTGCTACCGAGCTGAATGATTGCAGACTCGTTATTCGTGCTGGTGGTAGTCCACCCGCCGTTCGCATATCCCTGTAAGCCGTTTGCCGAGTTGGCGCCGCTGCCATAACTGAAGCTGTGAATGACTGCCCCATTGTCGTAGAGCGCTGGCGATTGGCTGCGCGCGGCGTTTACGTTCCCAGGCAAAGAAATGATCGAATCGATGCTCCCGACTGCAACGGGATTAAAGGTAGCAATCTGAATATTGCCGGAGGCGCCATGATTATTTTTCGGCAAAAGCTTGATGAAACGGGCTCGTGCGGGCCCACCCGGCAGGACGAATTCCTGAAGCTGTCCATTGTTTACGTAAGACGCGATCAGCACCGTATTGAAGTTGTCTGTGTCCGTCGCCGAAATTTGAACCTCGAAATCTTTTAACGCTGAGGGGCTAACGCTTCCCTGTTCCGATTGCAGTCGAACCCGATCAATATAAACACCTTGCTGATCGTAAAACTGGATCGTGACGAACTGATTGGTTAGACCATTAGTGGTCCAGGAAGTGAAAACGCTGTTGTCGAGAACCCGGTCTGGTGAGAAAGCGCCGCTGGGAGCGCCTGAGGAAGCGATTACAAATCCCCCAACCGCGCCACTGGACTGCGGCGTCACGAAATCAGCGATGGGCGGTGCACGTGGATCGATTACCTGCAACGCAATATCATCACTCGCGAACAAGGCCCCATCATTAGCAGTCAACCGCAGGACGTAATTGCCGGGAACACTGAAATGCGCTGACGTGTTCGCTGCCCCTTCCTCTGCAAACGCAACCGGTCCCGGTCCACTTACTTTCGACCAAACAACGGACACACTACCGCCCAAAGGCAGGCCATCATCGGTTACCGTTCCTGCCATTGTTGCGCCCAGGAGAAGGCCAATTGTTTGATCGCCGCCCGCGGCAACGAGGGGCGCCTGATTCGGTGGTGTGACTGTGATTACTACATCATCGCTATAACTCAATTCGCCATCATTGGCAGTCAGGCGCAACAGATAAACTCCGGGCACACTGAAACTGGCCGCAGTCACGGTTGTCGTTGGAAAAGCAAACGTCGTTAAGCCGGGCCCTTCGACCTGGCTCCAACTTGTAGTGAGTGTGCTTCCGTACGGCCACCCGTCGTCACTTGCGGAGCCGTTGAGATGGACCACGGATGGCAAAGAGATTGTTTGATCTGGTCCTGCATTGGCGATGGGTGCCGCGTTCTCCGGATGCACGGTGATAGTTAGGTCACTACTCGCAGATAGATCACCGTCGTTGGCATTCAAACGCAACACGTAAGTACCGGGCTCTGCGAATGAGGCGATTGTTTCGTTCGATGTTGGCGCTTCGAAAACAGTGATACCTGGGCCACTCGCCTGCGTCCACAAAAAACTCAACGTGCTGCTCTCGGGTAAACCATCGTCGGTAACCGTGCCATTCAAAGTAGCGACTCTCGGCAGTGCTAACGTTTGGTCGGAACCCGCGTTTACTGTTGGTGGCTGGTTTTCTGGTTGAACGGTAAGCGTGATCTCGTCGCTGGTTGATAGTTCACCATCACTGGCCGTTAGTCTGAGCACGTAGGTCCCGGGCAATTCGACAGTGGCGGTCGTTTCCAGTCTGGTTGGATTTTCAAACACGACCGGCCCGGGATGACTGACCACGCTCCACAGAAACGACAGGGTCGAGGCGGAAGGCAAACCATCGTCAGACGCGGTGCCCGTTAATGAGGCGTCATACGGCAAGGCAAAGGTCTGGTCATTCCCGGCATTCACTACGGGAGCTTCATTGGGACTTTCGCGTGTCACGTTGATGCTGGCGGCAGATTCATTGCCGTAGGCATCGACAGCGCGCACCGTTATCTCATTATCGCCAAGCTCGAGCGGGACGCTGGCGATAGACCATGTCTGTTGATCGAGATTGATATCGGATTCCAGGCCGTTGACGTAAACGTGTGCGACGCCGGACGCGTTGGTTCCAGAATCTGAAACAGTCCCGCTAACGTCGATAGAGCTGCTTGTGGTTTCAATTCCGGGTCGAGGTTCGGTAATGGAAACGCTCGGCGGGGTGATGTCAACCGGCGTGGTCTGTGCAGAAATATTTATGATCAGGTAGGAACCGGGATTGCTGTTTAGACGGACCTCCAGAGAATTCGTGGCATTCAGATCAACTGTTCGTTCGATGGTCGCCACATTTTGATTGAGATCACTCTGGATGAGTATTTCCGCGCCGTTAAGCTTGATCGTGGCGCTTGACACGCGATTTGCACCATCGGTTGAACCGTTCTGTATTTGAAGCTTAAAAGGAAACGTGGTCCCCGCCGGCAGCGAAAACTGTTCCAGATATTGATTCGGCAACCCAGTGGTTCGATCGAAACGTCGCGGGCCGAATAGTGTCAGGCCGTTTGCGGAGCGCACCGGCCAAACTGCGCCCACAACTTTCCCGCCATTCAATGTGAAGCTGTTTGCGATTACCTGGCCACGCACATTCGAGTTCCCGTTGAGCGTGACAGTCCCGTTATATGCACGCACGAGCGCTGCTACCTGACTGCTGCCGTTGATGTTCACTGAAGAACCGAGGACGTTGAGACGCACATCGCCCGGCGAAGTGTAGCTACCCAGCACAACACCGCCGCTGTTTATGGTGAGGTTCTCTGCGACGTTGATGGTCACGGCGCCCGTAGTCTGCAAACTCGCGCTGCCGTCAAGATTGAAGGTGTTCGAGAAGTTGTATGTTCCGGCGGTGAAGTTGAGACGGCTGTTGCCGTTGACTGTGAACGTGCCGTAATTGCCGGGGGGTACGTCTATGCTGAGTCCGGCGCGAGTCAGGTTTAGATCGCGAACTGTTTGCCAGTCGCCAATCGCCGCGACGTCTGACTTTGTGCGAACGGTGATCGTGCGCAGTCCGGTCGGCGCGGGAACAGATGATGGAAAGTCATTGGGAAGAGTGATCGGTTTAGAGCGGGTGTGGATTTTGCCGGTCACTCCGGTAACTGAAACTGCATAAGCCGGGGATGTTGGCCCACCGTCGTCGATAATGGCTTCGCTGGATTGAAGTGAAGCAGTGCCTGCCAAAAAGAGATCCCCGGTGAGTGTTGTTTGCGGTCCGATAGAAAATGCTTCGGCTTTGAGCACTCGCAGGCTTCCCTCGATACGCCCGCTGTTGAGTGTAGGACGCGTTCGAGAGAGAACTGCGTCGGTAGGAGTCTCTGGTTGTTCAGGGTTCTGAACAGACAGCAGTGCAATAGAGAGTTGAATTAGCCAGCTGCCGGCAGCATCGACACGCGGCGCGGCTATGCCACTGATTAACGTCCAGACAAGAAGCAACGACAAGCAACTTCGGAAAACGACCCACCCGCTACCGCAGGTGGTACTGACCTCACATCCATCGCGCATCGATCACACTCCGGCTTTTGAGAATGCGTCGAGCGAAGGATGCGAGAAATCGACGCGAGCCTAAGCGGATCGAAAGCAGGCTTTATGAAATTGCGATTCGTCGACGCAGGTTTAAGGGTGAGAGGAGCGCAAACGATTTAACTATTAAAATTCGCGCGCAATCTATTGCGCGAACCGTGTGGTGTCAATAGTGCATCGTGAGGGCGTGATTTTAGAGAATGCAAGAGTTTAGTTATGCCGGAAAGCGATCCACGAACCACACGAAACAACACGAATACTTGCAATGATTTTTCAAGCGATTCACCGTGTCGTAAACGAAAGGTCTGGCGGCTGTGCCGGGCCCGGTGCGAAAGGCTGTGCCTTTCCGATAACGGTTCTACTTACTTAAGGCTACGCCTGCCGGCTGCGAAAACATGAGGCGTAGCCTCCCTGACATAAGAAGCTTTCCGGAAAGGCAGAGCCTTTCCGCACCGGTTGCGGCAGAGCCGCCGTCTGCCAGGCCGAGTGGTCCGCGAAGAGTTTCCGCAGAGGCTGAGGCTTCTCATGAAACGAAAAGGCAGGGTTCCCCGCACCCTGCCTTTCGTTTGTCAGATCGTTCTAAACTTTGCCCCTCATGCAAAGTCTGGTTTCGATAGATCTGACTTCGACCTCGTCTATTTTGAGTTATTGGACAGAACCCACCAGGCACCGCTCAACAACTTGTTGCCGGAGTTCACTACATATTCGCGGCAATGCTGTAGAGCCGGGCCAGCCGCTCCAGGTCGCTCCGTACTGCTCCCCAGGAATCCTGCACCTCCGCCGTCAGTTTTGAATTGTGTTTTTGCAGGAACTCATCAATCCGTTTGGCTTTGACGAGAACATCTTTGGCCGCGCCCTGAGCACTGTCCTTGTCTTTGCGCTTATTTTCGAGATGGCGGGCCGCAGCGCGAAATTCACTGTTAATGCGGTTAATCTCGTCTTCAGTATTCGTGTTGTTCAAGACCGAATTGTCGAGCGCCGCGTCGAGCGCCAGTTTGTACGCATCGGCCTTATCTTCGATGTGTTGCAACAGGTTCTTGACGTCCGCTTCACCTATGGGAGCACCTAAGGCATGCCCCTGGTCCCAGGTGATGTTGAAGCCACGCGCCAGGTCGCCGAGCTCCGACCGCAAAGCTTTCCAATCGTCTTGCACACCGTCCAGCGGGTTTCGCTTTAAGAAATTCTCGATAGCAACCCCATAGTGAAGCACGGTTTCGAAGTTCGCCTTGGCGTTTGGCGCCGAATGGTCGCTCCTTAATGCTTCGGTTGCCATTTTTAAGCGGCTGAGGCTGGAATTCAGGTCATCCTCCCTGGCCGTGCCGTCAAATCCTGCCTTGTCCATCGCCCTGTCCGCAGTCTTCGTGAAGCGGTCAGTGCTGCTGTCAATGCGAGCCAGAAGGTCTGTTAGTTGTTCCTCGGAAATTTTCTGCTGCACTTGAGCATTTGATACTCCCACAGTGAGCGCGAACGCCACTATGCTTAGCATTATCGATCTATATAGTTTCATCTCGCTCTCCTTAGTTAACGTCTGCCGTCGGGCCCTGGCAGCCAGGTTCTTTGTTCCCAAAGCCTGATGTGCTGACAATCAATAAATTGGTTGTCGCCACTCGGCATTCACGTGATGGATCGGCCAGCGAAAGAAACACGCTTCCCAACGCGCAGTTTGCTGATAGAGAAGGATTTGCGCGTCCCGGTCCGGACTACGAATTAGTCGCCCTCTGATTCTGGTCGGCTAAACCGAAGCAGTGAATTGCTGGGGCCCCAGCCATCACCCTCCTGTTCAATCTGTTCTTACTACAAAACAGTTTGATCGAATCTCTTTCAAATAAGAGGCCACGGAAGTCAAATTCAGGCAGCCGTAGTAAGCCATTGACGAAACAGGGTTAAGCGCGTCGGGCGGGAGATTGCGCTGATCCGTTTACAAAACAACCGCTTTATCCCGCGGCTTCTGCTGGATATGGTGACTACAAATGGCTTTGCCTTCAGGTCGAATGGCAGGTTGCTTCGTGCTATTTCGTGTGTTTCGTGGATCGTTCTTTTGCAGACTAAAAAAACGGATTCACGAAATACACCAACTGACACGAATTAGCGGAGACGTTCAGAGTCCAACCTTTAGGTTGCTGGCGGCAAGCGAGCAAGCTAAAGCTTGGACTCTGAACATCTCCGCTAATTACTCATCACGGACTCCGCGTGTTTGACAAACGGCTAACTTTAGAATTAGTCTAAATTCAATTCATGGCAAAGGTAATTGAGGACAAGAAGCCGGAGAAGCTGACGCGGCAGCGGCAGGCGATTCTGCAGGCGATACGCGACAGCGGCGAGCATCCGACGGCAAACGAAATTTTTCAAGCGGCGCGCGAGCGTCTGCCTTCGATCAGTTATGCCACCGTCTACAACTCGCTGCGCTATCTGAAAGATTCTGGACTTGTGCGCGAAATTAAGTTTGGCGACACCGCCAGCCGGTACGACCGCATGACACACCGGCACGATCACGCGATCTGTAACGAGTGCGGCAAACTGGTCGACTTCGAATTACCGCAAGCCGCAGAACTGATTCAGGCTGCGGCCAGAAAATCAAAATTTAAGCCTCAGTCCGTTGAACTGACGCTCCGAGGATTGTGTCCGGATTGCAATGAAGGAAGTCGCCGGAGCGCGACAGCGAAGAAATAATAAAATCAACCTGGAGGATTCATGACAGCAGCAACAGCAGTAGCAATGGAAAAAGCAATGGTGGGCCAACCGGCGCCCGATTTCGATATGGCTTCGACGAAAGACCTCGAGAAGCTGAACCAGAACGTCAAGCTTTCCGATTACAAAGGAAAATGGCTGGTAGTTCTCTTTTACCCGTTGGACTTCACGTTCGTTTGTCCAACCGAGCTGACCACCTTCAGCGATCGTTACGAGGATTTTGAAGGTATCGGGGCAGACATCATTGGTGTTTCAACCGATTCCGTATTTTCGCACCGAGCGTGGATCAAGACACCGCGCGACAAAGGCGGCGTGGAAGGGTTGAAGTATCCCCTGGCAGCCGACGCCACCAAGAGCGTGGCGCGCGATTATGGTGTGTTGATTGAAGACCGGGGCATCGCGTTGCGTGGTCTTTTCATCATCGACCCGGAAGGCATCCTTCGTTACAAAGTGGTCCATGACTTGAACGTCGGACGCTCAGCCGAAGAGACGTTGCGCGTGATTCAGGCGCTGCAAACGGGTGGCCTTTGCCAGGCTGAATGGAAGCCAGGCCAGAAAACTCTGAACGCATAAAAAGCGGTCCAAGGTCCAAGGTCTAAAGTCTGTGTGGGGTCGGTACTAATTAAAACAGCCCGAGCCATCCAACTTTGGCAACACAGACATTGGACATTGGACATTGGACTTTCTTCCGGGACTTTGGACTTGCGACTTTGGACTTTGGACTTAGAGTATGGGAATGAGAATTGGAACAGAGATGCCGTCGCTGGTCGGCGCGACTGAGTGGTTCAACGGTACGCAGGCGCATGCCGAAGCCGATGTCAAAGGTCACCCAACCCTTGTTCACTTCTGGTCAGTAAGTTGCGGGATGTGCAAAGAAAATATGTCTCGCATTTCGCAGTGGCGTGACGACCTGAAAGATCAGAAGCTGCGCGTAGTGGCGGTGCACATGCCGCGATATGAGGCCGACACGGATGTCGAGAGTGTGAGGAATGCGATCAGCACCTACGGGATTACTGAACCGTGCGCAGTTGATAATGAACAC
>DATEPF010000347.1:0-12713 GCA_035273325.1 Pyrinomonadaceae bacterium | reverse complement strand
ACCAGCCGCAGATGCACGCGGATAAACGCGGATAAAACCTAAAAGTAATAAACAGAGTCTAATTAGGTCTGCCCTTTTCGTCTTATCCCTTTTTCCGATCCGCGTTTATCCGCGTTCATCTGTGGCTGAGTAGTTTCGCTTGCGCGGGCCGTGAAAAGCGCCTAGCAGTTTATGTAGCAGTCTTCGGTAACCAAAATCACGCTTCTACCCACCATCAGCGGCGCCAGCACTCGTGTGATTGCCAGATCAAAAGGCACTGAAGAATCGACAATCGAACCACAGCCTTTCACCACCTCATAGGCCTCGGCACCCCAACTCAAGTAATTAACCAATCCCCGATGCGAGATGCGCACACCTTTTAGAAATCCCGTGGTGGCAGTGGTGTAGATCACGTAAGCCAGGTTGCGCGTCGATGCGCGGCGGGCCGGGTTGGCCCTGCGTTCCTTAGCGATGATGTCCCAATCCGAATCCAGGCAAAGCCGTGGTCCGTTGTGACGGGGAAGTTTATCCAGCAGATGCGATTGGGTAAGCAGCAGGAAAATATTGGCGTCGTCCATTACGAAGGACAAGCGTTCATGCGAATCGTCCGGATCAATCGGCACATACGCAGCTCCTGCCTTTAGGATGCCGAGAATGCCAACAATCATTTCAGGTGAGCGGTTAACACAAAGTCCTACGAGTGAGTTTGGACCAACACCAAAGCGACGCAGGAACCGTGCTAGCTGATTTGCGCGATTGTTGAGCTCGCGGTAAGTCAACTGGGTTTCCGCGAAAAGAATCGCGGCAGCGCCGGGATTTCGTTCGACTTCTTTTTCAAACAACTCGTGAATACACGCCTCGAGTGGCATCGGCGACAGATATTGATAACTGTCTTTCGATTGCTTTCGCTGAAGCGATCGCGCGCCATCGTCTCTGACTCTAATTAGATCCTGCACTAATGTGACCATAGTTTTTCCGACGTTACGGCTATTCAAAAATTGAACGCCGTAAGTTCAACGTCGCACATCGCTTCCGCTAACGGCCTGATACTTTTGTACTACATAGAAAGTTGGAAATAGTGACTGTTGCCAGAAAAGAGATCTTCGACATCGCCTTTCCTTCAAAGTCGAAGTTCAACCGGTTCGTGTCATTCGTGTGATTCGTCAGTCCGAGATCTCAGATTTCTCAAATCTGTCAAATCTCAAATCTGTCAAATCTCAAATCTCAGATCTCAGATCTCAGATCTCAAGTCTCAGATCTCAAATCTCAAATCTCAGATCTCAGATCAAAATGGTTCCTGGTAACCGACGTTTCCCCAGCTGGAATTTCAGGAATCTCCTCAACCTCTAACTGTCACACCAACTTAATGCTGGAGTACCGCGTTTATTGCGGGTTTATTAAATCTCGAAGAACTACAACCGCAGAGCGCGAAATCTTTAGCAATTCACGCTTTGTTGAACGTTCAAAAATGAACAACACCGCGCCTCCGGACAGAGGCTTCCCGCTTTTTGGGTCATTGCGCACAACGTTTCAGGAAACGTAAACCGTGCGCTGTGGCCGAAGGCTACCCAAAACACAAGAACAGCTTTTCAGGAAATTCAGCGTCAATGAGAATTCAAGCAACGGTGACTTTTAACTCGATGCGTAAGACGTTCGTGCTGATCGCGATGATCATCACACTCGCCGCAAGCGCGGCCGCACAGCAGCGTCAAACACTCGTCCGCCCAAAATCAGCTGCGCCTTCGCCGTTGAAGCTGGTCAAAACATCGGCGCCCCGCGCCACAATTGGCGGCGAACGTTATCGGATTGGCCCGGGCGACGTCCTGGAAGTTCGCCTGTACAAACTTCCTGATTTATCGCGGGAAGCGTTACGAGTCGAAGAAAGCGGCACTATTCGCATGCCGCTCATCGAACAGGACATTCAAGCCGCTTGCAAGACGGAAGGCGAGCTGGCGAAAGAGATCGCAACGCGCTACTTACCACTGATGCGAAATCCGCAGGTTGATGTATTTATCAAGGAGTATCACTCACGTCCCGTGGCTGTTATCGGCGCGGTAAACACGCCCGGCCGGTTCCAACTTCAAAAACGCATCCGTCTACTTGATCTACTTTCATTTGCAGGTGGGCCGGCAGAACGCGCCGGCGGTAACGTTCAGGTCGTGCACAGCGGAAGTTACCGCTCGTGTGAGACGTCCCGACCGAGCACCAGTGAAGAGCTCGGCCTCAGTGTCTTCAAACTTCACGACACGCTGGCCGGTAACGCCCGGTCGAATCCTTTCGTGCGACCCGGTGACGTAATCACCGTGCTTGAGGTCGAACAAATCTACGTGCTCGGCAATGTGATGCGGCCTTCTAATTTTCCACTGCGGGAGCGCGTCACTCTTTCGCAGGCGATTGCAATGGCCGGTGGCACATTGCCTGACTCAGCCAGCGATCGGGTGCGCATTCTGCGTCAGCGGCCGGACGGAATTAACAAGGAAGAGTTGGTTGTGAACCTGAAAGCGATTTCCAAACGCCAGGCACCTGACGTCGTGCTGCAGCCCAACGACATTGTGGAAGTACCGACGTCGAGTGGTCGCAGGTTGTTGAGAAATATTTTGGAAGGCGTGGTCCCAGGTATCGCCCGGATGCCGGTTCGCGTCATTCGCTAGACAGGTCGGTCTGTTGAACAAAGCCGATATTTTTATGAAGAAAAAACAGGACGTTGAAAACAAGATGCTGGTGAAGCGTCGGCCTACACAAATGGCGGAGCCGTTAGCAGTCGAGTACCGGCCAATGATGAACGGCTCGAACGGCCATTCAGAAGACAAGGTGCATTTGCAGGAATTTCTCTTTTCATTGCGCAAGTATTGGCTGTTAATCGTCGGGCTCACTCTTCTCTGCACCGCGCTGGTCGGAGTTTACATGGCCCGCCAACCAAATCTTTACGAAGCCAACGTTCAGATACAAGTCGATTTGGAAAATCCGAGTCCGACGTTGGGCACGGGAAAAGGCGGCACTTACGTTGTAAACCCGGTTAACGACCCTGCTTACTTCAACACCCAGCTTCAGGTCTTAACGAGCCCACGTTTACTTCGTCGCGTTGTTAAGGATTTGAATCTTGAAACCGACCCGAACTTCCGTGTTGCACCGGTAGGAACACCTTCGCGTTTGCAGCGTTGGTTTGGAGCAACTGCGACGGAAAACAACACCACGGTGGCGATCGATTCCCTAACGTCGACTGAGGAGGATGGCGAACTCTCGCAAGCTGATCTCGCCGAAGCCACACGACTCGCTCCTTACGTCGAGGCGATTCAAGCCGGCCTCAAGGCTGAACCGGTAAAGGAAGTCCGTTTGCCAATCAAAGAGACGCGTCTGATTGAGCTGACCTTTAGTTATTCCAATCCGCATGTGGCGGCGAAGATTGTCAACAAGATCGCCGAAACGTTTGTACGTGCAAACATCGAACGCAAAACTGACAACAACAAGAGCACCAGCGACATTCTTCAACAACGCGTCGCCGATTTACAGACGCAGATAAAGCAACAGGAAACCCAACTACTCGAATACGCCAAGAACCATCAGATCCTGTCACTTGATGCCGCACAAAACACTGTAGTCGAAAGGTTGACCAATCTGAACCGGCAACTCCTCGAAGCCGAGAATGAACGAAAGGTTGCCGAAGCTGCCTACCAGGCCGCACTGGCGCCCGGAGCTGCCGATGCATTGGCGACCGGTAACGCTCGCGAAGCGAATGAAACCGAAACGCGCTTGTCGCAACTCGTGCAACGGCGCGCACAACTGCTGGTTGACTTCACAGCTCAATGGCCCGAAGTGAAAGAGATCGACACTCAAATAGCGGCACTGGAGAGCCAACTTCAGCAAACACGCAGCCGCGCTTCAAACGTAGTGTTAACTAATCTCGGCACGCATTACCGCCAGACGATGGCGCGCGAACGTGCGTTACGCAGCTCGTTCAATCAACAACGTTCGGAAACCCTGGCCCAAAATGAAGCGGCGGTTAACTATCGCATCCTTCAACAGGAGATCGAGACCAGCCGCGGATTGCTTGAAGGAATGTTGCAGCGAAGTAAAGAGAATGAAGCTGCGTTGGCTTCAATGCGAAACAACATTCACGTCAACGACTACGCAGTGATCCCGAACGCGCCGGTAGGTCCGAAACGGCTGCTGTTTACTGGCGTCGCTTTCGCGTTCGCATTACTTATCGGAATCGGGATCGCGGTCTTACTTGGTTACCTCGACGATTCGTTCAGGTCTGCCGACGATCTTGAGAGAACATTGAACCTGCGCGCCATCGCCGCGATTCCTTCAACCAATGGCAGGCGACTCTCCACCTCACTCAGCGCCAACGATGCAGAGTTATTGCTCGAACCTTCCGACCCGCTGCCGTTCCGCGAAGCATACCGGCAATTGCGCACCTCGATGCTGCTCTCGTCGCGCCAGACCGGTTCGAAATCGATGCTGGTCACGTCAAGCGTTCCGGGCGAAGGCCGCACTACGATCGCAGTGAACACCGCACTCAGTTTGGCGCGGACCGGCGCTCTCGTGCTCATCATCGATGCTGACTTGAGAAAACCCAGCGTTCATACAGTCTTCGATCTCGACAATCAGAACGGGCTTACTTCCCTTCTCTCAGATGGATTCGACGAGCGAGATCCGCTCCGCTTCATTCAGCATTCCGAGCGGCGCGTGGGCGTGTTGACTTCGGGACCCGTGTTTGAGGATTCCGCAGAGTTGTTGGGAACAGAACGAATGCGCAAGCTGGTCGCATCGCTGGAGCGTATTTACGATTACATAATTATCGACTCTCCGCCTGTCGGTTATTTCACCGACGCGGTTCTCGTGTCGTCGTTGGTCGACCGCGTAGCCCTCGTGGTTGATAGTTACCAGAGCACCCGCGAGACGGTTAGACGGTCGTACCAACTGCTGCAGGATGCCGGGGCTCCGACGCTCGGAATCGTGCTGAACAACGTCAAAGAGCGCGGATATAAGTTGCGGCCGTATTCAAGCCAAACGTACGCCGAAGCATAATCGCCACTCCACTCCTTCATCGATCCCGGGATTCAACACTCCTATATGTCTGAAATTTTCGAGCTGTCCAGGTTTGAAAGAGCCGAAACGCAGGAACGAACTGTAGTTTTGCCGTTCACAACTGGCGAACTAAAGGAAAGCGGTCCCGCGCTGGAGGTTCCGAAGAATCGTCATGCCCTGGCCGTTGCGCTGCCTCTCATCAAAAAGCTTTGCGACGCGTTAAATTCGCAACAGGTTTCCTATTGTCACTGGAAGAGCAATTGGAAACTGAATCGTTGGTTGGCGGGCGACGGTGATCTGGACCTACTGGTCCAGCGCGCCGACAAGCAACGTTTCATCGCCATTATCAGTGGTCTCGGTTTCAAACAAGCCGAGCCTCCAACTAATCGCCAGACTCCGGGCATACTTAACTTCTATGGATTTGATGCCGAAGCAGACAAGCTGGTCCATCTTCATGTCCATTACAAATTGGTGATCGGGAATGACCTGTCGAAAAACTATCACCTGCCCGCGGAAAACGTTGTTCTCGAAAACTCGTCCTTACAGGGGCTGATGCCGGTACCCTCGCCCGAAGTAGAATTGATTCTCTTCGTGCTGAGAATGGTTTTGAAGCATTCGCTCGAGTCCGTCTTTAAGACAAAGACCTCCTCAGTGGAACAGGAACTTGATTATCTGGAATCGTCAGCCGATCGGGCGCACGTTGCCAATCTGCTTCCCGAGCTCGCTCCCCAATTGAGTCCCATGTTTTTCGATCAGTGCCTGGAGTCGTTGCGTTCGCCCAACACCTTCTTCCGTCGAATGATCGTGCGGCAGCAACTGGAAAAACGTTTGGCCGCATCCGCGCGCACCGGACGCGGGGCTGCTGCCCTTTTGAAGGTGCACCGGCGAATGATGCGGCTCGTTCGTGAACGCATTTTGAGACAGAAAGCCAGGAAGCGATTTGTTACCGGCGGGATGCTCATCGCGGTAGTCGGCGGAGACGGCTCGGGCAAAACCACCGCTCTTCAGGGACTGAACAAATGGCTGGGTAAGAAGTTTGCTGCGCAGAGATTTCACATTGGCAAGCCTCGCCGCTCGCTGCTCTCCCTCGGGTTGATCGTCCTACTTCGCATCTACAGGTTCATTACGGGCACGCCCGCCCATCCAGCGTGGGAAGCGCCGCGCCGCAACGTCCCCTCGTTCCCAGGTTATCTGCAACTTCTGCGTTGGGTTAGCGCCGGACGCGATCGTCGCCGGTTGTACATGAAAGCGCGTCGTTTTGCGGTTAACGGTGGCGTCGCGTTATGCGACCGCTATCCAGTGCCGCAGCTGAAACTGATGGACGGGCCGAACATCGCTCGCTCTATCGCGCCTCACGAACGTAACCCGTTCATCAAGTTTCTGATGAAGCTGGAAAACAACTATTACCGCGAGATCATGCCGCCCGATCTGTTGCTGGTGTTGCGAGTAGATCCGGACATCGCCGTACAGCGTAAGACGACTGAAGTCGAACAACATGTGCGCACACGGTCAACGGAATTGTGGCAGCAGGATTGGAGCGGCACGAACGCTTACGTCATCGACGCTGGCCGCCCCGCCGCTACTGTCATGGCGGAAACTCAGTCCATCATCTGGTCCAAACTGTGATCAAGAGAAGCGACAGGACTTTTGTAGCCGAGATTATCGGCCCCGCAGGCTCCGGCAAAACTACCCTGACTCAATTACTCCAAAACAAGAACAACATGCGCGTGGGATTGAGTGTTTGGAAATTACCGTTATCGCTGCTGGCATTGAGCGCGGTGTCGTCGTTACCCGACTTGTTCACGTTTTGCCGCCGGCGAAAACATTTAAACCTGGACGACATAAAGCTGGTGATCCAGCACAACGCGTTGCTGCGATTGATCAACCGCGAAGGCACAAAGGGCTATCGCGCATTGCTGCTGGACGAAGGAAACGTATTTGCTCTCGCAAAATTGCGCGCCTTCGGTAGTGATTTTATGGAGATGCCGGTAAGCGGGTCGATGCAGAACCTGGTTAGCAAAGCAGCTCCAGCGCTCGATGCGGTTATTTGGTTGGACGCTGCCAACCATGTGCTGGCGCAACGTATTCGCGAGCGGACGAAAGAGCACCGCATGAAAGACAAATCAGACGCTGAGATCGACAGACATCTCTCGCTTTACCGCAGCTCATTCGAAGGCGTCGTGAATGATCTACGAAAGTTCAATGGTCGCCGCCTCCAGGTATTCAGATTCAGCACCGACCAGCAACCGTTGGAACAGATTGCCGAAACCGTTTTGCTCCAGGCAACGGCAAGAACTTAAAAGTTGATAACCGAACGAATGGCCACAGTTGAATTAGACGTGACCGCGGCTGCCGAGCGAGTCGAAGGCAACCGCGTGACAAAGAAGCGCGGTAAAGCATTGACTCACACCGCGTATCTGAATGGGTTCGCGTCGCTGCTCGACACCGTCGTCAAAGGCGGGGTCATGGCATTCGTAACGCCCATCCTGGTCTCTGGCCTCGGCAGTTCCCTCTTCGGAATCTGGCAGATCCTTGGGCGGATGGTAACGTACATGCACGCCGCCGACGGCCGGCCGACGCAAGCGTTGAAGTGGGTTATCGCAAACCGGCAGTCGGTTGACGATGACGAAACGAAGCGTCGTCACGTCGGCAGCGCGATGGGAGTTTGGCTGCTCTTTCTACCGCTCCTCGCGGCCTTCAGCGCCGTTCTCATTTGGATTTCCCCTCACATCACGCGAGTACCCGCGGAACAGTACAGGTCGATTCGGATCACGTGCGCGCTCCTGGTCGTTAACTTCCTGCTGATCCAACTAGTGTCACTGCCGGAAGCAGTCCTGCGCGGCATGAACCTTGGTTACAAGCGACTCGGGTTGCAAGCCAGCCTCAACATCGTCGGAGGCGCGTTGACCATCGGCGCACTTTACATCGGTGCAGGACTGATTGGATTGGCAGGCGCGCAGGCAATATTGACTGCGTTGACCGCCGTGCTGTTCCTCGCGGTCGTTAAGAAGTACGTCGCGTGGTATGGCGTCTCGCGTCCGACCTTTGCCGAAGTCCGTTCGTTCCTGAAACTGAGTGTGTGGTGGTTCGCATGGACCACGATTCACAAGTTCATCATGGCCAGTGACATCCTGATTCTGGGAGTCGTTGCGTCGGCCTCAGCAGTTACCACTTATTCGTTGACCAACTTCGCGGGATTAACGTTGCTGAGTTTGGTCACTATCGTGCTGGCGGCGGTGATGCCCGGATTAGGCTCGGTCATTGGTGAAAAACAATTCGAGCGCGCTAGCGCACTGCGTGGCGAAATGACGGCCGCGAGCTGGCTGCTTTTGGCGGCAATTGGATCCACCATCCTGATCTGGAACCGTTCATTCATTCACCTTTGGGTTGGCGACCAGCACTATGCGGGGACGCTGGCCAACCTGCTGATGGTATTGATGATCGTGCAGCTCATCTTTATTCGGAACGACTCTTACGTTATCGACCTGACGCTTGAGTTGCGGGAGAAGGTGGTCATGGGAGTGGTCGCCGCGGTGTTATCGATTGGGCTCAGTGCCGTTTTGATTCCGCGTCTCGGAATCGCGGGGCTCTGCCTGGGAATGATTCTGGGACGCTTATCGCTCACGCTCTCGTACCCGTTCGTCATCAACAAACGATTCGGCCGGAAAAGTCTTCCAAACTTGACGTCTGCTGTGCGGCCCGCGTTAACGATGGTAATGATGTTCGCCGCATCTGCTTACCTTAGCCAGAAACTGCTCGTGAATAATTGGCTCATCTGGGCGGCGTCGACAGCTCTCACGTTCTGTCTCGCCCTCGGCATAGCAGCACTTGTTGGCCTATCAGGCGACGTTAGACGTCCCTTGCAGAAGCGCCTCGGCATGCTGCGCACAGTCTTCGAGTCCCGGTAATTCCATGAAACACAAACCACTTGCGCTCTCTGCAACTCTGCGGTTGCCTTTAATTGTATTAACTGCCGCCGCCTGTTTTGGCGTCCTGTTGTCTATTGTTCGAACAACCGCCAGCTCGCAGCCGCAGGAACCCGCAACTGTCACGTTTGCTGCCATCGGCGACTTCGGTTCAAACGACGCAAATGAGCAGGACGTTGCCCTGCTTATTAAAAGCTGGAACCCGGATTTCATAATCACTCTCGGCGACAACAATTATCCGGACGGCGAGGCCTCAACCATTGATGGGGCAATCGGAAAATATTTTCACGAATACATCTATCCCTATCGCGGCAGTTATGGCGCGGGAAGCACAACCAACCGCTTCTGGCCATCGATAGGTAATCGCGATTGGGACAACCAGAACGGCGCAAAGTTACAACCTTATCTGGACTATTTCACTTTGCCGAACAACGAACGGTATTACGACATCGTCCGTGGGCCAGTCCACTTGTTCGCGATCGACAGCGACGCAGACGAGCCAGACGGTATCACCAGCACTTCGGTGCAGGCGCAATGGCTGCGCAACAAGCTGGCTGCATCGACCGCCCCCTGGAAAATTGTTTACTTGCATCATCCGCCTTACTCGTCGAGAACTTCATGGTCCAACCTGCAATGGCCGTTTGCTGCCTGGGGCGCCGACGCCGTGTTGTCCGGTCATGCGCATGTCTACGAGCGGGTAATGAAGGACGGCATACCATTCATCACCAACGGGCTCGGAGGTGACAGCACGGGTTCTTTCACTACCGCGATTCCCGGCAGCGTCGTTCGTTTTGGTGATGACTATGGCGCGATGCGAATAACCGCGAATGCCAACGCAATGACGTTCGAATTCATCACGCGTCGCGGAGTAGTGGTTGACAGTTACACGACGGGCGGCCAACAACCGCCGAGTCCGACGCCCACTCCAAGCGCCACGCCGTCACCGAGTCCAACGCCTACGCCTTTAACTCCCGCTGCTCCGAGCAACCTTACGGCTGTGGCGGCCGGCTCGAGCCAAATCAATCTGAGCTGGGTTGACAACGCCAATAATGAGAATGGCTTTCGGTTGGAACGGTGCACCAGCGCTAGTTGTTCAAACTTCGCTCAGATTGTTCAGCTCGCGGCGAACGTGACGACATTTTCCGACTCAGGACTGTCCAGTAATACAACCTACCGCTATCGAGTGCGGGCTTATAACGCTGACGGAAACTCCGCGTATTCGAATACACGTGAGGCGACGACCACGAACGTGGGAGCGTCCTTTGGCGCACCCGGTAATCTCGTCGCCGTGGGGGTGTCTAACCAGCAGATCGACCTCACCTGGCAAGACAATTCGACTATCGAAGCCGGGTTCAAACTCTATCGCTCTGCCGACAACATCACGTTTTCACGAATCGCCACACTCGACGCAAACGTTACGTCGTTTTCCAACACCGGACGCTCGGCTTCGACGACTTACTACTACAAAATTTTCGCGTTCTATGGCAGCGCAAACACTGCTTATTCGAATACGGCATCTGCCACGACGCTGGCGCCGGCGACGGTCAAACCTGCAACACCTTCGAACCTGGCAGCGGTCGCGCTTTCGCCCACCCAAATAAAACTGACGTGGACGGACAACGCGAATAACGAAACCGGCGTGCGCGTCTATCGATCACTTGACGGCGTCACATTTACTGAGATTACGAAGATTAATCTGGTGAACGTCAACACATTTACGAACACAGGTCTGACTTCCAACACGACTTACTACTATCGGCTGCGGTCGTATAACGATGCCGGTAACTCGGGCTACAGCAACACCGCCAGCCGTCGCACGCCCTAGTACAGACAATGTTCAGAGTACAACCTTTAGGTTGCTTATTTGCGAAACAAGCAAGCTAAAGCTTGTACTCTAAACAACTACGCTGACCGCCAAATGAATTCAAACACTCCAACGCGAGTCATTCGCTGGTTGTTCTACGCGTTCGTCCTCTCGCTGCCGTTTGAAACGGTTGGTGAGGGGTGGTTTGAACCGACCACGGGTCTCGGAGGTCTGCTGCTTCTGAGTGCGTTGGTGCAGCCGGGTTTGTTTCTCCGATGGCCGCCGAAAGGTTTCTGGTGTTTCGTCGTCTATCTCTACGTCTTTGCCGGATTGAGCTTGTTGGAGCCTTCAGGCTACCGCCAGGCGACGCTTTTGAACGTGTTCCTGTTGGCGCAATTAACGGTACTCGGTTGGATCGGTTTCTGTTTGATGCGTGATCGGCAAACTGCGGAACGCGCATTGTTAACCTTTGCCGCGGGCTGCGTGTTTCTTTCTTTGTTGCAGGTAACGGGATTTGCCAGCCGCGCCGTTGAGGCCGACGTCGCCACGGTGGTTCGTGTCACTGCTTTCGGTTTTCACCCAAATAACCTGGCTAGAATTCTTATGCTGGGAATGTTGGCCCTCGTCGGTCTTACTCTCGCCAGAAGCACGAGTTTCATCAGGCCACTTCTCTTCGTCGGTCCGTTTGTTCTCTTGATTGGCGTGGCACTGGTCCAAACCGGCTCTCGCGGCGGATTAATCGCGCTGGCAGCCGGGGTCATGACACTGGTATTGCGCCGCGGCACGATGATGATGAAGGTGCTGAACGGACTAGGGCTGATGGCGTTGCTGGGCGTGTTCTTCGTAGCGGCGTTGCAATCAGACATCATGCGCGCACGGTTTGAAGAAACCATCGAAGAAGGGGACGTGGCCCGGCGCGACATGATTTATCCCACCGCGTTCGAAATGTTTAAGGAGAAACCGTTACTTGGCTGGGGACCGATCAGCAGCACGTACGAATTGGGGATGCGATTGGGCCACCCGGAAGAGGAAACAAAGAACCCTCATAACCTGATTCTGTTTGGTTTGGTCTCAAACGGGTTAGTTGGCTCGTTACCGTTGTTTGTCGGGTTGGCGTTCTCTGGACTGAGTGCGTGGAAAATGCGTAGCGGTCCTCATGGAATCTTACCGCTGGCAATGTTTGTCGCGGTAATAGTCGCAAACATGAGCGGACTCTGGCTGTTCAATAAACTGCATTGGCTGGTTATGGCCTACGCCCTGGCAAGTCTTTATCACGGCGCCCGTGAAACGATTGATCAATCTGTTGAACCAAACCTCGTTGAACGCGAGTTGGTAACAATCTAGTCGTTTCGTGTGATTCGTGGACCGCTTTTTGGTCCGCATAAAAACGATCCACGAAACACACGAAACACACGAAATAACATGCTGATCACTTTCTCAGGCCTGGACGGTTCTGGAAAATCAACCCTCGTTGATCACCTGAAAGAGCGACTCGAAAAAGAAGACCATAAGGTCGCAGTGTCGCATATGAATTACGACGTGGGTTTGTATTCAGTTGTGAGATATCTGGCCAGGAACATTCGTTCCGGCAAAAGTGCGGCGGCTTCCCACGCACCGCGCGAACGCGCATACGACGGAAACTTCGGCAGTCGCGCCGCCAGGTTCAGGTACAACCTGGTTTGGAACAAGGGACTCCGCACACTGATCTACCCGATCGACATACTGATTTTTGTTTGCTACCGGTTCTACGTTGAGAAGGTGAACCGGCAAGTTCTGATCATGGACCGTTACTTTTACGACACGCTCGTCGATGTAACGGGTGCCAGCAGATCCCTGCGCTTTCGTTTTCTGTCATGGCTAACGCCCACGCCAACATTGCCGGTTTACCTGGATGTAACACCTGAGCGGGCCTTTGAACGCAAAGCTGAATACTCAGTCGATTACCTGAAACGCCGGCGATTGTCATATCAAAA
>DATEPF010000346.1:0-3131 GCA_035273325.1 Pyrinomonadaceae bacterium | reverse complement strand
GCCCGAAGGGCCGACAGTCAATAGCCACGGCCGTTAGGCCGTGGCGGATCGTCATGATCTTAACAGGCCCGAAGGGCCGGCAGTGGGCAGCGAAGATCAGCGCGATCGTTCCTTACTACCGGCCCTTCGGGCCTCCATTCTCCGTACAACTTTCCACGGCCTAACGGCCGTGGCTATTGACTATCGGCCCTTCGGGCCTTTACGGCGTTCTTGCCAGTCCCTCGCCCGCAGCCAACAATTCCTGCGCTTTTACCACGCTAGTCGCCTCGGAATAAATCCGCAGCACGGGTTCAGTACCTGACTGTCGAAACAACAACCACGACTCGTCGTCGAAGAGGAGTTTGGTACCGTCCATCGTATCAACACCAGTAACCGTGTAACCCGTTAACTGCGCCGGCGGATTCTGCGCCAGATCGCCCACCAACTGCTGACCCGGACCAGGCTGCACGTGAAGATCTTTTCTACCAAAGTGAAACTCTCCAAACTCGCGGTGAAGTGTAGTCAACATTTCCGATGGCGTGACAGCTGCCGTCACAATCGCTTCGAGGAAGAGCAGGGAATTCAGTATGCCGTCGCGTTCAGGTATGTGACCCTTAACGCCAATGCCGCCTGACTCTTCCGCGCCAATGAGTATGTCGTCCTTCAGCATCAGGTCCGCGATGTACTTGAATCCGATCGGTGTTTCGAAAATCGGCAGGTTGAAGGCCGCAGCGATTCGTTTCAGCAACACTGATTGCGAAAACGTACGCACGATACCGCCAGTCATCTTTCTTTCACGAACCAGATGCAGCAACACCAGCGGGACCACTTGATGCATGTTCATGGTCTCACCGCGTTCGTTGACCGCGCCTACACGGTCGGCGTCACCGTCTGTCGCCAAACCGACAAGGGCTTTTGTTTCGCTAACCCGTTTCTTGAGTGCCCCAAGATTACTGTCGATCGGTTCCGGATTGACGCCGCCAAACAACGGATCACGGTAGCCGCGTATTGTCTCAGCGTTCAACGTCCCGCCGGTGAGGAAACTTTCAACCCAATCGCCGCCCGAGCCGTGCATTGGATCCACAATGACGGTTCCGGTTGCGGCTCGTAATCTTTCAAGGTCCACATAAGACGCTATCTGTTCTCGATAACTTTCGATCGCCGGCGCCAGGCCATCGCTGTCAGGCTCAATTGCGACGTTCGAGCGCTTAACGGCGTTTGCGTCAACCAACTCTTCAACTGCGCGCGTGGTCTCGGGAGCTGCGCTGCCGCCCCACGGCGCTTTAATCTTGAAACCGTTGAAGTCTGCTGGATTGTGAGAAGCGGTTATCACAACGCCACCGTCAGCCTTCAGTTCTTTAACAGCCCATGAGATTAACGGGGTGGGAACTGCCTTATCGAAAAGTGAAACGTTAGCACCGTTGCCGGCTAATACTTCCGCTGCGCGAGGTGCGAAGAGTTCCGACAGGAAGCGCCGGTCGTATCCGATTACAACAGACGGTGACGCATTGTTCTGCAAAAGGTAATCAGCGTACGCCTGCGCCACGCGCTCGAGATTTGCGAACGTGTATTCGCGAGCGATCACTGCGCGCCAGCCGTCGGTGCCAAATTTGATGGGATCCATCATCTAAATAAAGGCGATCCACGAATTACACGAAACAGCACCAAATCTCTTCTTCATGAATTTCGTGTAATTCGTGGATCGTTTTTTACGGTTCTGTTTTAGATCCGGTGATCGTGTAGTCCGTGATCGAAGTCTTATCGCCGAGGACCGAACCTTCGCCAACAACCGCTGACCGTCCGATATGACAACCACGTCCGACCACCGCGCCCGACAAAACGGCTGCGGTGCCGATTCGGGTGTGCGGCCACACAACGGAGTTTTCGACTGCCGCACGCTCTTCAACGAAGCAGCCTGGACCAAGTACCGAGTTCACAATTCGCGCGCCAGGTTTGATCTGACAGCCGTCGCCGATCATAGAAAGGTCGTCAACTTCCGCCGCTGTCGCCGAGTCAAAATCGCCCCGACGATCTTTGATGTGAATACGACCTACACGATTGTTCAGCAGATCGTGATGGGCCTGCAGGTAGCGCTCAGGCGTTCCAATGTCTATCCAATAGGTGCGCGGCGGAGTGTGGGCGAAGAAACTTTCTTTCCGCTTCAACAATTCCGGGAAAAGGCCATATTCAAAAGAGTGGTTCTCGCCAGCTGGTATCAGATCTAAAACTTTTGGCTCGAGAATGTAAGTCCCTGCGTTAATCGTATTGCAAGTGATCTCGTCAGCTTTTGGTTTTTCAAGAAAGCGCCGGATACGACCATCTGATTCAGTTTCAACTAAACCATAGGCGCTGGGATTCTCGACTGGCGTCAACACGATCGTTGCCGTAGCGTTGTGATCATTGTGTTCGCGGATAACGGCCTTCAAGTCAAGATCCGTCAGGATGTCGCCATTGAACACGACCGTCGGTTCCCGAATCAGATCTTCGGCAAATTTGTAAGCTCCGGCAGTGCCCATTGGCTGCGGCTCGACGGTGTATTTCAGTTTAACTCCGTAGTCAGAACCGTCGCCCAGGAGTTGTTCGATCTTGTTTGGTTGATAGGAAAGCGAAAGCGCGATGTCGGTGATGCCGGCGCGGCGCAAGGTGTCGATCTGATAGAGCAAAAAGGGACGATTGCAAATCGGAACGATTGGTTTGGGAGTGTAGACGGTGAGCGGACGAAGACGCGTGCCCTTACCACCGGCAAGAATCAATGCTTGCATGTGTAGTAAATGAAATAGTGTTTTCGAGGTTGAATAGCAGGGCGGAGTCTAGCATTCAGAATTGTGAGTTTCAATTGGCGTCAAAAACGATCCACGAAACACACGAACCAACAAGAAACAGCTATTTGTGTGGTTTCGTGTGTTTCGTGGATCGCTCTTGTGTGGTAAATAGTAAATCGTAAACACAAAATATTTCAGGAGTATTGATGAGCGAACTAAAACAACCGGTAATTATCAGCGCAGTGCGAACTCCCGTCGGTAAATTTTTGGGCACGTTGAAAGGCTTCTCTGCAACCGATCTCGGTGCGTTGGTGGTGCGCGAAAGCGTGCAGCGGGCGGGTGTGGCGCCGGAGGAAGTTGACGAAGTGATCATGGGATGCGTGATCCAGG
>DATEPF010000345.1:0-10910 GCA_035273325.1 Pyrinomonadaceae bacterium | reverse complement strand
TGGCCGGGAATGCGAATGCGCAAGCGGAAGAGCTCTTGTCATTCAATTACGGCAAGGTGGTTATTCAAGTTTCGATTAGGGGAATAGAACGTCAACAATTCCTGGCCGACCCGGTAAGCGCGCTCCGCTCGCAGGGTATCCGGGTCCCCGAGTCCGCTGAAGCGCCGTGGCGCGAATTCACGCAGGTGCTGCGCAGGTTGAAGCCTGACACGGCCTCCGCGGGTCGCAAAGGAGGAGTTGGCACCGAAGCTCTACATTACAGCATTACTCTCCGCGAGTCTGGCCTTGTCCTCTATCTTGGTACCGGCGAGGCGAATACTGCCGCGATGCGGACGGCGCAACAATTTCTTACTGATCCCATCGGAACTCTGCGCTCAAAAGGAGTGCAAGTGCTCACCGCTGATGAGCGCGAGTGGAAGCAGCTTGCAGATTCTCTCAAGGGATTGCAGCAAGCCTACGCGCGACCGAAAAGGAGAAACTAATGAAGTCACAAAAAACCACGCGGTTCGTCCTGCTAATTTGTTTGTTACTCGCCTTAATTCCGAGCTCTGGAGTGACGGCAGATGGCCCGGCCTTTCACGTTGGTCAATACACAAACAAACCGATTCCAGAGATCCGAGTCTCTTCGAAACACACCCGGGGCGTCTATGACACGTTGGAAAACCCCAATAGCCTCAGATTCAACCTCGGCATAAGAGGCCAATGCCCCGAGGATCGATACCACCTGCAAAGCGCGAAGATCATAGTCGGGTCATATGAAGAGAATGTACCGGTCAATCGTGAGCATAAGAGTATCGGTGCAAATAGTGGCCAGACACTGACCGAGCTGTCAATTTTTGTCCCGTATATCCATCCCGACCTGACTGGCTACTATAATTTACAAAACCCTTACTACCATCCGAGCACAAACTCGCCCGTTGAAGTTTGTAATGCTGAGGTCGAGAGAAGAGTGAAGGGTGGCCAATCCAAAGAAGCCCTGCTTAGCAGCGGATTTAATCTGGATCCAAGTGTCCTCGGTAAGAGTTACCGGGCTTCATTCGTGGTTTGGTGTAAGAGCTCTCGCATCATTGGTTACGATCCCGATAGAAGCTACGCCGCTGGAGCTGATCTGCGCGTTACCATCAGATGTCTGCCGACGGATTATTCAGAGCCCGAACGCGCCAAGGGTGAACCGAAACGTACGCCCGGTTCACCCAAGCGCACTCCGGGGCCACCTCCCCCGATTGCGTCCGTGGTGGTGAAGGCCGATCCCGAACTCACGGCGGGGCGACAGTGTCCTTTATACGTCAACTTTCGAGGTCAGATCGTTGCGGACGAAAACAGCACGTACGAAACCTTGAATACCAAGTTCCGCTTTGTCGGCGACAATGGTTACGAGTCTGATTGGACGACTGTTCCGGTAAAGAAAAACCTGCCGAAATTAATCACCGGCCGTCGCTTCATACAGTCTCCCAAAGTCGACGCTTCCGGCACTGTTAAGGCCCCTGGAACCACCGCGAAGATTCCACTCTACAACGGTTGGATGATGGCGGAAGTGATGTTGCCAAATGGCGGCGTCAGACGGTCGGAGAAGGCTAAATTCTCTGTCGATTGCAACCCCAAGCCTGTGCCAGCGAAGCTAAAGACAAAACCGTAGTCAGTTTTGTACACGCAGCGGCAGATACAAGAAACCGCAGACTTAATTACGAGCTGATGGTATTCGTGAATTCCAAGGGCATGGATACAAATGATCTTGCGGTTCCCGACTTCAAGCATTTCGGGGCCGGCATGGAAGCATTTGGGCAATGCGCTCACGCTGGTTGGGTGGTTTCTCGAAAGGAGATGAACAGATGAAAACTCACAGACAAAGAGTGCTCGTTTTGACGGCGCTGATGGCGGCAACCGTTTGCGCGGCGCCCACGGTCGCGCGCAGAGGCGAGGATCCGGCCCTTCAAGTTTCGCGCGAGACCATTCGCGTGAACATCGTGGCGCCCGCTCGTTTCGAAGTAGAACGGAGAGACGGCAAGGTCGTCACCATGTCTGCCGTCAAAAAGGACGGCGGCCGGGCGGTTTTGAAAGCGACCCGCAGGCCCGTTTGCGCCACGACCTGTCCAGCGGGCCAGACGCTGACTTGCTGGGAAGATCAACAGCAGATGATGAGTATCTGCGAATGTCGCGGTGGTGGAGGAGGGTCGTTTAAGTTCTTCCTCACTGTTGAAGCATTGCCATGAAGGCGTTAGGAACTGCATGTGTACCCACTGTCACTTTGGATAGAGATCGCTGGAAAGGACAAATCATGACTAGAATCACCAACATCGCACTCGTGTTAATTATTGCTGTCTTCATGGCCGCATCGACTCTTGCGCAGACGACCAGTCCCGAAAAAGCGGCGACTGCGGATCTCCCAGTGCAATTGCGATTCGTCGAGCGGGAGCCTTACGACGCGAACGGCGTCAAGGGTATGCGATTCAAGTTGAGCGTTAAGAACCGGGCAAGCCTTCCTGATTCTCTGTGGCACCCGTCGGCGAATCTGCCACCCTGCGGGAAGAGCGAAAACGCTTCGCGCACTTGGGTTGAGATCTTCGGGTCGCCTGGCGACGAACGGCTCGCCGGTTTCTGCCGTCTGAATTCGTCGGAGGATCTGGGCCGGCTCTGGTATGTAATTCCGTCAGGAGAGAAAGGGCCGCCGTGCGTCTACCTTATAATGACCGACCGCCAAACCGGACAGAAGTACCAATCTAACGAGACTTGCTCGCGACTCCTGTCGCTGGTGAGCGGTACGAGAAAAGCCGGCGGTCAGACACAAAAGGACAAGGGGGATTCCCATAAGGGGTGGATAGAACTCACCAGCAGCACACAAGTCAACGAATCCCCGGCAAGCACTAAAGGAGGCTTTGGCTGGGATAGCATTAGCACTCTTGGTGGTGGAAACGCGACACAACAACCTGGTTCAGGTGCGGCCACCGACAAGAAAGCGGCCCTCGCCCAACCGGACTTAAGCATCAGTCAATTTCTCTTTCCGCCCACCAATAACAAAGCACTCCGCGTGCGTGTGGTTAATACAGGTAAGGCACCTTCCGAGGCATGCCGGCTGATTATCACCGTGCGAAAGATCAATGGAGTCGCGGCTGGGAGGACGACTCATGTGAACGTCCCGGCTCTGGCGGCAGGTGAAGAAAGCTGGCTCCACATTGATGCCAAGAGCATCCTGCCTAACAACGTTTCGCTCCAGTCGACAACCTTCAGGCTCAATGTAGACGCAACTGAGATCGTTGGGGAATCAAACGAAAGCAACAACGAAGTCTGGCACAATCAGTAACAGAACAGCTAATGACTGCGAAGCAGCGGTCGTAGTAAGTCTCAACGAGTTGCGAAGTAGCGGTTGTATTGTTGACTCATCGAAAACCCGAAGGGTTGCGCGGGGGTTCACCTATGATTGCCGTCCCACAGCCTCGCCTTAGGCTTAACGACATCCGCTGCTTCGCAGTTCGTCGAATCACATTGACGACTACCAGTCCAAAAAAATAATCGTTCATGTTGTTACGTAAGATTAGGTAAGATGCCATCGCTTGGACTTAATTACGTTGGGAGGAATCCCGTGTCGGTTCGAGTCCCACCTCGGCACCAACACTGAAATTAGAATGTGCCCCCGAGACAGAACGACTATGTCACTACACAATGTTCTGATACTTGTTTTGTGTTTTGCCGCGTGGGCTCCAATCGCTTCGGGCCAGACGACGCATCGCTTCAAACCCACGGTCGGCCATTCGACATTTGCCGCTCGCCCACCGGTCCTTACGGTGAAGCCCGGCGACACGCTTGAGAGCGAAAGTCTGTGGGGCGAGTGGTACGAGCGGGCCGGCGGAAAATGGCCAGGCGAGGTTGGGCCGATCGCCATCGAAGGCGCGGAACCGGGCGATACGCTGGTTGTTCATGTGCTGCGTGTGCGCCCAAACCGCGACACCGCTGTATCGACACAAGGCGGAACTTTCGGCGCACTCGTGCCGGACGGCGGCACGGCGTTTCTTAACGAAGTATTTCCGCGCGGACGCTATGTCTGGCGTCTCGACCGTGAACGGATGACGGGCACCGTCGATCTACCGGGAAGCTCAATGAAGAAAATTACGGTGCCACTCAGCCCGATGCTCGGGCGGGTCGCCACGGCGCCCGAGGGTGACGAGGCGTTCAACGGACTTTGGCCCGGCCGTTTCGGCGGCAACATGGACACGCCTGACGTCCGTGAAGGGGCAACAGTTTATCTGCCGGTGTCTTACAAGGGAGCGCTATTCTATTTTGGTGATGGCCACGCTTTGCAGGGCGATGGAGAGATCTGCGGGTCGGGGCTTGAAACGTCGATGGAAGTGGCTTTCCGCTTCGAGCTCGTAAAGGGAAAGAAGGTTGCGTGGCCTCGCATTGAAGATGCTGACCACATTATGGTGGCTGGAAGCGCTCGCCCGATCTCAGACGCGCTGCGAATTTCGTTCGTCGAGCTCATCAATTGGCTGGTGACAGACTACGGATTCAACAAAGAGGACGCGTATCAACTTACCTCACAAGTAGCGACGGTCCGCGTAGCAAACATGGTCGATCCGCTCTACACGGTGGTTGCGAAATTTCCGAAGAAATTCCTTCCTCCGAAATCGCGACGCGGGGCTGCTAAATAAAGGCGAGTTTGGTTATGAGGTACGCACCTGAAGGCCGATCGAAGAACACACCATGAAGACGGTCCTAATCACCGGAGCGACAGCGGGGTTTGGTGCGGCGATGGCGCGCCAGTTTGCTGAAGCCGGCTGGCGTGTTATCGGCACCGGGCGCCGCAGCGAACGTCTGCGCAGCCTGGAGGATCAATTTGGCGCCGGCAGGTTTCACGCTGCCGTCTTCGATATCCGCGATCCCTCGGCAATGGACGATGCATTGTCAGCCCTGCCTGAATCCTTCCGTGGAATTGATGTGCTTATTAACAATGCGGGACTGGCGATTGGAAGCGCTCCTGCGCCCCAAGCGAAATTGGAAGACTGGCTCACGACGATCGAAACGAACGTTACTCCGCTCGTAAGACTCACGCATAAGCTCTTGCCCGGATTGATCGAGCGGAAAGGACTTATCGTAAACCTCAGCTCAACCGCCGCCACCTATCCATATCCGGGTGGCAACGTCTATGGCGCAACAAAAGCGTTTGTGAGCCAGTTCTCGCTTGGCCTACGCAGCGACTTGCACGGCACCGGCGTCAGGGTGACTTCGATTGAGCCCGGGCTCTGCGAGACCGAATTTACGCTGGTTCGCACGGGTGGGGATCAAGCTGCGTCTGATGCCCTGTACAAAGGCGCGCACCCACTAACAGCGGACGACATCGCCGCCGCGGTGCTGTGGGTCGCGAACTTGCCGCCGCACATGAATATCAACCGATTAGAATTGATGCCGGTCAGTCAATCGTGGCTGGGCACCCAGATCTTTCGCGATCCGGATGAATAGCAGGTCAATCAGATAATCACTCAACCAGGTTCGCCGGCATGCTTGATTGCAGCCGCGACGATCGGTTTAGCCCAAGCGGGCGTCGCGGTCAAATGTGAACCTGTAAGAATCCGTCCGCTTTCAAGATGTAATAAAAGCTTAGGTTTCGGCGCTTTCCCTTCTGCCGGATCAGCCTCGGCACTATTATCAAAGACCTTCAAGCCAGTTAGGTGTGGAATAAGATCAATCAGATTTGATTGGCTTCGTTCGTACCGATGTCTAATGACATCTTCAGGAATTGAGTGACCACCACGCCTGACTCGTTGAAGTACACGAGCAATGTGCAATTCCGGGCTGGAGAGTCCGATGTACCAGATACGAACTTGCCGTCCCGCATGAGCTGCGTCTCGCAATAATTTGGGAATAGTGTTGCCCGCGAGAGTGGACTCGAACGAAAAGTTCAGTTTTTCCTTGACTGCCTTTTTCAGCAACTCGACGCCGTTGTGCCAGGCTACGCTGTTCGCAGCTTCCCGGGTAAGCACGGGATCCGCGACTCTCAATGCGGCTGCAGCTTCATCCGGATTGTAGTAGCGTGCGTTGGCCTTGATGATCGCCGCACCTTGTATGCTGCTCTTTCCTGCGCCGTTGACTCCAGCGATGACATATATCAGCGGTGGCGCGTCAGGGGGCATCTTTTGTGAGGTTCATCACTCTACCGACTACATTTGCGGTTGAGGTCGCCATGAGGAAGGTCGTCAAAGAACTGACTGGTACGTTGCGTTCCTTAGTCGCATACTCGACGGCGGCCCGGCCGAGGTCTTCGGGAGACGACTCAAATGCAGCTTGGACGCCTTCCTTGGATTCGCGGCTTTGCATGCTTTTCAATAGATCGTTTGCCGATTGCCAGCCTGGCCGCGAATTTGGTTGCTTCGTTTTCGACCTCTTCGGTCTTACTCGGACGAGTGTCAGACTATAAGTGTCTTCGGACGTGATCGCCGCTGCGCCCGAGTCAATCGCTTTTTCGAGTATTGTATGGAACTGTCTCTTCGCTCTGGTTGCCCTAATTTTGGTTACTCTTACATTCTCGGACCTGTTCTCTTGAAGATGTGTAGCATTAGGCGAAAAAGCTTTGATTCCCCCCTTGATCCAAGTGCGCACCGTTGCGTGTGATGAACGAAATCCGGCTTCATGCATCTTCTCCGAAATCTCCTTGAAGGTGTGGCCCTGTAGATAAAAGGCAATCGCGAGTCGCTGTGTCCGAGGTAAAGCATGTATGCTTTTTTCAAACTCGGTCAATACCTCCTTGTACAGGACGCTGAACTCAATGTCGGTCTTTGGATCGGCAATGTCTATGTCTTCGATCGGCCGATCATCAAGTTCGGGCCGCCGTAGATTGGCCCGAAGACTATTGAAGAAAGCGTGGCGGGTTATGCCGCGTACCCATGAAAAGAAACCATCGTAAGCCCTTTTGTCGTCCGGTTTGAACTGCTGAAGGTTCTTCCATACCCTGAGACGGACATCGTTTGCTAATTCTTCTGCGTCCTGCGCCGTTCGTGCATTGGCCATGGTAATCAGTCGCAGCCTGTTCTTGAAAACGGCGTGTTCAAGCAGGGCGTCAGTCGGTAGTCGGTTTGCTCGAACTTCCCTAAGCAGCTGACGGAAATCAGATTCACTCTCTTCTGTATTCAAAGTCCTTTTGCGCGCATTCATTTTCATTGCCTTAAAACGCCGTAATCCACTTTGACGTTGCTCACCTCTCGACGTCGCCGCAGGACGCCGAAACCATTGTAAGTTTACTCATATTACCGATCCTCAGCAAATTTCTTGCTGATTTCGGAAGACGTTGAGATCGTTGGTGAAATCCTTGGTGCGCCGGACTTAAACCTTGCGGGTTCCTTGCGGGCTCAACTCCACCTCGGCACTCCCTGACCTCCTATCCTCGGCGCGTAGTATTTAGCGTGAGCGGTCAGCGGACCAGCGCCAATCAGTTCCCATCCGTTTGCGGCTGGTTTTCGCGAAGGGATAGATCGATCATTCACGAAATACGAGGCAGGTCGTCGTGGCGTGCGCGTAAAGCTTCCCTTCCTCATCGATCACTCGACCTTCAGCGGTGGCTGTTCGGCCGCCTAAGTGAATCAGCTTTGCTTCGGCAACTACGCGTCCCGTGTCACCCGTAATCGGCCGGACGAAGTTCACCTTGATTTCCAAGGTCGTGTAACCGGCGCCTGCGGGGAGGGTGGAATGGACCGCACAGCCCATCGCCGAGTCGAGCAGCGTCGCCGCCAACCCGCCGTGCACAACGCCGATTGGGTTGTAGTGATATTCCTTCGCCTCGACCGCAAATATCGCGTGGCCCTCGCTCAACTCAACGAGTTCAAAATTCATCAGCGCAGCGATCGGTGGCGGTGGCAATTCGCCCGTGACGATCTTTTGCAGGAATTCCATGCCGGTTAAGCCGCGGGCGGCTTCACCGAGTTTGCGCGGATCTTCCCAGCTAACGGTGACGGTTCGTTCTGATTGTTGATTCGACATTAGTAGTTTAGTTGGTTTGCAAAAGTCCGAAAAGCAGCTCTCATTCACATCCGGGCTTAGCCCGGTGTTAGCAGAGCACGAGACGTGAACCGTTTTAACGGTTTACTGGTCTTCTCAGGACAGCATGAGGTGATAATTCCCAGAAGGTATGCGATCGCTAGTTTGATTGCTGAAGGCACGCGCTTACGAAGCCGGCCCGGCGACGGCGGAAAAATACACGTTGTGATAACCGCGAAGCACGCTACCCTTGCATCTCAAGCTTCGATTTCGTGCTCGCTCATCCGCAAACCGGCTGTCGGCTTACGGAGTAATGAGAAATCCATTGCGCCTTACGACGCAAACTGATCCCGCAGGGCAAGGCTTCTGAATTCCGAAAAATATCGCGCCCGAGCCAAACCGATACTGGCAAGTCATCTTCTTGCCGGGTAGTGCTCCGTTAGTATGTTGCTAAGGCGGGGGCGGATTAGCGCCAAGATAAGAAAGGATTGCGTAGGAGTCTCTAAGAGAATCTTGCACCATTGGGGACGCGATGACTGCTTGGGTTCTATAGTCCGATTTCACGCGCTTGCGCATCAGCCGCATTCCTTTTTCGTGAACGCTTGTGAACGTCTTTCCGCCCTTGTTTAGAAAAGCGTCCCACACGTCCTGATGAGTCCTGCCTGTGTCGGTCGGCGGAAATCCGTTCCTTTTGCAAAAATGTTCAGCCGTCTTGAACGCAGCGTAATATGCTCGGCTGATAGCGGATCGTAGAGATGATTCCCCAGATTCCGAGCCGAGAGTTCTAGCGAGAATGAGATATTGCGTCCAATCAAACGCCATCAACGTAATCCACGTCTATACTTAGGACGCGTCTTACGTCTGGCGGCTGATTAAACCACCATTCCTCATCTAATCGGTCAAGGCGGGTTGACGCGTCGTTGGAAGACAAAGATGTAAGAATCAAGGCGAATAGCTTGGTTGTGCTACTGTCGTCTTCAGGATCTGTAATTAACTCCAACGCTGCGCGTGCGTCAGCGCCGAAATATTGGTCAAATCTCTTCCGTGCTTCAAACAGAATGGAAACCAAGAACCAGTGATCTTTTAGGAACCTACAGACAGACTCTCGCCCTCTAAGGCGAAACCTATCCGCAATTCGCTGCAATGTTTCCTCGCGAGGATCAAGGCGTCGGACTGGAATAGCAGGCTGAGCCGCTTGAAGATCGAAAAGACAGACCTCACGCGCTATGTCTACGAGGAATACGGTTTCTCCTAGTACCTCGGCCTTATCCAAAGTCCTGCCGACCATCCGCGGGCCGTAGTACGGTGATGTTTCCTCAGGTTCAACATACGTCCACATTGCGCTAAAAAGGTCAGCGTGTGCGCACTCGTGGCCGAGATCGAATCGACCGAAATCTATGTCCGCTGTATTTTGGCTGGCGATTCTCATTTGTCAGCTTTCTTTATCAACACGTTTACCAGGGAAGAGAGCTTCTGCAATTCAGCGGCCAAAACAAAGTCTTTTAATTGAATTTGAACGGTTTTTCTCAAAAAGAGATGAATTTCGTCAGTAGCGCCACTTTGAACAATTGCCGTTGTCTTTGGTTCTGTCGGCAAAGTAAACGCTAGTCCAGTAACTATTGATCCAGCCAATTCTTTTTCTGACGTTACTAAGGGAAAGTGTAAAGTCACGGTCGGCCTATAGGACTGATTAAACGTATAGTTCACATGAACGTGTGTGGTTAACGACTTGTCTGAAAAGAAGTTTCCTAACCATTTCGGGGCCTCTTCAACGTTTGGCGGCGGGTCGATTCCGTTACTGGTTTTGCCCTCATGGTAACTAAGCACGACTCGGCCGCTGTCGTCTTTCCAAATGCGTATGTTTGCGTGTGCGTGACACCGATCATCCGAGGGGTCGTCACTTCCAAATACTAATTCCAGGTCTCTAACGCCGTCCGAATCCGCTTCCGTTGATATTCCGCGTTCGGCTAGAGCACTTAGAAACGCTTCAACATTCATCTCTCCCGTATCGAATTGCATTCGCAACTGAAACGTATCGCAGTGGTACTCTTTCAAGTCCAAACTCATGGGCGACGGAATTGTAATCGGCGAAATTAACGTTGCATCTTGAGGGTGCGTTGGAGTCAAAATAAGAACCAATCCCCAATAAGCGCCATTGGCGCTACTGGGGTTGGTTTATATAAGGGGGTGGGAGGATTGCCGTGTCAAGCCTTCAGCGGCGTACTTGACCACTTTGGCGAACACTTTTTAAGTATAAGCTATGCTAATAAGTCTCTGATATTCCATATGCGCCTAGTGATGCCAGCTTCCATTGCGGGGGTACAGCGAATTGAGGAATGAATCCGGCAGAAGTTGTAATAGGCAAAGTATATCGCCAGCATCGCTTTGAGATTTTCCCACTTCTTAGAAAACGCATTCGTCAATCGCGTCAGGCGACGCACAGAAGTACGAATCGAAAGGTTGCTTCTTTCGACTATGCTTGTACAGATGCGATGCGGTTCAGGACTGCCAATCATTACCTTCGTTACTGTTTCCACCACCTCAGGTGGCGAATACTTTTGCTCCGCTTCGCGATCCCTCGCGTAGACTTTGATTAGCTGTGCATAGTCAACGCGAGTACCTAGCGAATAGGAGACCGCCGATTCGTAAGGCCGGAATCCGTCAGTAGTCAATTGGAAGTATCCGCTTGTCGCCTCGTTCAGTTTCTCTGTAAATGCTTCTGTATCTTCCATACCACGTTCGCCCAGATGCCAAGCGAGAATAAGCTTTGTATTGCGTTCGATTCCAACAAACGTGTAGGCATCGCCCACTTTCGGATCACTAATTCCCTTGTGCAGTTTGTGCCGATTCTTGCACTGCACGAAGCCCCAAATTTCGTCGGCTTCTACGTCTTTAACTGCAACGCCTTTGATGCGTTCTCGCATTAGCTTCTCGCATCGCTCGCCAGCCAG
>DATEPF010000344.1:0-5157 GCA_035273325.1 Pyrinomonadaceae bacterium | reverse complement strand
ACGTCACCTCGATCCACCGCCGGCTTTAGCACGTTCATCTGGCCCTGGTGTAACAGCAGAGCGTTGTTGTCCGTAGGCGATCCTCCAACTAAAACAAAGTTGGCGGGCTTCTTGTTTACGTGGTCCAGCAGATACTGTGCCTGCATCTCACCCATCTTTACTACCTGGTGAGACAGATACAGATCGACATCGGAGTTCTTAATCAAACGATCGTAGGAAATCACTGGCACACCCTGCCGGTGCGCAGCTTCCACAATGGAAGCAGCGACTTCACCGTTGTGTGGCGCCACGATCAAAACATCTACGCCCTGCGTTAACAAATTCTCCGCCTGTTTGATCTGCAGGCTGTCGTCGCCATTCGCCACCTGCACGGAGATCTGATGGCCCAACTCCTTAGCCCGCTTCTCCACCAGATCCTTATCCCGTTGCCAACGTTCCTCCTTGAGCGTGTCCATCGAAAAGCCAATACTAATTGGCTCGTTGGGCCCTTTCTTTTTGCGGGCCGTGGATGTGGTTCCTCCACTGTTCGTTTGATCTGAACCCGATACACATCCCCCCGCAATCAGACCGAGAATCACCAGGAAAGATGTCAGAACTGAACGTCGCATTGAAAACATATTTCTTCTCCACATTCTAGCTAATACAAAGGATGGAACTGGAACGAAGTCTGCAACTTTAAGGACAGCAGCGCAAAACTCTGGGTTCCGGCCGTTTTACCAGAACCAAAACCACTCGCGGCGCAAAAAGCTGAAATCTATATACCGAAGGAAGACCAGATTATCAGAGTCTCGGCGGAATTACATTACCGGCATGGAAGCCTGGTTTCATACTGAACAGGTTAAGGTCAACAGAAAATGAACTTTGATTCGACTATATCCTGCATCTGATGTATTTTGTACATGCAGTCTACTCAGTACGCGTCGGTTTTCGTTCCCCCTGTCCACCTTTCAGCAACCGGCTTCCCCGACCCCTAACCCTGGCGTCCTCCTAACGCAGGTGTGGGGCAAGAAGAATCTGGCGAACTATCTATCAGCCTCAGGAGGCCTATTATGAATCGAAGCGCAAGTGCATTCGTCCGAATGTTTTTGCTTACCCTTATCTGTCTGTCTGCTATGCCGGCAGTGCATGCTCAATTCAAGGCCGGTGTTCAGGGAACGGTGACAGACACTGCGGGAGGCTTAGTACCCGAAGCTAAAGTCACGCTAACCAATACCGAAACCAGTACAACCCAGGAAACCACAACCAGTTCCGAGGGCTTCTATCGTTTCTCCGGCTTGGCTCCTGGCAAATATTCACTTACTACTGAGAAGACAGGATATAAGAAGTCGGTTTTGGAGACTGTCACGATTGGCGCTGAGAGTGTCCAGGGCATCGATGTTCTTCTTGAAACTGGTGACGTTACCGCAACCGTCACAATCACAGACGAAGCCTCGCCACAAGTTGAAACGGAAAACGCAAACGTGGGCGGCGCAATCACGGCCCAGGAGATTCAGCGTCTTCCACAGGTCGGCCGAGATCCTTACTCGCTTGTCCGCACAGCGCCGGGTGTATTGGGCGACACGGCACGAGGCGGACCCGGCAACAGGGCCACTTTTCTTCCAGGCACGGAGGAGGTTGGCGGAGGTTCCAACACCGGCGTCTTCCAGACAGAGAACCAGGTTCAGGTAAGCGCTAACGGCCAGCGGGTTTCAAGCAACAACTATATGGTTGATGGTGTTAGCGTCAACAGTCTCGGCCTGGGTGGCGCAGCTGTTGTCACTCCGAATCAAGAGTCTGTGAAGGAAGTCTCGGTCGTCTCAAGCAGCTACAGTGCGGAGGACGGGCGCAACACAGGTGCCCAGGTTAAGGTTGTTTCTCAGAACGGTACCAATGATTTTCACGGTAGCGCAGTTTTTAACTACGGCTCTCCTAAACTGAACGCATTTAATAAGTATCGTGGCCCGGACACGATTCCTGCCACCAATCTCATCTGCCAGGGTAAAGCGTTCACCGCTAGCCGCTGTCCGGAAAAGGTGGACATCTGGGAAAGAAAGTTTGCCGGCAGCCTGGGTGGCCCAATCTATTTGCCACGATTTGGCGAGAGTGGGCCGAGCTATTTCAGCGGCAAGAATAAGTTGTTCTTCTTCGTTTCTTACGAGGGACTCCGCCGAAGTAGTACCACCTTTCAAGACCTATTTGTCGAGACGCCAGAATTCCGTCAATACGTACAGAACGTACGCCCCAATAGTCTGGCGGCACAGCTCTTCAGCGTTTCCGGAATTGCGCCACGTATCGTTACTCAAGGTTTAACGCCAGGTGCGCCGCCGAATGGAACGCCCATTATCGGTGCGGCAGGTTTGAGCTACGACATTGGATCCATAAACCGACCGCAAGGTCAAAAGATCGGTGCGATACAGACTCTCGACGGGATACCTGACGTGACCTTCGCGCGCGTAGCATTCCCCAATAGTACTAAGGGCAACCAATACAACGGGCGCATCGACTACATTCACGGCGATAACCAGTTCGCGGTTAGCACCTACATAACGAAACTTAGTGATTTTGCGGCCTCCCGGTCGGGACGCCCTTTCCAGGACATACTGTTTGAGCCCGTTAACACGGCTGCGACCGCAACCTGGATACGCACAATTTCGCCGACACTTCTCAACGAGGCACGCTTCAACTTCACCCGCTTTCATGACGACGAAGTGAAGAGTCTGGGGGCAGCGAACCTCGTCATCCCCGCGTTGAATACGAACGGCTTCAACTTCACCGGGGGGCCTGGCTTAGGCATTCCCGGCGGTGGCGGTTTGAATTACGGTATTGATTCAGCACTCCCAAAAGTCCTGACGCAAAACACGTTCGAGGTTCGCGACACTTTGACATGGGTGCGCGGCAATCAAGCATTCAAGTTTGGTGGCGAAATTCGCCGCGAGCAGGACAACAGCAATCGGCGCATACGCTCGCGTCCCGAGTATTCTTTCGACAACATACTCTCGCTGGCCAACGATGCGCCCTTCTTTGAAAATACACAGGACATTGATCCGTTAACAGGTGCACCGCCCGACAGCCAGCGCTATTTTCGCACTGGTTCGGTTGGTTTGTTTATTCAGGACGATTGGAAGTTCCGGCCAAACGTAACCGTTAATCTGGGGATGCGATGGGAATACCAATCGCCTCTCACCGAAACTCAAGGACGACTTAGCAACTACGAATTTGGCCCGAACGGCCTGATTGATGGTCGGGTAGTCCAAGTCGATAAGCTCTACGATAGCGATTTAAACAACTTCGCGCCGCGTCTCGGCGTCGCCTGGAGTCCGCGTTTTAATGAGGGAACGCTGAGGAGCCTTCTTGGCGAGGACAAACTAGTCATTCGCGCCGGGTTCGGCATTTTCTATGATCGTCACTTCACAAATCTCTTCAATAACTCGCGGTTTAATACTCCGTTCTCGGCAGCAGGCGTAGGCCTCTGTTGCGGCACTCCAACAGATCCCGATGGAACTGGCCAGATACTCTATTCGTTCGGCTCGCCCAGTAATCCATTGTCGTATCCGGCCAACCCGGCCCTGCGCGGTGGAATCGATCCGGTAACGGGCGGCCTGCTCATTCCTGGTGGCCCGGTGACACTACCCGGCGGCTTTATCCGGCGGGACATTCCAATCGAGATCAATGGAGCCCCCAGGGACCTGCCGAACGCCTATGTGTACAGCTACTCATTGGATTTCCAATATCAACTTCCATACGGCATTGCTACCTCGCTTGGATACCAGGGCAGCATGGGTCGTAAGCTTATACGCACCGTTGATATTAATCGCTACTATCCTGGCGATTCTTTCAACTGCATCGGTTGCGTCAACCAGAAAGATGCAGTGCAGGAGGCAACCGCCAATGGAACGCCCATCACGCCCCGTCTAACGGGCAACCCAAACTTCGACCGCATCTTCTTTCCGCTGCCCGACGTAAACTCGAGCTACAACGCGATGATCCTGCGTGCAACTCGACGGTACAGCGGCGGCTTCCAGATGGAGGGTATATATCGATGGGCCAAGAGCATTGATACCAGTTCGTTCGGTCGCGGCGCACAACAGACCGATCCAAGCGATCAGCGACTTAATCGTGGGCCATCGGATTTCGATGTCCGGCACAACTTTATTCTGACGGGACTGTGGGACATCCCGCTCTTCCGCAATCGCTCAGATTTTCTAGGTAAGGCCCTGGGCGGATTCCAGATCAACGGCATCCTTCAGCTCCATTCAGGCTTCCCCTGGACGCCACAGCAGGGTTGCTGCTTCTTTGATCGTCCCGGCGATGCGGCCAACGATGCCAACGGCGATGGCAAAGGTAACGACTTTCCCACGCAATACTTTGGTGGCGCCATTGCAAATCCGACGAACCAGGACTTTATCAACGGTCTATTCCCAAATGGCGGACGCAACGCGTTTGGCGTGATCGAAGATTGCAACAACTTTCCCGTCCATTGCGTGACGACGAGTCTGCGCGGTCCTGCAGGTGTCGGGCGGAATTCTTTCCGCGGCCCCAACTACCGGTCCGTAGATCTTAGCGTGGTCAAGCGGACGGGACTGCCGAGTTTCCTACATCTCGGTGAAGCCGCGAACCTTGAAGTTCGCGCCAACTTCTTTAACGTCTTCAATATTCTAAACCTTCCTCCGTTCCAGACCGGCGGGCGGAGCAATACCGATTTCACTAACACGGGAGACTTCGGGCGCGCCTTAAGCGCCCTCGCTGGACGAGTCACAGAGCTGCAGTTTAGATTCAGCTTCTGATCTCCCAGACGGATTCACGCAATGGATGGGCGTTCAGCCCATCCATTTGCATTTGCTTCCGGTTTCGTCGCGTAGGAGCGAGATGTTTATAGAACCAAGGACTTACGCGACCATCCTCGCTCCATGGAGCGAAACGTAACGTATTGCATCCGATGAACATCGCGCTGCCGCTGGTGCGCATGTTCTAAACCTGGCCGTGGTCTCCCTATTCCACTCACGGTAACGCCGGAGGAAAAAATCCAGATGAAGTCGGTGAAATTGAGCTGTCTGCTCGTCGTTCTGGCGATCCTTGCCTCGCTCTCAACAATAAGAGTCGAGAGTACTCCCCCGGATCGTATTGAGCAGCGGATTAATTCATTGCTCGCACGCATGACTCTGGAAGAGAAGCTGGGCC
>DATEPF010000343.1:0-5364 GCA_035273325.1 Pyrinomonadaceae bacterium | reverse complement strand
TGTGGGTCCATGGCTGGGAACAGCCGTGATGGAGAGTTATGGACCATCAGCAGTGTGGGTGGGAACGTTCGCCTGTAGCTTCATTACCGCGGTGATGATTTGGCACCTGCGCATCGAAGACCGCCAGCCAATTAAGACATAAAAAGCGATCCACGAAACAACACGAACTATTTCGTGTGATTCGTGGATCGCTTTTTGGTTTTACGTTAAGGAATGATTTCCAGGCCGCCCTCGGCCTCTCGCCTCAGCTGATCGATGATTGAACGGATGGCGGGTGCCAGGCTTCCGTTCGGCGCTAACGCCAGATACTTTTCATAAGCTGCGACAGCTTCTTTGTTCTTCCGCTGCTTCTCATAAGCCGCTCCCAGCATTTGGTAAATCACCGGTTCGGAATCTGAAAGTTGCGCAATAGCTTTGCGGTATTCAGCTTCTGCTTCAGCGTAATTTCCCTGCTCTTCCAAAACTCTCGCTAATCCCACGTGCGCTTCAGGTTGAAAACCTTTTGCTTCGCGGATGGCCCTGCGAAACGACGCAATCGCGTCATCAGTGAAAGCGGCTTCCCGGTGAATTCTTCCTTCGACCGCTGACGCTTCCGGATAGATCCGCCGAACCCGGCGTGCTGCATCAATCTCGGCCAGCGCGTCCTGATACTTATTGAGATCGAGCAGCAAACGTGCGAGGCCTACCCGTGCCGCCGGAAATGCCGGACGTAGCTTTAGAGTCTCTCGGTACAATTCTGCGGCCGCTTCTTTGGCGGCATCGTCGCGCGCTTTCTCGCGCGCTTCTTCCGCCTGCTGAAACAAAAGTTCTGCCTGGTCCGTCGTCCGCACTAACTTCACGGACAGTGTGCGTCTCCCCGGAAGCAGCGCGGCAGAAGCCTCTTTGAACCCGTTGGCGCGGACTTTCACAGCATGCCGTCCCGGCACAACTTTCAGTTCAATACGTCCCGCAGCGTCTGTTACACCGCGACGAATTTCATCGATCCAAACAATAGCGTTTGGCTCTGTGTTAATGACAACTGAACTGGAAACGGCACGTCGTTGACCTGACACCGCAACTGACAGCACGCACAAGCTGATGATTAACTTTGCTGTAACTCTGTAAATCGCCATCGTTATTCACCGCTCTCATTTCCGTTAAGTGCTCTTTCAATCACTGTCGGGTCCTGTTGAGTGGGTGCCGGAGTTCCACTGACTTCACGCTTGCGTGTAATCGCGCGACTGCCGACTTCAGCTCGAAACTTTCCGTTTTGATCGTACAGCCTCTGATACTGCAGTCGATTGCGCACGACACCCTGGACGTATCCGCGCGTCTCTTTAAACGGAACTGCTTCGGCCCATTCGTCGATCTCAGCAGGCAGTGACGTGCGCCACTGGATCATGCGGTGCGGACCAGCGTTGTAAGCGGCAGCCAGATACTCAATGCGGCCAAACTTATCCAACTGGTCCTTCATGTAGGCCGTCCCCAGCTGAATACTCAAGCGCGGCTCATACAACGCTTCTTCGGTAATCGCGCGGTTCATACCGTACTTCTTCGCAGTCAATACAGCAGTCGGCATTATGACCTGCATCAGCCCGTAGGCTTTCGCAGATGAACGCGCACGAGGCATGAAAACCGTCTCCTGTCGTATTAACCCGGCGACCTGATAAGGGTCGAGGTTCTTAGCCTTAGACTCCTGAACGATGATGTCCCAGTAAGCCAGTGGGTAAAACACATCCCACTCGTCCGGTGTCATCTCTTCCGGCTTCATCTGCGAATAGTCGGGGAAACTTTTTCGCAGTGTGCTAAGAGCGCGAACGTTGTCGTCATACGAACGATAGATTTTCGCAATCGCCAAATTAACTTTTGGACTGGTGGGGGCTGCGCCGGACGCGATCGCCAGTTCGTCATGCGCCCATTCATTCAGCCCGACATTGTTCAACTGATCAGCCTTAACGATCAGCTTTTCTTCTTCGGGCCCGGCAGTCTCTTCAGCGACTGTCACAGTCTGAAGATTCGCTATCGCGCGACCGACGATTGTGTCCTTTCCAAAATTCTGCGCGGGTGCTTTGTTGCCGAGGGCTTCCAACCGCTGCTTGGCGAGATAGCCGTACCAGTTCGCGTCATAACGCCCCAGCATCGCCTGATAAAGCGCGCGCGCCTCGGCCAGTTTGCCGGCGCGTTCGGAGTCTCGAGCGGCCCAGTAGCCCGCCCGCCCGCGATTGTCAGTGTTACGGTTCGCGTAATACGCAAGATGTTCTGTCAGTAACCTTGAAGACTCAGCGACGTTTCCATCTTCATGAGCGTCCCAGGCAAGGTCAAACTGCGCCTGGGCCACTTCGATAGAGTCTTTGTAACTATTCACTGCCGAGCGGGAGAAGAAAGAAGCATCCGCATCATTTTTGGCTTCTTTGGCAATCTGCCCAACCGCCACCATTGCTCGCGGAGTGAACTGGCTGTTCGGAAAACTGCGACGAAGTTCTTCAATCGTCGAACGTGCCTGGTCCCATTGCCGTAGCCGCGCATACATCTGAGCGACGGCCGAGAGCGCTTCCGCGCGGACATCCCCTGCCGAACCAGGAATTGAATTCAAGCCACTAAGTGCGTCTGCTATTCGCCTCGCTGTCGCCGCGGCAATTACACGGCGCAACTGTGTTTGCGGGGAAGCCGTAGCAGGAAACCGGCCGAACACATCACCGTAGGCTTGCGCCGCGTCAACATACCTTCGCGCGTCGTAAAGCTTTTCGGCGCGCGTTAAAGCCTCTTCGGCTGAGCCTGCTGCTGAAGACGAACCGAGCCGGCTCAACGCCGACGCAGCTTCCGCACTTTCGGACGAGGCCGGAGCGTAGAAATACAAACGGCGGTACGAAGCAACCGCAGCTGCTGTATCCGAGTTACGTTCATGCGCCTTCGCCGTTAGCAACAAGGCTCCGGGATGGTCATTCTCCCTCAAGTCCTTTAACGCCAAAGGAACGGCAGTGGAATTGCCCGACTGCAGCAGGATGTTTGCCGCACGCATGGACGCATCGCGAGCCCGCAGCGAACGCGGATAGTCATTAACCAATTTTTCATACGCGATACGCGCTTGCGGAATTTGTCCGATCTGCTCCAAAGCATTCCCGCGCATCAACAACGCATAGTCGCCCAGCACACTGTGGTCGGCGATGAGTTTGGTATCGAGCAGCGATGCCACTCCCGCAAAATCCTTCTGATCGAGCTTGATGCGGGCCCGAGTCAGCCGGGCGAGTGCGGCGGCTTTCGAGTTGGGAAACTCGGCTTCCATACGCACCAGAACATCCTCTGCCGGTAGCGCGCCGCCGCGCGTCATGTTGCGCAGGGTTTCAAGCGCGCGCTGTTCGGCCGATGATTGCGGCCGCGTTAAACAGCTGGCCGTCATAAAAGCTGGTATGGACGCGCCCGCCAGAATCACAACACCTACCAAGATCAATATCACTCGCGAATTACGAAAATTAAATGGCAACTTGGTACTCCCTCATAAATTGCGCTTTATGCGCGATCTTGAAACACAACTACCCTGAAGGGGATGGATGACGGTCATGTCAAACCTTCAGGGTAGGAGATTTTTTTGACACCTGCGCGTCACAAAGACCGCCAATCAAGTGTCGAATTATTTAGTCGCTAATCAAGCGGAAACCGTTGCTCCAGGATACGCATTGCCCAGTTTTCCCGCGTCGCCTTCCGCCAGCGTATTCACCAGTTCGTGGTGGAAATAATCGTAGCGCTGCGCCACTTCAGGCTTAACGCGCTTATCGTACATTTCGCGAGAGCGGTCAATGTACTCACGCAAACGGTCGTACAAGTCGTATTGTGCCCGACCTTCCGTCACCTTGTTTTCGTTGTAAAGCTTGATTTCGGAGACCAGCAGGCGCGCAAACCGTCGGGCATCGTTATGCAGCCGTCGTTCCTCTTCGCTCGAGACGTCAACGGGCAACTCTACGTCCATTCCGTAACGACGTCGCGGGGCGGCGGGTGGTTCTGGAGCGGGACTAACTTCAGCTCGAATCACTTCCGGTGGCGCCGGAGGTGTTTCGACCGGCGGTGGTGCTTCGGCTGACAGTGGCGCGGTTTCATCCTGCGGCTCAACGAAGGAAGGAGCAGGCGCCGGCGTTGGTTCCACCCGTACTGGTTCTGCTTCAACTGCAACTGGTTCCGGGGTGCTCCCCTCCACTACCGGAGTAATCTCGTCGTACTCAACGGTTGGGGTATAGCTCGGCGCTGTCTCCGGGGTGGGCTGTTCTTCCCGCTCCGGCTCTTCCACGGTTCTCGACGGTGCCGGCACGGCACCACTCCGTGACGCAAGCAGTTCGACCGCCATGGCGGAAACACGTACCAGCGTTTCCAGTGCTTCGAGGTTGATCGCTTCGGCGTCCAGACGATCTGAATCGGCGTAGAGAATTGCAACTGCGCGTTGTCTTACAACCAGCGGCAACGCCACCAGATGGGCGGGGGCTTCGTCGCCCAGACGGTTAACGATGATATGGTCTTCCGAATGAGAATTTGGAGCACCACTCCAGGTCTCGCGTGACCGCGCGGCACTTCCGACTGCGGTATCGGCGGAGAGCGGAAACGACATTTGATGAATCGCGTTGTCGCCGACTGTCCCTTGAAAACCGCGGGCGCGCCACCCGATACCCTGATCACCTTTGACTACAAAGAATGCCACGCGCGGCGCAAAGGCGGCGGCGCGATTCACCAGCACCTGAAGAATGTCGGACTGCGTTTGCTGTTCGTCTATTTCGTCAATGGCGGCCTTGATGATGGCCATGTCGCTCGAAGCCTGAGCGCGCGATGACTCGGCGGCAGCAAGGTCAATGCCACCCTCATGAGCGGCGCGCAAGTGCTCCTGAATTGAAGCGGCAACACCTCCGTCCAACTGGACCTCGCTTTGCCGGTCAAGCATTCGCGTCAGCGATTCGTTAAGTTGGCTCTGAAGCGCAGCAATTTCCTGTTTAATGCCGCCGATACGCCCTTCAATGTAACTCTCGATTTCGTGGCGCAAGCTTTCTTCCAATTGTCCGTTAACCACAGCGGGTTTCCTCCTGCGGGAATATTAGGTGCGCGTTCCAGGTGAGCGTCTTACAGAAGAACGTCAGCTACGGAGACTGCGGGGGCTTTATGTCTCTTTAGCGATTATGGACGTGTGGGAATCACTCAGTCAAGATGTGTTTCTGAGAATGGGAAGGCAATGTAAGTTGTGTAAAAACGCATGTTAACGGCTTTGCCTCAAGAGTCGAGTGCAACATGTTTCGCGTTAGTTCGTGTGTTTCGTGGAATTCGTGGATTGTTTTTAAGACCAGCAAGAGAAGCGCTCCACGAATTGCACGAAACACACGAACCGACACGAATAAGATGATTCCTTCTGTA